>NZ_JBITGS010000013.1:0-274273 GCF_044457265.1 Streptomyces sp. NPDC050564 | reverse complement strand
AAGACCCCAAGCCGTTCATCTGGACCAAGACAGCCCAAGAGATCCTCGACTCCCTCGCCCGCTTCTGCCGACGGATCTCTGGCGCAGGACACTAGAGGACCTGCGGCAGATGGCCAAGGAGCGCGGTACGTCGATGAAAGCCCTGGTGCGGGAGGCGGCCGCGGCCGACATCGTGCGACACCGGGCGCTGCAGGAAGGCGCGGAGGTGTTCCGCCAGTTCTTCACCGCGCACGCCGACGAGTTCGCCGCCGCCTTCCCCGAGGACGAGCCACCCGCCAAGGGTGAGGGGCGGGTCGCCTGACCGATGGCTGCCGTCATCCATATCGACGTGCTCTGGCTGCTCCAGCGCCACGAAGAGGTGCTGCCCGACCAGCCCACGGTCAACGACTTCTCGGCGCTCGTCGCCGCCGTGGCCCGCCACCGCGTCGACTCGCCCCGGCTCGGCGTCGACTCCGACCCGGCCTGGCGCGCCGCCGCGCTCCTGCACACTCTGGCCCTGCTGAAGCCGTTACCGGCTGCCAACGCCCGCTTCGCCTGCTCGACGGCGGTCGCCATGTTCGTCAGTGGCGTGGGCATCGACCCGCCGTACGGCGCCCTCGTCGATCTCGCCCGCGACCTGATCTCCGGCAAGACCGACGTCTAAGGCGCGGCCGACCGACTGCGGTCCTGGCAGATCTGACAGAGCGTCCCATCTCCTGTACGGGGGCGTTGTCACCGGTCTCGAAGCCGGCGTCGGACACGCGGCGGCAGCCTTCGGGGTGAGGAGGAGCGAGGGGGATCTCATCGTCCGCACAGTTCAATCGGCCTGAATGCACGGCCCTTTGGGGCGGCGTGAGAATTCCTGGCGCAGGCGGCCGTGGTGCTCTACCGCAGCCGCCGTACCTCCGGCCCATGCCCGCTGTCCGTGGAACCCCGAGCGGCGTCCTGCGTTCTGGCGAGCTTTGCCCACGGCAGGCCGATGGACGGGACCACGGGCGACGCCATCTTGGCGGGGCCCCATTGCGGTAATGCCGTCCAGTCTCGGGGGCGTTCGGTCGCGAGTCCGGCAGCGGGCCCCGCCCTCGGGGCCGCCGACCGAGGGCGGGAGGATCGGGGCCGGCGGCCGGTTTCGCGCGGGAGAGCCGCCGTCCTGCGCGGGGCCTCCGAGAAGGGCCGGTTCCAGTGGACTACGGAGCTCCGTGTGCCGGGAGCGTGCGCGGGCCGCCGGCGTGTGCGCGCGGTTCACACGGGGCGCATGGAATTTCGAAAGCCGGTGCGAGCGACGCGAGTTGCCTCGGGATCTGACTTTCTTTCAATGATACGTATGTTGCTCAAGTGCCTTGTTGGTCATGAGCGTGTTGTGCGAGGGTGAACGTGCTGCGCAAGGTCAATGGCCGGGTCCGAATCGCCGTTCGTTATTCCGGGACTGTCGTCGAGCCCATAAGGCTCTTGACCGACGGTCTCCGTACGGCCTTCGCCCCCGACCGTTTTCCCGGCGTCCCGTCAAAAAGGTATGCACCAATCAGGGCTCCTTTTCGGCGGACAAGAACTTCTGTGTGCCACCTTGCACCTTGGAAGGAACCCGCTCCGTGCACACCCCCCACCCCCCGCGTCCCCCTTATCCGCCCAGTGGCGTTCCCGGCGAATCCGACGAGAGTCTCGCCGCCCTGCTGAGAGGCCGGCCGGAGAGCGATGTCGCCCATCCCGTCGCCCTGTTGATGGCCCGGCACTGGCAGCCGACGTACGACTACGCCGTCATCTGCCTCGCTTCTTCGGCAAACGTCGCCTCCATGGTGACCGCGACCTCCTTCCATCGGGAGCTCGATCGTCTCGTGCAAGGCGACTCCGGTCTCGCGCTCCGGCCACAACTCCTCGTCACGGTAAGAGACACCGTGAAGGAGTGGTCCGCGGACGATCGGATATCCGGTGTTGTGCCGGACTTGAGGAAACCCGCCGGAGGCCGCGGTATGCGCGCGGCGAAGTCCATGACGGCCGAAAATCGGAAGCTCGCCGAGCGCGCTTTCCACGCTCTCCCGGCACTGGCCCGGTGCCTGCTGTGGCACACCGAGGTCGAGGCGGAGCCCATATCCGTACCAGCCGGTCTGTCAGGCATGGATACCGACATAGCGTCGGCGGCTCTGGAGCAGGCCCGGGAGCAATTTCGGGAGGGCTGTGTACGCGCCCACCGGGAACTCGCGCCGAGCAAGGAATGCGGCTTCTACAACCGGTTGCTGGACGTACCGATTCGCCGCGGCGGTGCCTTGCTGCCCGATGTGCAAGACCATCTGATGGAGTGCCCGTACTGTCGTTACGCGGCCGAGCAACTCAGTCATTTCGAGGGCGGGTTGGGTGTACTGCTCGCTGAGGCGGTACTCGGCTGGGGCGCACGGCGGTATCTCGACTCCCGTCCGGGGCGCGCGGGGCAAGCGGTGCGCCCCCGGGGCGGGTCCCCCTTCGGCGGCAGGCGGCGGGGAAGCGGCGGCGGTCCCGGCAGCGGCGGCCGTCCTGGAAGCGGTGGACGCCATCGCCTGCTGTCCCAGATCCCGGCTCCGCGGCGCGGCGCGGCTCAGCCGGGGCAGCGGCCGCCGAAGGCGCTGCTCACCGGTGCGGGCCTGTCGGCAGCCCTGCTCGTGACCGTCCTCGCCACCAGCCTGTGGTCGCACGACGACGGCGGGGCCGACCCCACGGCCTCCACCGGAGCGAGCAGCAGTCGCACCCTGTCACCCACCCCCGGCTCCCAGGCCCCGCCGGCCGTGTCCTCGCCACCCACCTCGGCCGGACTCCCGACGACCACCGAGCAGACCCGGCTGCGCAACCTCGCCGCCGACCTGTGCCTCGACATTCGGGGCGGCACGGCGAAGGCCGGCGCCGAGACCAGGCTGGCGGTGTGCTCGTCCGCCTGGACCCAGCAGTGGTCGTACGAAGGAGACGGTCTGCTGCGCAGCCTCGCCAACCCCGGGCTGTGCCTCGACTCGCACGCTGACAACGGTGTCGTCTTCCTGGACCGCTGTGTCGCCAAGGGCGCGGCCCGCGGCGACGACGAGCGCTATGACCTCACCGTGCGCGGCGAGTTGCTGCCCCGGTGGAACGACGGACTCGCCGTCGCGCCCGCGTCCACCGACCCCGACGCCGACACTGTCGTGAAAGTGCGCGACGGCTCCGATGTGCAGCGGTGGCGGACCGACGCGGCCTCGGCCGGCCCCGAGTCGCTGTCGATCGCGGGCACGACCAGCCCCTCGACCCAGCCCGCCGGCGATCCGCCGTCGGCCGACAGCACGCCTGCGACGCCCAAGGAGCCGCGAGGCGAGCAGCCGACGGGCGTGCCCGCCGAACCGGAGGCCACCCCGTCGGAGACCTACCAGGAGCCGCGCGCCGTGGCCGTCAGTGACGACGACGGCGACGCGAGACCGGCGCCCGCGTTGCCGCTGCCCCTGCGACTCCCCGACATCACCACGGGAGTCGGACTGTGACGCTACGAGACGACATCGCGCGGCGGCTTGCCGGCCACGAAGTCGGCGGCGTTCTGGACGGCCGCCAGCGCGATCCGGACGAGGGTCTCGCGCGTCACGCCCGCTACATGCGGTGAGAGGACCACGTTCGGGGCCTTGAGCAACCGCAGGGCCTCGGTGGGCGGTTCGGGGTCGAAGACGTCGATTCCCGCTCCGGCCAGGGCGCCCGCTTCCAACGCGTCCGCGAGGGCGTCCTGGTCGATCAGGGCGCCCCGCGCGGTGTTGACGACGAACGCGGTCGGCTTGAGGAGCGCGAGCCGCTCGGCGTTCAGCAGATGCCGGGTGTCATCGGTGAGCGGCGCGTGCAGCGTGATGTAGTCCGACGTGCGCAGCAGTTCGTCGAGCTCGACATGGCGGGCACCGCCGAGTCGGGCCTCCGTCTGCGCGTCGACGGGCTGCGGCCCGGCGTACACGATGCTCATGTCGAACGCGAGCGCGCGGCGGGCGACTTCCTCGCCGATGTGCCCGAGACCGACGATGCCCAGGGTCTTTCCGGACAGTTCCGTGATGGACTGCTGCAGCCGTGGCAGCGCCCAGTCGGCGTCGACGAGCGCGGTGTGCGCCGGGACGAGCTGCTTGGCGAGGGCCAGCATCAGCGCGAAGGTCTGCTCGGCGACATTCTGCTTCTCGGCGCCACTGGAGCCGATGTTGCAGACGGGCACGCCCTTGGCGCGCGCCGCGTCCAGGTCGACGTAGTCGAAGCCGTGGCTGGCGCACTGGACGAGTTCCAAGTCCGGTGCGGCGGCGATGTGTTCGGCGGTCACCGGGCCGAGTCCGGTGATGATGATGTGCGCGGCGCGCAGCGCGGCGGGGTTCTCGTCGGTCGCCTCCACGACGGTGACGCGGGCCTCCCCGGGGAAGACGGTGGCGAGTGCCGCGCCCGCCGTGCGGCCCCCGACGTGCGGCGAGACGACGGCCAGGACGTTCTTCGTGTCGGTCATGCGGTTTCCTCGATCAGGTCGTCGGGGCCGATGGTGGCGGGGCGGGCATGCCCCGACAGGGCGAGCGTGAGATCGAACTCGGCGAGCAGACAGCGGACGACGTGCTCGACGCCCGCCTGCCCGTCGAGGCCGAGCCCATAGGCGTAGGGGCGTCCGACGAGCACGGCCTCGGCGCCGAGTGCGAGCGCCTTGAAGATGTCGTCGCCCGTACGGATCCCGCTGTCGAAGAGGACGGTCAACCGGTCGCCCGCCGCCTCGACCACGCGGGGCAGCGCGTCGGCGGCCGCGACCGAGCCCGCCACCTGCCGGCCACCGTGGTTGGAGACGACCACGCCGTCCATTCCGGCGCTCGCGGCACGGCGGGCGTCGTCGGGGTGCAGGATCCCCTTGAGGACGATCGGCCCGTCCCAGTTCTCCCGCAGGAACTCCAGGTCGGGCCAGGTCTTGCCGGGGTCCGCGAACATGCCGACGAAGTGCATCACCGCCGCGTTCGGGTCCTCGTGCACCGGCTTGGCGAGGCCCGCCTGGAACGCCGGGTCGGAGAAGTAGTTGGCGGTGCCGACGCCGTGCAGGAACGGCAGGTAGGCCTGGTCGAGATCGCGCGGGCGCCAGGCCAGCAGGGGAGTGTCGAGGGTGACGAGCAGCGCGGTGAACCCGGCGGCCTTCGCCCGGTTCAGGAAGCTCCGGGTGACCTCGCGGTCCTTCGCCCAGTACAGCTGGAACCAGCGCTCCGCGTCACCCATCGCCTCGGCGACCTGCTCCATGGGGGTGCTGGAGGCCGAGGACAGGATGTACGGGACACCCTGCGCCGCGGCGGCCCTCGCGGCGGCGGACTCCGCGTCCGGGTGCATGATCGACAGCACGCCCACCGGCGCGAGCGCCAGCGGCGCGGGCAGCTGGCGCCCCAACACCTCGACGGACAGGTCGCGTTCGTGCACATCGCGCAGCATGCGGGGCACGATCCGGCGCCGGTCGAGGGCGGCCCTGTTGGCACGGGCGGTGCTGCCGTTGCCCGCGCTGCCCGCCACATAGCCGACCGGACCGGGCCCGAGCCGCTGCTCGGTGAGCTCCTCCAGCCGGGTCAGATCGGTGGGCAGCCGCGGTACGGCACCCGTCATTCCGTTCAGATAGATCTCGTACTGGAAGTCGGCCCAATGCTTCGCCATCCGTACGTCCCGCCTCTCGTCCCTGAGACTGCGCTGTACGACGTCGATCCTGGCCACTGTGACAAGGCCCGTCCACTGTGGTGCGCACATCGCGCGGCTGGGATTATCACCCTGTGACAAGCAAGCCCGCAGAAGTCCCCGCAGGAGCCAGGGAGCGCATCCGGCAGGAGCTGGTCGCCGATCCGGGTGTCGTGGAGGCGATCGTCGCCGCGGTGCACGCACAGGTCCCGGTGTACGCGGCGCTGGACGACAGCCGGCTGCCGGAGGTACGGGCCATCGCGGCCTGGGGGCTGGAGCGGCTGCTGCATCTCTGGGCGACCGACGGCACGCTGGAACCGGCCGACCTCAGGCGGTTCCGGGGCATCGCCGCGGCCCGCGCGGCCGACGGGCGCCCCGTTCAGGCGGTGCTGCGCGCCTACCGGGTGGCCGGGACCGTCCTCACGGACGAGATCGCGGCCCGCGCGCCCCGGCTCACCGCCGCGGACGCCTTCGCGCTCGCCCGGATGCTGCTGGCCACGCTCGACACACTCTCCGAGGAGATGGCCACGGCATACGCCGCGACCAGCGAAGACCTTGCCGGGGACCGTGGCCGTGCACTGCGACTGCTGCTCGACGACCTGATCGCCGGGCGGCACGCGTCCGTGGGCGCGCTGACCGACCGGTCGGCCCGGCTCGGCATCCAACTCCCTGATGCCTACTGCCTGTTGGTGGCGGAGCCGATCGGTACGGACCGCCCCGACATGGCGCACGACGCGGCCACGGGACTCCTCGACGCGCTGGCCGTTGCAGGCGGCGAGGTCACCTCATTGGCGACCGTCCGCGGCTCCCGTGCCGTTCTGCTGCTACCGGCCGGAGCGGCCGCCGGAGCGGGAGCGGTCCTGGGCGTGCGCTCCTGGCGGGGCTGCGCGATCACCGGCGAGAGCCTGGACCGGGTCGCCGTCGCCCACCGCCTCGCCGCCGACGCCCTCGACACGGCGCCCGCCCATGCCCACCGGCCGGGCCACCTCCTCACCGACGCCGACGCGCATGTCCTCGCGTTGCTCGCCGGGCACCCGGCCGCCGCGCCGGACCACATCGCCCGACTGGTCCTCGGCCCGCTCACCGACGCGGGCAGGCAGCACCTCCTGGAGGCGCTCACCGCATACCTCGACACGGGCTCGGCGAGCGCCGCCGCCCGCGAACTGCACCTGCACGCCCAGTCCCTGCGCTACCGCCTGCGCCGCGTCCGCGAACTGACGGGCCGCGATGCCCGCGACCCGTGGCAAAGGCTGACGCTGGACATCGCGCGCACGGTCAGGTCCTGAGACCTCGCCGGTGTCCAAGTAATCGCGAGGCTCTTGTTATTGCAAGTAATATGCAACAAGCTGGGCTGGTCCTTACCGCCTGCCCAGGACGCGGAGCCATGACATGCCCCATCTGATGCCGAAAGCCGGACCGCAGCGCGTCATCGCAGCCTCGAACTTCATCTACACCGTCGGCAGCGGCCTCTTTCTGACGGCCGGGGTGCTGTACTTCACCCAGGCGGTCCACCTTCCGGCCGGCCAGGTGGGGCTCGGTCTCGGCATCGCCGGTTTCGTCTCGCTGGCCGCGGGCATCGCCGTCGGCCATCTCGCCGACACGCACGGAGCGCGCGGCGTCTACGCGACCACCCTTGTCGTCCAGGCGCTGGCAACCGCCGGCTTCCTGCTGGCGGACAGCTTCTGGCCGTTCGTCCTCACGGTATGCACGGCCACCGGGGCCAAGGCGGCCGGACTGGCCGCACGCAGTCCGCTCATCAGGTACTACGGAGGGGACCGGCCGCAGGAGTTCCGTTCCTATCTCCGGGCTGTCAGCAACGTCGGCATCTCCTTCGGTGCCCTGCTGGCAGGCTGGGCCCTCCAGGCGGGCACGCTCACCGACTACCAGCTTCTGGTCGTCGGCAACGCGATCGCCTTCGCGGCCTCCGCCGCCGTCCTGGTCCTCCTGCCGCCGGTCACCCCCGTACCCACCGTCGGCGGCCCACGCCGGCTCGCCCTACGGGACCGGCCCTACCTGCTGATCACCGCCCTCGACGGCATCATGGCCATCCAGTTCAAGGTGCTCACCGTGGCCATCCCGCTCTGGCTGGTCACGGCCACCAACGCACCGCGCTGGCTGGTCTCGGGCACCATGCTCATCAACACGGTCCTTGTCATCGCGGTTCAGGTACGAGTCGGCCGCTCCATCGATTCCCCCGCGGCCGGCGGAGGCGCATACCGTCGCTCAGGTCTGGCCTTCCTCGTCTCCTGCTCGCTGATCTCGTTGTCCGCGGGCATACCGACATGGGCCGCCGCGACGCTGCTCATGACCGCGGTGGTCATCCATACGGTCGGTGAACTGTGGCACTCCGCCGCGGGCTTCGAAGTGTCCTTCGCCCTCGCGCCCGAGCACGCCACCGGCCAGTACCTCGGAGTGTTCGGCCTGGGCGCCGGCCTGGCCGAGGCCTTCGGCCCCACCCTGCTCATCTCGCTCTGCATCACCTGGGGCCGCCCCGGTTGGTACGTCGTAGGAGCCCTGTTCGCCCTGACGGGCCTGGCGGCACCGCTCGCCGTCCGCGGGGCGCAACGCCGGCAGCACACCAGGCAGCCGCATCCCGAAGCGGCGTGGGTCTAGGGCAGGAGTGGGGTGACCCAGTCGCGGTCGATGCGCCAGGTGGTGCCGTCCGGGTTCGCGCCGCGCAGGCCGTGCAGGGTGTGGGCGCCCGCGAGCGCCGGGACGCGGGAGTCGCCGAGGGCGGCAAAGGTGCGCCGCCGGGCTGGCCACGACGCGGACGCGTGGGCGCAGCGCAAGCGGGCCCTGACGGAGGAGTCCTCCTCACGCTGGGCCGGGTCGATCACGAAGGCCACGCACGACCAGTGGGGGCTGGCCCGGCGTGGACAGTCCAGGCGCCCGTACAGCTTTCCGCCCCGCTGTCCGCCGAGCGTGCCCGGCGAGCTGCTTCGGTACGGCTCGTTGTCCGGGCCGCGCAGTGTGTACGTGCGCTGTCCGCTGGTCGGGTCGGTCAATTGGCGTCGTGGAAGACGAGGCCGAGGGTGTGCCGCCTGCCGGAGCGCACGGTGCTCACCCCGTGCCGCATGGGGCCGGTGGACCAGCCGCGCTTGGAGGCGACCGGCCGGTCGCGGGTGGTGAAGATCAGCCCGTGGCCCTGCGGCAGGGTGGTGGACGATCCGCGGGACTGGGCGCGCGGTCGCTGCTCGGTCATGATGAACTCGCCGCCGCTGTAGTCGACTCCGGGTGCGTCGAGGCCGATGACGACCTGGAGCGGGAAGACGGCGTCGCCGAACACATCGCGGTGCAGGGCGTTCCAGTCTCCGGCGCGGTAACGCAGCAGGATCTGCGCGGACTTGGCCTGACCGGCCTCATGGCAGAGTGCCAACCACTCCTGCAGGCTGTCCGGCCAGGGGGACGGCTGAGCGAGTTTGGCGGCCCAGTCGCGGGCGATGGGCAGCAGGTGTGGGTAGAGCGCTTTCCTCAACTCCTTTACAGCGTCTGGCAGTTCGTGGGTGAAATAGCGGTACTGTCCGGAGCCGAACCGGTGGCGTGTCATGTCGACGGTGGTGCGGAAGCGCTCCGGCTCGTCGTAGAGGCCTGTCATCGTCGTGCACTCGTCGGGAGTGAGCAGCCGACCGGTGAGGGCGTGGCCGTACTCGTTGACCTCCGCGGTCAGTGCGTCCCAGTCCTGCGAGCCGACCCGCTCGGTGAGCGTGCCCGGAAGTCGGTTGGTGTCGATCATGGTGCCCTCCGGGGAGGTGGAAGCCGCAGGGCCTCTTCGTGATGTTCCTGGCCCTGCGACCGATGGAGGCCGGTCATACGGCCTGGCGGACGTTCTCGAGGTCCAGCAGCTGGCGCTTGCGCTCCAGGCCGCCGGCGTATCCGGTCAACGCGCCGCCGCTGCCCAGCACACGGTGGCAGGGACGTACGACGAGCAGCGGGTTCGCGCCGATCGCGGTGCCCACGGCGCGCGAGGACGAGCGTGGGATCCCGGCGCGGTCGGCGACCTGCGCGTAGGTGAGGGTGGTGCCGTGCTCGATGTCCTCCAGGGCCTTCCACACCTGCTGCTGGAAGGGGGTGCCGCTGGTGGTGTACTCGATGTCGAAGCGGGTGAGCTCGCCGTCGAAGTACGAGCCCAGCCGGCGGGTGATCTCGGCGAAGGCCTCGCTGTCCTCGCGCCAACCGTCCTGGACGGTGACGCCGCTCTTCTGGCCGGGCACCGAGAGCGACCTGAGCGCGGTGCCGCCTGTCGCTGTCTCCGACTCCTCACCCACCAGCAGAAGTTCTCCCAGCGGGCTGTCGAGCATCGCGTAGATAGTCATCGTTATTCCCTTTTCTGACGATTCACCTTCCTGTATGAGTCTGCCGCTCTGGTGGCCTCGCGTCTGGCGGTATTCGGACGCCGCGCTGGGCGGGCGTCCGCGGAGACCGGAGCGCGGATTCCGGGCCCCGCGATCGCCGCAGTCATCCGTGCTCGGGCGGCACATGGCGGTGTACGTCGGCCACGGTCCAGGTGGAGCACTGCGGGGCTCCGTTCATCACTTTTCCTGGCCTGTCAGACGCGGAAACATTCATGTACGCCACTTTGGGAACGTAAGGGAGGCGAACGCATCTCGGGCAGACGGGAAATCATCGGTATGGACATCGACGCGCTCCGCAAGGACACCCCGGGCACGGCGAACCGGGTGCACCTCAACAACGCCGGAGCCGGATTGCTCTCCCGGCAGACCCTTGCGGCGATGACCTCCCATCTGGAACTCGAAGCGGCCATCGGCGGATACGAGGCGGCAGGCCAGGAGCGGGACAGAATCGACGGCACCTACACGAACCTCGCCCGGCTGGTGGGCGGACGGGCCGACGAGATCGCGCTGTTCGACAACTCCACCCACGCGTGGAACGCCGCCTTCTACTCCATGACCTTCGAGCCGGGCGACCGCATCCTGACCGGCCGGGCCGAGTACGGCAGCAACGTGCTGGCCTACCTGCAGGTCGCCCGGCGAACCGGTGCCGAGGTCGTCGTGGTCCCCGACGACGAGTCCGGACAGCTCGACACCGCGGCACTGGCCGACCTGATCGACGAGCGCACCAAGCTGGTCGGTATCAGCCACATCCCCACCAGTGGCGGTCTGATCAACCCGGCGGCCGAAATCGGCAGGATCACACGGGCGGCCGGCGTGCCCTTCCTGCTGGACGCCACACAGTCCGTGGGGCAATTTCCCGTCGACGTCTCCGAGATCGGCTGCGACATGCTCACCGCCACCGGCCGCAAGTTCCTGCGCGGACCGCGAGGGATCGGCTTCCTGTGGGTCCGTCCGGAGGCCCTTGAGTACCTCGACCCGTTCGTCATCGAGATCGAGTCCGCCACCTGGGACGGCGCGCGTGGCTTCACCTGGCACGACGGCGCGCGGCGCTTCGCGACCTGGGAGATGAGCTACGCCAACGTCCTGGGGCTGGACGCCGCCGTTGTCCAGGCCCTTGAGCTGGGCCTGGACCAGATCGGCAAGCGCGTCGTGGCCCTCGGCGCATACCTGCGCGACCGGCTGGCGGCCCTGCCCGGCGTCACCACGCACGACCTGGGCCGGGACCGGTGTGCCATCGTGACGGCGAAGGTCGATGCCCTGCCCACCGCCGATGTCGCCAGGGCGCTCGCGCAGCGCGGCATCAATGTCTCCACGACCACCCCCGAGCACACCCAGTTCGACACCGAGAACCGGGGCGTCCACCCCTTGGTGCGGCTCTCGCCGCACTACTACAACACCGAGGGCGAACTCGACGGGGCCGTCGAGGTCATCGCCGAACTCGCGCGCACGGCCGGCTGACCGAGGGCCTGTCCCGCACCGACGTGGGTGTCAGCGGACCGGTGTCCGGCCGAGCAGGTCGGTGACGCCCACCTCGACATACGGGACGCGCCCGCGAGGGCGCTCCGGTGGCCCGAAGACCTCTCGAAGGCGGGCGAATCCGCACACCGTGCCGGGGGCGCCTACGCCGACCCCGCCCGGCCCCCGATGCGGGCCGTCGCCCGGACCGGGGCACCGTCCGCCCCGGGCAGATGCAGCGGGAAGAGGAACACCTCCACCGGGCTGCCCGCAGCCTGCGCGGTGGCAACGTAGTCGAGGCGCGTCAGGTTCTCGGCGATCACGCCTTCCGTGCCGCACAGGATGCGGTGGGCCGGAAGGCCGGTGCCTCCCGTGGGGTCCACGCTCAGTGCGTCGATGCCGACGGTGCGCACCCCCGCGTTGACGACGGCCTGGGCCGCGTCGGGCGTGAGCCAGGGATGCGCCAGGTAGTGGTCCGTTCCCCAGTGCGCCGACCAGCCGGTGGCCAGCAGGAGGATCGCGCCGGGCCGCAGGCGCACGCGGGCCAGCGCGGGCGCGAGCAGGTCGGGGGTGATCGGGGCCCGCGCGGGGAGGCCGCGGACGTCGGCGACGACCGCGGGACCCGCGAACCGCTCCAGCGGCAGTTCGTCCAGCCTGGGCCAGGCCTCGTCCACGTGGTACGGCGCGTCGACGTGCGTCCCGGACTGCGAACCCATGTGCAGCCGCAGGACGTTGACGCCGTGCTCGGCGACCCGCAGCGCGCGGGACACCTCCACCTGCGGGTCACCGGGATAGACGGGCATCCCGGTGACCACGGGCACGGAGAGGTCGAGCCAGGACTCCCTCACACTCATGTCCCTAGCAGGCATCCTCAGCTGCTCTCTGCGGCGAGCACGGGCTGCGCGCCGTCGGTCTCCGTGCCGGGGCCGGTGATCGGCGGCACCGGCACGTCGACCGTACGGGCCAGCCGCGCACCCTCGGGTCCGTAGACGGCCCGGGGCTCGGGGAAGAGCCGCAGCAGCGTCAGGAACAGGAGGGCGGCGACGGCCAGCGACAGCGGCAGGCTGATGTCGATGCCGTTCGCCAGGTCGCCCAGCG
This sequence comes from Streptomyces sp. NPDC050564, assembly GCF_044457265.1. Lineage (NCBI taxonomy): Bacteria > Bacillati > Actinomycetota > Actinomycetes > Kitasatosporales > Streptomycetaceae > Streptomyces > Streptomyces sp. NPDC050564. The sequence goes on along the minus strand of NZ_JBITGS010000013.1, from coordinate 261,755 downwards.
GACCGACGAACTGCCCGGGGATGTTGGTGAACAGCACACCGATCACCGCGGACACCCACCAGGCGGTCATGCCCCGCCAGTTCCAGCCGTGCGTGAACCAGTAACGGCCGCCGCGCTGACGGCGGTTGAAGACCTGGAGCGCGTCCGGGTCGTACCAGCCGCGCCGGGTGTAGAAGCCGAGGATCATCACGACCATCCACGGAGTCGTGCAGGTGATGATCATCGTGGCGAACGTGGAGATGGACTGCACCAGGTCGAAGCCGAAGCGCCCGACGAAGATGAACGCGATCGACAACACGCCGACCAGGAACGTCGCCTGGACCCGCGACAGACGCGGGAACACGGACGAGAAGTCCAGCCCGGTTCCGTACAAGGACGTCGTGCCGGTCGACATGCCGCCGATCAGCGCGAGCAGACAGACCGGCAGGAAGAACCAGCTCGGCGAGATGGCCAGCAGCCCGCCCACGAAGTCGGGGGCGGCCGGGTCGACGTACTTCGGGGCCTTGGTCGCGATGATGCTCGCGGTCGCGAGACCGAAGACGAACGGCAGCAGGGTCGCGATCTGGGAGAGGAACGCGGCGCCGACGACCTTGCGACGGGGGGCGTTCGCCGGGATGTAGCGCGACCAGTCGCCGAGGAAAGCCCCGAAGGACACCGGGTTCGACAGCACGATCAACGCCGAGCCGATGAAGGAGGGCCAGAACAGCGCCTGCGTCGCCGAGTCGGCGGAGGCCGTGAAGACACCGGCGTAGGAGGGGTCGAAGTCACCGGCGAAGGCGATCGCGCCGAGCAGGAACAGCACGGTCGCCGAGGCCACCGCGATCTTGTTGACGAACAGCATGAACCGGAACCCGTACACGCACACCGCGAGCACCAGGCCGCCGAACAGGGCGTAGGCGACGACGTACGACAGCGTGCTGCGCTCCAGGCCGAACAGCCGGTGCGCGCCGCCGACCAGGGCGTCGCCGGAGCTCCACACCGAGATCGAGAAGAACGCGATGGCCGTGAGCAGCGAGAGGAACGAGCCGACGACCCGGCCGTGCACACCCAGGTGCGCGGAGGAGGCGACCGCGTTGTTGGTGCCGTTGACCGGGCCGAACACCGCCATCGGGCACAGGATCAGCGCACCGACGACGACTCCGAGGAGTGTCGCCGCGAGCCCCTGCCAGAAGGAGAGGCCGAAGAGGATGGGGAAGGCCCCGAGGACGCAGGTGGAGAAGGTGTTCGCACCGCCGAAGGCGACCCTGAACAGGTCGAGCGGCGAGGCGGTGCGGTCCGCGTCGGGGATGCGCTCGACGCCGTAGGTCTCCACCTCGGTGAGAGACCGCGACGGCGTGACGGGGGAGTTCTCGGACAAAGGGGCTCCAGCGAAGTGCCTGTACCGGAAGGGCGACGGAGCGCGTCGTGGCGCGGGGGGAGGAGTGGCCGGTCGTCGCTGCTGGGGTGTGCGGCGTGCGCGGATGCCGTCCTTGTGGGATCTGCCGACGCTAAGGCGGTGCGACGGCCATGCGACAGGAGGCGAATCATCCATCTTTCACGCCCGAGGTGGACTATTGGTCCATCGTCCGGAACTGTAGGCGGCTCAGCAGGGTGGGTCGGCCTCCCGTGCGGCGCGCCAGCCGTGCCACCGGTGGACGGTGATCGCGATCACCGGGCCGTCCGGCGGCTGCGAGCGGTACGGTGCGTACTTCTCCCGCAGCGGTGCGATCGCCGCGGTGTACTCGTCCCGGACGCGGGACTCCGGTGCGTCGGGCGGCAGGATGCGGGCGTCGCCGTCCGCCCGTACCCACCACAGCCGGTCCCAGTCCTCGTCGTAGGCGTCCACGAGCAGACAGACGGCCGGGTGGGCGGCGATGTTGCGCAGCCGCTTCAGCCGCGGTGATCGCTTGGGCTTGCGGTCGACGGCGGTGACGATCTCGTCGCGGCGGCGCCCGCAATCGCCGTACTGCGCGAACACGACCGGCACCAGATGGGGTCGCCCCTCGGCGTCCACCGTCGCCAGGCGCGCCACCCGTGCCGTCAGAAACCGGCGGCGCGCCTCGTTCTCGTCCATGTCCGGCACGGTGAGCTCCGTATCCCTGGCGGCCGGGCGCGGTCAGCGGTGGGCGGACGCGGCTTCGGCCAGCTCGTCCAGCGTGCGCAGCGTCTGGTCCTCCGGCCGGGTCGGGAGAAAGAGCAGTACGCGTTCGACGCCGAGTTCCGCGTAGATGTCGAGGGACTCGCGGTCGTGCCGGGCCCCGTACACCACCACGGCCGGCCGGTCACCGGCGATCTGCCGCATGCGGTCGATCCGCGCGCCGAGCTCCTTGGGAGGTACGCCGCTGGGCATCCACACCGTTCCGTATGCGGCGACGCGGGCGAAGGCGCGGTCGCTGTTGCCGCCCACCCAGACGGGCGGGTACGGCCGCTGGACCGGCTTGGGCCAGCTGTACACCGGTTCGAAGTCGACGAAGTCGCCGTGGAACTCGGCCTCGTCCTTGGTCCACAGCTCGATGATCGCGCGGATCCGCTCGTCCATCAGCCGACCGCGCTTGGCCGGATCCGTCCCGTGGTTGCGCATCTCCTCCCGATTCCAGCCGGCGCCGACACCGAACACGGCGCGGCCGCCGGAGATCAGATCGAGGCTGGCCACTTCCTTCGCGGTGATGATCGGATCACGCTCGACCACCAGCGCGATCCCGGTGCCCACCAGCAGCTCGCGGGTCACGGAGGCGACCGCGGCGAGAGCCACGAACGGGTCGAGCGTGCGGTAGTACACGCGGGGCAGATCACCTCCTGCCGGGTACGGCGTCTCCCGCTTCACCGGAATGTGCGTGTGCTCGGCCAGCAGGAGCGCGTCGAACCCGCGCTCCTCCAGGGCCGGTCCGAGCGCTGCCGGACCGATGCCCTCATCGGTGAGAAACGTCGACACCCCGAACTTCATCCGCGACCACCTCGCCTCGTCGGCACCTTGGTGCCAGTGTGGCGCGGTTCGTCACTCCTCGTCGGACGGGGCGTCTTCCGGTTCGGCGTCCGGGCCCTGCGCCCGGACTCGCTGCACGTGCTCCAGCGAATCGCGCAGCTCGGCGAGCCAGTCGTCGGTGTGCCGCTGAACAAGGCGTACGCACCAGGCGAGGGCGTCGCTGCGGCTGCGCGCGACACCGGCGGCGACGAGGGTGTCGAGGACCTGGCGTTCGGGCTGGCGCAACCGGGTCATGACGGGCGCGGCGATGTGCGTGAACAGCGCGCGCTCGCCGCCGCACTCCACACCCCAGGAGACCTTCTTGCGGAACCGGTGCTCCGCCTCGCGCGCCACCGCGACCCGGTCCTCGCGCGTGCGCTCCCGGAATTCCTGGATACGTGCCTGGACGGCCGCCTCCTTCTCGGCGTCCGAGGCGCCTTCGGTGAGCCGGGGCTCGGGGATGCGGCCGATGACGGTGATCTCCTCACGGTCGACCGTCACCTCCGCGAGGCTCTCGAAGAGGTCGTCGGGCAAGCGGCCGGCGAACCAGCCGCGCAACTTCTCGCGCTGCTCGGTTGTAATCATGTAATCACCATTACTCCATTGCCCGTCAAAGGCAAGGGTCTCCGCCATGGGCTGAAGCGGAATGTTTCAGGCCTATTGCCGAGCCAAGGGAATTCGGCCAGGAAGGCGCTTCCTGTGATCAACAACCGCGCAGTTCCCGGGCTTGAACGTTCGAATTCCGTAACTTCACGCCACTGTTTCAACACTCAAAGTTACCGAAACGCATGGGGTCGATGTGTGTTTCCGGTGCGGACTCGGCAGACTCGCGCTCGCCGAACCGGCACCCAACCGAGCCGGTATCGCATTCAATCGAGCGGAAGGATGCACACAATGCCGACCACCGCGCGCTGGGCAGCGACTCTCACCCTGACGGCCACCGCCGTCTGCGGACCCCTGCTCGGGTCCGCCCACGCGGCCCCGAGCCTCGGTCCGTCCGGGCTCTACGCCCCCTCGGCCCTGGTGCTCACCATGGGCCATGGAAACAGCGCAGCCACCGTCACTCCGGAACGGGCGGTCACCCTGAACTGCGCCCCGACCGCCTCTGGCACCCACCCCGCCGCCGCCCTGGCCTGTGCCGAACTCCGCGGAGCCGGCGGCGACTTGGACGCTCTGACAGTCAGAGACGGGACCGTGTGTACGAAGCAGTTCGACCCCGTGGTCGTCACGGTCGACGGCGTCTGGCAGGGCAAGCGCGTCTCGTACGAGCGCACCTTCGCCAACGAGTGCGTGAAGAACTCCTACGGGATGACCGTCTTCACGTTCTGAGGGACCGGGATCGCGCGGTCCTCGTGAACGTCGATCGAGGTCCGTAGCTGGGGAGTGCGGGCCCCGTCGCGGGGCGCCACGCGATTTCGCACCGGGGGTCGGCCGGACAGAGTGGGGCTGTCGGCCGGCCCTCGGCATTTGTGTGTTCACGATCGACGGCGTCTCGGCCTTCGCATGCGCTACTGCTTCAACGAGCCCTGTCGAAGCGGCTGTTGAGGTGGAGGCGGGAGACCGGGGCGGGCGTCACGGTGACACCCGTTCAGCGCACCGGGGTCGCGATGCGCAGATGGGTCCCACCGGCCGGCGGCGTGGCCTCGTCGCTGTGCCGGGTGATGTCCGCCCACCATGAGTCGCCCTCCTCCATGTGCCGCAGCAGAATGCCCTCGCGGATGGCCCAGGGGCAGATGGAAACCCTCTTCAGGCCGGTCAGTTTCATCGCCGTGTGCCCGACCACCGCCCCCGCCAGGCTCTGGACGGCCCGCGGTGCCGAGATGCCCGGCAGCAGCGCTCGCTCCGCGGCCGTGAGCCGCGCGAGGCGGTCGAGCGCGTCGTGTAAGTCCGCCCGGCGTAACTCCCGTTCCACGAAGGGGCCATGGCGTCCGGGCGGCGCACCGCACAGCCGGGCCAGCTGCTGGAAGGTCCGCGACGTCGCCACGGCGGTGCGCGGTCCCTCCCAGCGGATCCGTGCGGCCACGTCCCGCAGTTGATGGCGTACGTTGCGGCGCAGCGCCCTGACGCTCTCCTCCGACGGCGGGTCCTGGCCTTCGAAGAACTCGCGGCTCAGCCGGCCCGCGCCGAGGGGCAGCGACGCCACGAAGTCCGGCAGCCTGCCTCGGCCGAACGCCACCTCCAGCGAGCCGCCACCGATGTCGAGGAGTGCGAGCGGCCCGGAGCGCCAGCCCATCCAGCGGCGCGCCCCGAGGAACGTGAGCTCGGCCTCCACCTCTCCCGGCAGAGTGCACAGCCGCACTCCGGTCTGCGCGCGTACGGCGCACAGCACCTCCTGACGGTTGGGGGCGTTGCGCACCATGGTCGTCGCGAAGGCCAACGGGCCGGCCGCGCCCCATCGTTGGGCCATGCCGCCCGCCGCGCGCACCGCCTCGACCAGTTGCCCCACCGCCTCGTCGGGGATCGCGCCGCCATGCGCCATCCGCTCGGACAGGCGCAGCCGCCACTTGGCGGTGTGCACCGGCAGCGGCACCCCGCCCTCGGCATCCGCCACCACGAGCCGCACCGTGTTCGACCCCACATCCACCACGCTCAGCCGCATGCCGCTGCATGTACCCCGGTGCTCCGGCGGCACTCCCCGCGTGCGCCTTCGCGCAGCGTCGAGGCCTTCCGGGCCGGGCCGGAGGGCGATCGTGCGGCATGAGAATACGGGGGTCGGCGCGGGGACGAGCGCCGCCGGACAGCGGACTCCCCCCCGCCGTACCGTGGCTCCTCCTTGCCGCGATCCCGGTGCTGTCCCTCGCGCTGCCGCCGAGTCAACCGGCGTCGCGCCACGGGCGGAGCCTGGGCCACCAGCCGGGTACCGCTCGTCGGTAGCGCTCGTACTCCGCGCCGAATCGATCGGTCAGTTCCGGTTCCTCGTACCACCGCGCGAACGCCGCCATCACGAGCCCGGCGACCGCGCCGTACGCCAGCAGTACCGGCCGGGCGAGCAGCAGGGCCTGCCCGGCGATCGCCGCGACGACGGCCACGTACATCGGATTGCGGACATGCCGGTAGAGCCCGCCCACGACCAGGTGTTCCGTGGGCGCGACCGGCGCCGGAGTGCCGAGGCCCTCGACGACGAACCGCGCGAAGGCGAACAACAGGACCACCGCGCCCGCGGCCAGGGGCACAAGACCCAGCACGCGCACCGGCCCCCACCAGTGACCGGCCCGCCAGCCCGTCAGCCACCAGGGGAGGAGGACCGCCACGGTGCCGGGAGCCAGCGCCAGGAAGAGAGAGCTGCCGGCCGCCGCCGCAGATCTGCGCATACGGCCACCATGACGGCTGCGCGGCACGGCGTAAACGGGCGGCGCAGTGGGGCTGCCGGTCACTTCCATGTGCCCGGCGGGCAGGAGATCACCGGCGGCGGACAGCCCGTGAGCCGCGTGCGCCGAAGGCCGGCAGCCCCTTGCCGACCTTCGCCGGCCGGAGCCGGAAAGGTGGGCAGCCGACTGCTGACGTTCGCCGGCCGGAGCGGAAAGGTCGGCAGTCCGCCACTGACGTTCGTCGGCTGGAGCGGAAAGGCCGGCAGCCCCTCGCCGACGTTCGCCGGCCGGAGCGGATACGTCACTGACATGCGCCGCACGGAGCAGACACGTCACCGGTCCGAGTCGCCCGGGATGCCGACGCGGACGCGGCACCGTAGCGATGGAGCATGCGTGTACTCGGCGAACTGGATCAGCGGCTGTTCACACGGGTGGCCGGGGCACGGGTGCCCGGAGCGGATCCGGCGCTGCGGCGGCTCAGCCACTCCGCCGACCATGGGCGCCTGTGGCTGGGAACGGCGGCCGGGCTCGCGGCGATCGGCGGGCACCGGGCCAGACGGGCGGCCCTGCGCGGTGTGGGCTCGCTCGCGCTGGCTTCGCTGACCGTCAACACGGTCGTGAAGTGGAGCGCCCGGCGCCCCCGCCCGCTGCTGGATCTCGTACCGCAGATCCGGCACCTCGGGCATCAACCGCACACCACGTCCTTCCCCTCCGGGCACTCCGCCTCCGCCGCGGCCTTCGCCACCGGCGTGGCCCTGGAATCCACCCGCTACGGCGCCGTGGTCGCGCCCCTCGCTGCCACCGTCGCCTTCTCCCGCGTCTACGTGGGCGTGCACTACCCGGGAGACGTGCTGGCCGGCGTGGTGATCGGCGTCGGAGCCGCCGCGCTCACCTGCCGCTGGTGGCCACCGCGCGCGACTGCCCCGGAGCGGGAGCGGCCCGCGGCAGACGCGCCCGCGCTGCCCCGCGGCGAGGGACTGGTCGTGTTCGTCAACAGCAGGGCCGGCACCGGCGCGCCGGTCGGGCCACTGCCGGCCGCCGAGCGGCTGCGCGCCCTGCTGCCCGGGGCCGAGCTGATCGAGCGGGGCCCCGGCGACGACTTCACCGTGCTGCTCGCCGAGGCCGCCGACCGGGCCGCGCGGGCGGGCGGCGCGCTGGGCGTGTGCGGAGGCGACGGCAGCGTCAACGCCGCGGCCCGCGCGGCGGCCGAACGGGGGCTCGCGCTGGCGGTGTTCCCCGGCGGCACCCTCAATCACTTCGCCCAGGACGTGGGCGTCCCCGACTTCGAGGACACCGCTGTCGCGGTCGCCCGGGGCGAGGCGGTGGCCGTGGACTTCGGCGTGGCGAGGTCGGGGGCCGGGCAGGACGTGCGGTTCCTGAACACCTTCAGCATCGGCCTGTACCCCGAACTCGTGCGGCTGCGCGAGCACTTGGAGGAGCGGTGGGGCAAGTGGCCCGCCGCGGCCGTCGCTCTCATCAGGGTGCTGCGCACCGCGACCCCCATCGAGCTGAGTGTCAACGGCCGCCCGCGCCGCCTGTGGCTGCTCTTCGCGGGCAACGGCCGGTATGTGCCCGAGGGCTTCGCCCCTGCGTTCCGGCCGCGCCTGGACGACGGACTGCTCGACGTGCGGCTGGTCGACGGCGACCGTCGGCTCGCGCGCACCCGCGTCATCGCCTCCGCGCTCGTCGGGGGGCTCCGCCGCTCCAGGGTGTACAGCGCCGAACAGGTCCCGTGGGTGCAGCTGGAGGGGCTCGCCGGTGCGGACAGTCTGGCGTACGACGGTGAAGTCGCCCCCGGCTCATCGGAGTTGAGGCTGGAGAAGACGCGTCGGGCCATCGTCGTGTACCGGCCCGCGCAGCCGCAGAACGAGCTGGCTCAGCAGGCCCGCCTGGCCGCCGAGACGGCCCGTTACCGGAGAGGGTCGAGACGATCCGCCACGAATGACGCCGGACAGGGATGAGGGGCCGCCGTCTCCCTGCAGACGGCGGTCCCTCGGCCTGGCGGGTGATCGGATCAGGTACCGATCACATGTGGACGACTGGTGCGGCGTTCGGGTCCTGCTCCAGCTTCCCGCGGCGGTAGAGCAGGGAGGCGATCAGCGCGCCCGGGACGAAGAAGCCGGCCGACCACCAGAAGGCGGTGGTGTAGCTCTCGATCGTGGACTGGGCCTGGACCAGCTTGTTGGTCGCGTCCTTACCGGACAGATAGCTGGTCGCGGCGCTCGCGGCGAGCGTGTTCAGCAGCGCCGTACCGATCGAACCGCCCACCTGCTGCATGGTGTTGACGGTCGCCGAGGCGACACCGGCGTCGGCGGGGGCGACCCCGCTGGTCGCCAGCGACATGGCCGGCGGCATCACCATGCCGAGGCCCGCGCCGACCAGGAGCAGTTGCGGCAGCACTGCGGTCGAGAAGGACGAGCCGAGACCGATGCCGGTCAGCCACGCCATGCCGACCGCGGCGATCGCGAAGCCCGCGGGGATGACGGCCTTCGGCCCGATCCGCGGCACCAGGATCGTGGTGGAGACCTGCGCCATGATCATCAGGGCCGCCATCATCGGCAGGAACGCCACACCCGTCTTGGTCGGGCTGAAGCCCAGGTTCAGCTGCAGGTAGTAGGTGAGGAAGAGGAAGACGCCGAACATGCCCGCGCCGGTGATCAGGACCGTGATGAACGACGCGGCACGGTCGCGGTCGAGCAGCACGCGCATCGGCAGCAGCGGGTGCTTGGCCCGGGTCTGCCACCAGGCGAAAGCGGTCAGCAGGATGCCGCCGGCGGCCAGGAAGCCCCAGGTGGCGGGCGAACTCCAGTCGTGCGTCTCGGCGTTGGAGAAGCCGTAGACCAGGGAGAAGAGACCGGAGGAGACCAGCAGCGTGCCCGGCAGGTCGAGCTTGGAGTTCGCCGCGTCACGGTGATTGGTCAGCAGCACCCAGCCACCGGCGAAGGCGACGATCGCGAAGACGATGTTGACGAAGAGCGTCCAGCGCCAGTCGAGCGCGTCGGTCAGCACACCGCCCAGCAGCAGACCCACCGCGCCGCCGGCGCCGGCGATCGCGCCGTACACGCTGAACGCCTTGGCGCGTTCCTTGGCGTCGGTGAAGGTCGTGTTCAGCAGCGAGAGTGCGGCGGGCGCGAGGAGCGCGCCGAAGACGCCCTGGAGGGCGCGGGCGGTGACCAGCATTGCGAAGCTGGTGGACGCGCCGCCGAGCACGGAGGCCGCGGCGAACCCGGCGACACCGATCAGGAAGGCGGGCTTGCGCCCGAAGAGGTCCGCGATGCGCCCGCCGAGCAGCAGGAGCGAGGCGAAGGCCAGGGAGTACGCGGTGACGATCCACTGCCGGTTGCCGTCGGAGAAGCCCAGATCCGCCTGGGCGGACGGCAGCGCGATGTTCACGATGGTGGCGTCGAGGACCACCATCAGCTGGGCGATGCCGATGATCGCGAGGATCAACCAGCGTCGCTTGGACGCCTCCGCGGGTGGTGCGTCGACCGCACCCGCTCGGGTGCCGTCGGTCAGGGTCTGAGACATGGCAGAACCACTCCAGGGAAGCCGCTCAAGGAAACGGAAATCGCTCGAAGGTAACGCGTACGTAAACGAAACCGTTTCGTACACATCGAGGTTAGGCCACTTCCAGCGAAACGGCAACGTTTCGATGGGGTCGGCGTGATGAGGTGCCCGTCACAGTGGACCGAAGGTCATGTATTCCTTGACGGGAATATAACTGCGGAGGCATATTTGGTCTCATGTCCGATGCCTCTCTCTGGACCGCGCTCGCCGACCCGCACCGTCGCGCGATCGTCGCGTTGCTCCTGGAGCGGCCGCGCGCCGTCGGTGAGATCGTCGAGGCGTGCGGTCAGAGTCAGCCGAGCACCTCGAAGCATCTGCGGGTGTTGCGGGACGCGGGACTCGTGCGCGTACGGCAGGACGCGCAGCGACGTGTCTACGCGCTCGACCCCGCGCCGATCGCCACGCTCGACGCCTGGCTGGCCCCGTACCGGAAGCTGTGGAACGAGAGCCTCGACGTCCTCGGCCGTCGCCTGGACGAGGCGGTGGGGGAGCCGTCGGACGAACACGAAGGACTCTTCCCGAACACCGAAGAACTCTTCCCGAACACCGAAGAGCCCTTGTTGAACGACGATGCCCCCTCCCCGAAGGACTGAGCCACCATGTCCGCCGAACCCACCGCCCTGACCGGCACCTACCTCACGCTGGACGACGGCCGCCCCGCCGTCCGCTTCAGCCGGACCTACGACCACCCCGTCGCCCGCGTCTGGCAGTTCGTGACCGACCCGGACGAGCTGGCCGAATGGTTCCCGTCCCGCGCCGAGATCGAGCTGCGGCCCGGCGGCACCATCACGTTCAGCGGCGACCCGAACATGGCGGACTCCACCGGGCGGGTCCTCGCGGTCGACGCTCCGCGCCACCTCTCCTTCGAATGGGGCGGCGACGAGCTGCACTTCGACCTCGAAGCCCTCGACGAGAAGCGCACGCATTTCACGCTCACCAATGTTCTGGTGGCCGAGAACACCGCCGCGCGCAACGGAGCCGGCTGGGAGGTGTGCCTGGCCGCCCTCGACGCGAAGGCGCGGGGCGAGCGGCTCGAAGGCCCGCACGCGGGTGCCGGTGCGCCCTGGAAGGAGATCTATCGCGGCTACATCGAGGCGGGAGTCCCCTCGGGTGCCCCGGTCCCGGGCCTCGACTGACCGCTCACTGCATCTGGCGCCGCACCAACTCGTGCAGCCGCCCGCCCGTGTCCGCCAACAGTTGCGCGGGCGGGCCCTGCTGGGCGACCCGGCCGTCCTCCATCACGATGACGCGGTCCGCGTCCATCACCGTGGACAGGCGGTGCGCGATCACGACCCTTGTGGCGTTGAGCGCCCGGGTGCTCTCGATGACCGTGCGCTGCGTCTCGTTGTCCAGGGCACTGGTCGCCTCGTCGAAGAAGAGGATGCGGGGGCGTCGGATCAGCGCCTGAGCGATCATCAGCCGCTGGCGCTGACCGCCGGAGATCGCGCCGCTGCCGGAGACGATGGTGTGCAGCCCCATCGGCATGCGCTTGATGTCCTCGGCCAGGCCCGCCATCTCGGCCGCGGCCATCGCCTCCTCGGGCGTGTAGGGCTCGGTGCCGCAGATGCAGTCCAGGATCGAGCCGGTGAACGGCTGCGCGTGCTGGAGCACCACACCGCACTGACGGCGTACGGCGGACTGGTCGAGGGCCGCCAGATCCTGGCCGTCGTACAGCACGCTGCCCGACACCGGCTTGTCGAAGCCGATGAGTAGCCGCAGCAGCGTGGACTTGCCGCAGCCGCTGGGACCGACGATCGCCACGAACTCGCCCGGCCTGATGTCGAACGACACGTCGTCGAGGACGAGCGGGCCGTCGTCGGCGTACCGGAAGGAGAGCCTTCGGGCCTCGATGCCGCCGGACAGGATGCCCGGGCGGGTGCTCGCCACGCGTACCTCGGGCGTGGCGTCGAGCACCGGCTTGATCTCCTCGAACATCGGCAGCGCGGCCGCCGCCGAGACGAACGCGCCGGTGATCTGGGTGACCGAGGTGAGCAGCATCGTCATCGAGGTGCTGAAGGTGAGGAAGTCGGCGGCCGACAACGAGCCGTGCGCCGGGCCCGCCAGCAGCATGAACATCAGCAGCGAACAGAGCGGCAGATACACCGCGCCCATCACCGTCGTGAGGTTCTTGATGCGGCCGACCTTCTGCTGGAGTTCGCGGCTGCGCGCGAACTCGCTCGCCCAGGCGGCGTACGCGTAGTTCTCGGCCGCCGCGACCCGCAGCTTGGGCAGTCCGCGCAGGGTCTGGAACGCCTGGTTGTTCAGCTTGTTGCTGAGCACGACGAGGCGGCGCTGCCAGCGCACCTGCCACAGGCCCAGGCCCAGGAACACGGCCGCGATGACGACGAGCATGCCGATCGCGGCCAGGGCCATCGGCACGCTGTACCAGAACAGCAGTCCCAGGTTCATCGCGCCGACCGTACCCGCCTGCGCGACCGTCGGGCCGACACCCGCGAGGAGCCGGCGGATCGCGCTGATGCCCATGGCGGCACTGGCGAGTTCACCGGTCGAGCGTGCGGTGAAGAACTTGGTCGGCAGCCTGAGCAGCCGGTCCCACACGGCCGGCTGGAGCGTGGCCTCGATCCGCCCCTCCATCCGCAGCATCGTCAGGTTCTGCAGGAGCATGAACGCAGCCGACACGATGCTGGTGATCATGATGGCCAGACAGACCTGGACGATGAGACCGTGCTGGGCCTTCGGCACGTACTCGCCGAGCACCTTGCCGGTGGCGATCGGCACCAGCGCGCCGATCGCCACGGTCACCAGACCGCTGATGGCGAGGTTGCGCAGATCGCCGCCGGTGCCCTGAAGACAGAAGCGAAGCAGCCGCAGCGGGCTCAGCCTCCGCTCGGGCAGCGGGCGGTAGAACATCACGGCCCGCGGCTCGAACTCCGCCGCATTCGCCTTCTCGACCGGCGTCTCGCGCCCGGACGACGGCTGCACGGCCACGTATCCGCCGCGCCGCCACAGCAGCGCGACCGGCGCGCCCGAGACGGCCCGGTGGCCTATCAGCGGACCGATGTTGTCCCGCCACCAGCGCCCGTCCAGGCGTACCGCACGGGTGCGGACGCGCGAGGCGAGCGCGATCCGTTCGACCGGGTCGAGCCGGTCGCTCTCCGTTCCGCTCTGCGCGGACTCCGCGAGGGTGATCCCGGCCGCGCGGGCGACCAGCTTGCAGGCCGCGTACGTGGCGTCCGCGTCGGCCGCGGTGGGGCGCTTGGCCGCGGACTTGCCGATGGAGGCGAGCAGGGTCCGGTCGGCCTGGGCACGGACGGCCTCGCCCGCCTTGATGCCCGCCGCCGTACGGTCCTCGTGGCTGGCCTCCAGCTGCTCGATCCAGCGGTCGAGCGTGGTCAGCAGGCGGTACTGCTGGTCGACCATGCTCTGCCAGACACCGGGGTCCATCAGCAGGTCGGCGGCCGCTTCGGCGCCGTACAGCGAGCCGTACTGCACACTGCCGGGTGGCACCTGCATCCAGAAGACGTCGTCGTCCGTGAGCGCGGCGGCGTTCTCGGTCGCCATCGGCGCCTGGAAGAGGATGGAGAGGCTGCGGCCGACGCCGAGGGCGAGGGCGTACTCCAGCGGGCTCGACGTCGGCGGTACGTACTGGGGGTTGCCGTACTCGTCGTACGACCAGGTCTCGGTGTTGACCGGCTGGTACAGCTCACGCAGCACGATCCGGTGCACCACGCAGTCGCGCAGCGGGCGCCCGACGAGCGTGTGTTGGGGTCCCGCGACCGGACCGAGGAGAAGGGAGCCCGCTTCGAGCCGGCCGAGGTGGTGCCAGTGGCCCTGCTGGGCGGCGTCGACCGCGAACAGGTCCATGGCACCCGCCGCGACGAGCCACAGGACTTGCGGGCCTTCCAGGTCGAGGCGGTTGAGGCCGGAGCAGTCGACCGGCGTGCCCATGCCGCCGAGCGCGCCGAGGACGAGGTCTCCCTCGTGAACGCCCTCGTGAACCGTGGTCATCTCATCGCTCCTTGACCAGCTCGGCGTACGGGCCGCCGGCTGCCACCAGGGCGTCGTGCCGCCCGCGTTCCACGATCGTGCCGTGCTGAAGCACGACGATCTCGTCGCTGTCGCGCACTGTGCTGAGCCGGTGCGCGATCACGACACAGGCACAGCCGCGCTTGCGCAGGTTGTCCATGACGGTCTGCTCGGTCTCCGCGTCCAGCGCGCTGGTCACCTCGTCGAGCACCAGGATGCTGGGCCTGCGGACCAACGCCCGTGCGATCTCCAGGCGTTGACGCTGGCCGCCGGAGAAGTTGCGTCCGTCCTGCTCGACCCGGCTGTGGATGCCGCCGGGACGGCGCATGACCACGTCGTACAGCGCCGCGTCCTCCAGCGCCGCGACCACGGCGTCGTCCGGGATCGACGGATCCCACAGCGCGATGTTGTCGCGAACCGTGCCCTCGAAGAGGAAGACGTCCTGGTCGACGAAGGACACGGAGGCCGCGAGGGCGCCGCGCGGGATGTCCTCCAAGCGCTGCCCGTCAATGCGGATCGTGCCTTCCCAGGGGGCGTACAGGCCCGAAATCAGCCTGGACACCGTCGACTTGCCGCTTCCCGAGCCGCCGACCAGTGCGACCTGCTGGCCCGGGCCGACCGTCAGCGAGAAGCCGGTGAGCAGCGGCTTGTCGAGCGGGCTGTAGCCGAACGTGATGTTCTCCAGCTCGACATGGCCGTGCAGACGGCGGGTGGACTCGCCGGTGCCCGAGCGGGCGTAGAGCGGATCCGCCTGGAAGTTCTCGACGTCCTTGAGACGGGCCACGTCGGCCGCGAAGTCCTGGATGCGGCCCGCGACGCCGTTGAGGCGCGTGATCGGGGCGGTGAAGCGGGTGACGAGAGCCTGGAAGGCGACCAGCAGACCCACCGAGATATGGCCCTCGATCGCGCGCAGACCGCCGATCCAAAGGATCAGCGCCGAGTTGAGCGCCGCGAGCGTCGGCGCGACCACGCCCAGCCAGGCGCTCGGCACACCGAGGCGCTGCTGCTCCTCCAGTGTGGTCGCGTGTTGTCCCGCCCACTTGCGGAAGTAGCCGTCCTCGCCGCCGGTGGCCTTCATCGTCTCGATGAGCTGGAGCCCGGTGTAGGCCGTGTTGGTGAGCCGGGCGGTGTCCGCGCGCAGCTTCGCGGTGCGGGTCGCGCGCAGCCGGATCACCACCCGCATGGCCACGACGTTGAGCAGCGCGACGCCGATGCCCACGGCGGTGAGCTGCGGATCGTAGGTGTAGAGCAGCCCGGCGTAGAGCACGACCACGATCGCGTCCACACCGGCCGCGGCGAGATCGCGGGCCAGTGTCTCGGCCACCGCGTCGTTCGACTGGAGCCGCTGCACCAGGTCGGCCGGGCTGCGCTGGGAGAAGAAGGTGACCGGCAGCCGCAGCAGATGGCGCAGGAAACGCGCGCTGGAGAGCGTCGAGGAGATGATGCGGCCGCGCAGCAGATTGGCCTGCTGCAACCAGGTCAACACCACCGTGAGCAGCACCGAGGCGCCCATCGACGCGAACAGCACGCCGAGCAGGGAGCTCTGGCCACCGATCAGATACTGGTCGATGTATGTCCGGCTGAGCGCCGGCAGCGCCGCGCCGACCACCACCAGCAGCAGGCTCGCCAGCACAGCCGCGGGCATGGTGCCCGACGTGCCGCGCAGCCGGGCCGGCATGGCGCCCAGGACCCCCGGCTTGCGTCCGCCCGTGCGGAAGTCGGGCCCCGGCTCCATGACCAGGACGACTCCGGTGAAGCTGGTGTCGAAGTCCTCCATCGGCACGAACCGGCGTCCCTTGCCCGGGTCGTTGATGTGTACGCCGCGCCGCCCGAAGCGCCGTCCCATGCCGTCGTACACGACATAGTGGTTGAACTCCCAGAACAGGATCGCGGGCGCCCTCACCTCGGCGAGCGCGGCCGTGTCCATCTGCATGCCCTTGGCCGTCAGGCCGTAACTGCGCGCCGCCTTCAGTAGGTTGCTGGCACGCGAGCCGTCCCGCGAGACACCGCACGCGATGCGCAGCTCTTCGAGCGGAATGTGCCGGCCGTAGTGGCCCAGGACCATGGCGAGGGAGGCCGCGCCGCACTCGACGGCCTCCATCTGGAGCACGGTGGGGGTGCGGACGGTCTTTCGCCTGCCCTTGGGGACCGTGCGCTTCGGGGGCGCGGCGCGGCGTCTGCCCCGGGTGTCTTGTGCGGTGGTCACGGCAGGAGCCAATCGATGGGGCGCTGATCGGCCATGCGGATCGAACCCGTGGCCAGGGTCATGGAGGTGAGCGCGAACGGCGGCCCGTCGGCCGAGGACCACTTGAGGCCGCTCTTCGTGCCTGCGGACCGGTCGAGTCGGACCAGGACGGCCACCGGCCTGCCCTTCTTGGTGAACTGCTCGCCCAGCTGGCTGTCACCGAGGAAGGAGGTGATCTGCTGCTGGGTCTGCACGGTCCGGTCGACCGCCTTCACATGGCCGCGCAGCACCCCGTACTGCTGGGTCGGCACCGACTGGACCGTGAGGTCGACAGCGGCGTTCGCGGGAATCGTGGAGGCGTTCTCCGCGGGGACGTACACGGTCGCGTACAGCGGATCGTCGGCGTGGGCGACCTTCTCCACGGCGGCGACGTTCGCGCCGGTCGAGATGATCGCGCCGATGGTGGCGGCGAGCGCGGTGATGCGGCCGGCGGCGACGGTCCGCACGACAGCCGTTTCCCCTTGTGCCGTACGGACCTTCAGCACGGGGGCGTTCGCGGCGAGCCGTTCGCCCTCCTTGGCGAGGACCGCGGTCACCTGCCCGGCGACGGGGCTCTGCAGGACGTAACTGCCCTCCCCGTGCGTGAGGATGGCGGGTGCGCCGACCGTGGACGCGACGCTGCCCGTCACGGCCCACACCGATGCGGCCGCCATGACGACGACGGTCACGGACAGCACGAGCCAGCCCTGGGGGCGGGCGAAGCGCACCGGAAGGTCCAGCTCTTCGGGCGATTGCAGCTTGGCGAGGGCCTGTTGGCGGAACTGCACGGGACTTCCCTCACCTGTTCGAGAGATTTACGACATCCGAGAGTCCCGGAACCGGGAAGCGGTTCCGGGACTCAACGGCATGAAATGCAATCAGAGACCGGCAACGAGGCCGGTGACCGGGGCGGTGTTCAGGCCGGTCACACCCTCGAGGGTGCCGACGGCCGTGCCCGCGAGGCCGGAGACCGGGGCAACGCTGTCGACCAGGCCGGTGACGGTGCCAACGGCGTTCAGCGACAGGCCGCCGGAGACGTTGTCGAGGTCGGCGTCCGAGATCTCGGCGGTCTCAACACGGGGGGTGGAGTTCATGATGGAACTTCCCTTCGTCTGGATATTTCATAAGGGGGAGCGGCCCCCTCTGGGGGACAGATGACGGCCGCCACCGCGAGCGCGCGGCACCCGTTTCCGGGAGCCTCGGTGCGACCCCCGCGGTGCAACGGATCAAAGCACGCCCGCGTGGCGCGTATCCAATCAACCAGGGCTCTCACCTGGGCACTTGAGCACTTCGACCGTCCAACCGTGCAGGCGTGCACACGTCTCGGGGGCGACTTCTTCACATGCTGCGCGGCATCGATTCGTGCGTGCCCTTGCCGCCCCGGGATCGAATGGGACAGTCCCGTCGCAATGGCGCGGAGGGGGGCGCGCGACTGTGCAGATCTGTCGCCCACCGTGCCTTCGTTGCGTATTCGATGTGCAGATCCGCTGAAGCCGGGATTCCGTTCTGGGTAGGGGACGGACCGTTATTGATCGGTAGCGGACTGTGTCGTGCGCGCCGGGTGTGCGTCCCGCTCAGCCCAGAAGCGCGTACACCGTGCTCGCCCGCGCCGCGATCTCCTTCGATCCTTCGGCGGTCAGGGTGATGTCCGCGAAGGCCATCCGGCGGCCCAGCTTGGTGAGCACCGCCTCGACCAGCACATCCGCCTCCGTCACCGCCCGCTGGAAGCTGGTGGACTGCTGGACGGTGGTCATGGGGACGAAGGCGCCGCGCGTCGCGGACACCGCGATCACGGTCGCCGTGTCGGCCGCGGCCATCAGTGCCTGGCCGGACAGCGAGCCGCCCTCCCGGGCGAGCCGCGCGGACCACGGCAGTCGCAGGACGGCGTGTCGGTCACCCAACTCCGCCACGGACAGGCCGAGGTCGAGCACCCAGGGGGCGAAATGGTCGGCGAGGATCTTGTCGGCTTCCGCGAGGTTCAGCGTCATACGAGGCATTGTTCCCCGGTCGCTCGGCGGAAGGGCGGGATTGCCTCGTAATCCATGCCTTTCGCCGAGGTAACTCCTGCCTTTCTTAAAGGCAGTTGAACAACCCACGTGGCTCACCCGTATCAACAACCATCCAGGCGCCCCCCAGTCAGCTGCCGGACGGCGGCATCGACCCCGTCCCCAGGAGGTCAAGAGTTGAGTCACAAACGGATACCCAAGCGCAAGGCCGCCCTCGCGGCAGGAAGCGTGGCGGCGCTCGGAGCGGCGGCACTTCTGCTGCCCAATGCCAACGCGTCCCAGTCGAACTCGGACGACGCCACCCCCAAGACATTCAAGGCGACCGATGTCGGGGACGTCGCCTCGCAGCTCGCCTCCCAGTTGGGCGACGCCTTCGCCGGGTCGTACTACGACTCCTCGAAGCAGCAGCTCGTCATCAATGTCGTCGGCGACAACAGCAATGTCGTCAACCAGATCGAGAAGGCCGGCGCCGTCGCCAACCAGGTACAGAACAGCACCTCCGCACTCCAGGCCGCCGCCAAGACGCTGAAGTCGGACGCGACGATCCCGGGCACCGCGTGGGCCGTCGACCCGAAGACCAACAAGATCCAGGTCACCGCCGACAGTACGGTCACGGGTGCCAAGTGGAACAAGCTGACGTCGACCGTCGACTCGCTCGGCTCCGGTGTGGCCGCCGTCAAGAAGTCCGCCGGCTCGTTCAAGACGTTCGTGTCGGGCGGTGACGCCATCTTCGCCCAGGCGAACGGCGGCGGTGTGCGTTGCTCCCTCGGTTTCAACGTCACCGCGAGCGACGGCAGCCCCGCCTTCCTGACCGCCGGGCACTGCGGTGTCGCGGCCAAGCAGTGGTCGGACTCGCAGAACGGCCAGCCGATCGCGACCGTCGACCAGGCGACCTTCCCCGGCGCCGGTGACTTCTCACTCGTGAAGTACGACGACCCCAACACCCAGGCGCCGAGCGAGGTCAACGCAGGCAACGGGCAGACCGTCCAGATCACCCAGGCGGCGGAGGCCACAGTCGGTCAGCAGGTCCTCCGGATGGGCAGCACCACCGGTCTGCACGACGGCTCGGTCACCGGTCTCGACGCCACCGTCAACTTCCAGAGCGAGACCGACCCCAATGGTGTCGACACCGTCACCGGTCTCATTCAGACCGACGTCTGCGCCGAGGCGGGTGACAGCGGCGGCTCTCTGTTCACCCAGGACGGCAGCGCGATCGGCCTCACCTCGGGCGGCAGCGGTGACTGCACCACCGGCGGTGAGACCTTCTTCCAGCCCGTCACGACCGCGCTGGCGGCGGTCGGTGCGACGCTCGGCGCGGGAGACGCCGGGGCCGGTGACGGCGGCGCGGCCGACCCGAGCGCCAGTGCCAGCGACCCGGCGGGCGCGGCCGACCCGAGCGCCGGTGCCAGTGACCCTGCGGGCGCGGGCGACCAGGCCGGCGGTGCTGACGACCAGGCAGGTGGCGCGGGCGACCAGGCCGGTGGCGCCGCGGACCCGAGCGGAGCCGCGGGCGATCAGTCCGGCACCGGTATGGACGACGGCTCGGGCCTGGTGACCTCCACCCCCTGACGGTCGGTCACCACGAACCACTGACCCGGCCGCGGAACAGCGGTCCCGGTCGGCAGTGGACGGGTCCGGCCCTCCGGCGGGAGGGCCGGACTTCCCGCGTCTGGACTTCCCGCGTCTGGACTTCCCGCGTTCGGGCTGCCCATGGCCGCCTCACCGGACGGCTCCTCCTACGGGTCCTGCAGGGCGCGTCAGTCGGGTGGCCGCGCCCGCAGGAGGAGCAGCGCGACATCGTCGGGTCGCTCCTGCGCCGACGTCCTGCCGTGCTGTACGAGGCTGTCGGCCAGCGCGTCCAGGGGCTGGTCGCCGGACTCGGCGAGCCGTCGGCCGAGGTCGGCGAGGGTGTCCTCGATGTCGACGCCGGGAGACTCGATCAGACCATCGGTATAGAGGGCGAGCACGGAGCCGGGGGTGAGCGGCACCTCGGTCGTCGGATACGTGGCCGACGCGTCGATCCCGAGCAGCGGGCCGCCGGCCAGGTCGAGTACCCGGACCTTGCCGTCCGGCCGCCGCAGCAACGGCGGCGGATGACCCGCGCGCGCCATGACGGCCACCTCGCGCGCGGGGTCCAGACGCAGATACAGACAGCTGGCGAAGAGGTCGGTGCCCAGGTCGATCAGCAGCCGGTTGGTGCTCCGCATCACCTCCTCCGGCGGCTGACCGACGGTCGTGTACGCCCGTACGGCGGTGCGGATCTGCCCCATCAGGCCCGCCGCCGTCACGTTGTGGCCCTGCACATCGCCGATCACCGCCGCGGCCAGGCCGGGCGAGGCCACCAGGTCGTAGAAGTCCCCGCCGATGTCCATGCCCTGAGTGGCCGGCAGATAGCGCGCGGCCGCCTCGATCGAGGGCAGCGACGGCAACGAGTGCGGCAGCAGCGCGGCCTGCAGACCGTGCGCCAGCTGGAGCTTGGCGTCGTAGAGGAGGGCACGCTCCAGCGCCTGCGCGATCAGGCCGCCCAGACTCGTCAGGACGGCACGCTCATCGGCGGGGAAGGTGTGCGGCTGGACATACGCCAGCACGCAGGTGCCCACCGGCCGCCCGGACGCGATGAGCGGCAGATAGGCCCACGCGGCCATGCCGTCCGGCGTCGTGTTCCGGGACGGGTAGATACGCTCCAGTTGCTGACGCGAGTCGAAGAAGGCGGGAACGCCGGAGTTCAGCGCATGGGTACCAGGGGTCTGCGCGCTGAGCGGTATTCCGTCGAAGCGCTCCACGATGTGCGGCTCCGGATAGCCCCGATGCCCGAGCACATGGAGGCGCCCGGCCCGCGTGCCGAGCAGGACCAGAGCCTGGCTGCCGACAGCGGGCGCGATCTCGTCCGCGACCAGCTGCACCACGTCCTGCACGCCTGCCGCCTCCGTGAGCGCGCTCGCCAGACTCAGCACATGGGAGATGGTGACCAGGTGCGGTGTGTCGTCGCCGCGCCGCGACCCGGCACGGGTCATCTCGGCCACCGCCCGGGTCCGCGAGATACGCACGCTCAACCCGTTCGTACTGGGATACAGGCGGAACGACAACCAGTCGCCGGGTGGCCGCAGCGCCACGAACGACGTCACCTGCTGGCTGAGCAGTGCGGCACGGTAGCGGTCCTCGTAGACGGGGTCGTTGAGCCAGGGAACCGCCGCCCACAGCTGGGTGCCCAGCAATCCGCTGACCGTGACCCCGAGCAGCTCGGCCGTCGCCGTGTTCGCGTAGCTGATCCGCCCGTGCAGATCCAGCGCGCACAGCCCGTACGGCAGCCGCGCCACCATCCGTGCGGCCTCCACCGTGCCGAGTGTGCCGGCCACGGTCGCCGTGGTGGCGGGTGCCAGCAGGTCCGGCTCGGGTTGCACGGGACGGTGCTCCTTGGCGGCCCGCTCCAGGCGCAGTGCGAGCCGGTCGCAGGCCGCAGTGAGATGGCCGCGTTCCCGGTCGGACAACTCCGGCGGGTGGGAGCCGGGCCAGGTCACGAAGACGGCGCCGTATGCCCTGTTCTCGGTCGCCACGGGGAGCGCCGCCAGCGCGAACGGATAGGGGAGCACCACGGCGATGCGCGGATAGCGGCCGGCCATCTGTTCCTCGCCGCTGACCCAGATCAGCCGCCGCTCGCGCACTGCCTCGGCCACCGGGATCGGCGCGCTCAGCCCCACCCGCTCCCACGGTGCGGCGAAGGCCCTGGGCAGCCCCGCCATGACCGCCATTTCCAGGACCGGTTCGTGGGGCGCCAGCAGGTAGACCGCGCCGGAGTGGGCGTGCACGTCGTCCATCATCGCGGCCAGCGTCAGCGACAGCAGCGGCCGTCCGACCGGCGCCGGTGGGCCCCCCGCCGGCGCCTGCCCGGACCCCTGCCAGTCGGACACGCCGACCACCTCCTCGCAGGGCCGCGCGACAGATCCCAGGGGTCAAGGCTCTCTCCTGGCGGCCCGTCCCGCACGGCGAGCGGACTCGCCGACGCGCCGCACGCCGACAGCCACCCGGGATCCCGCACTGCGCCGAGAAGCCACGCGGTGACAGCGAGCCGCAGGCCCGCCAGGCTCGGAACGGCATCCCGCACTGCGCCGAGAAGCCGCGCGGTGACAGCGAGCCGCAGGCCCGACAGCCTCGGAACGGTCACAGGGGCTGCGCGAGCGTCCCGGAAGCGCTGTAATTGCGGACGTGGTCAGTGAGGGCGCTGCGGAACGCAGAACGAGAACGCTGCGTGCCGAACTTGCCCTCAAGACGCTCACCACGGACCTGGAGCCGCGCGAGCGGCTGCGTCGCGTCCTCGAACAGGCGCTGGTCTACACCACCGCGACCCTGGCGGCGGTGTACTCACCGAGCGAGAGCGGCGAGGAACTGCACCTGGCCGAGTCCGCCGGGGTGCCGAGGATGTTGTACGGGCTGCGCGACAGCTATCCGCTCGCCGGTCGGTCCCCCGCGGTGGACGCCCACCGCTCGGGCCGGCCGCTGTGGCTCGGCCCGGAGGAGATCGGCCGCTGCGCGGACGCCCGGCGGCTTCCGTCCCAGGAGTTCTCGCTGGGTGTGCTGCCGCTGCGGGACGGCGGCTGCCTGGCCGCCGTCAGCGAGAACCCGGGCGGCTTCGGCTCCGAGGACCGGGAGTACCTGGGACTGCTGGCCGAGGCCGTCGTCTGCCCACCACCCGCCGCGGCGGAGGACATCGCGGACCTGCCCGCCAGCTCCTTCAGCCTCGCCATGGACACCGGGCACGTCGAGGTCGACGACGAGATGCTGGAGCTGTTCGGCCTGGACCCGGACGACTTCGACGGCAAGGTGGAGACGCTGCTGTCGATGACCGTGCCGGAGGACCTGCCCTCGCTGATGTCCGCCGTGGAACCTGACCACATGTCCATCGGCGACCGCGAGCTGGAGTTCCGCATTCTGCAGCCGTCCGGCGGACAGCGCTGGCTGCGGCTGCGCGCCCGCCTGCTGCCCGGTGGCGAAGGCCGCCCGGCGCGACTCGTTGGCACGGTCTTCGACGCCTCGAAGCTGCGCTCCGGCGTGAACGACGTGGCCCGTGTCCAGCGGCTCGCCACGGCCCTCGCCACCGCGGGCACCGTCCGCGACGTCGGCCGGGCCGTGGTCGACGCCCTGCGCAAACCCCTCAGGGCCGACCGCATCGCCCTCGCCGGACTGGAGGGCGACCGACTCGTCGTCACCGTCCTCGACCCGCCCGAGCCCGAGTCCTGGCCCGAGCTGTGGCGCACCGAATGGCGCTCGGAGTGGCCGGACGCGCCCGTCCGCGCCATGCCGACGCTCGCCGCGGCGCTGAGCGAGGGGCGGCCCGCCGTCTGGCCCGCCGGGGCGTCCCTGGAGCCGGCGCTCGCCGAGGTCGGCCCCGGCGGCCTCGCCGTCCTGCCGCTGCCGGCCGGCGGACGCATGGCCGGTGCCTGTCTGATCGGCTGGGACAGTCCGCACGACTTCGGCCCCGACGAGCGCGCCCTGCTCACGGCGGCCGCGGGTCTCGCGGGGCAGGCGTTGATGCGCGCCCACGCCTTCGACGCCGAACACGAACTCATCGGCATGCTCCAGCGCACGCTGCTCCCGCGCCGCCTGCCCCAGCTGCCCGGCGCGGTCGCCGTCGCCCGCTACCTTCCGACCACGGCGGGTCTGGAGGTCGGCGGCGACTGGTACGACGTGATCCCGCTGCCCGACAACCACGTCGCCCTCGTCATCGGTGACGTCCAGGGACACAACGCCTCGGCCGCGACCCTCATGGGCCAGATGCGCACGGCGCTGCGCGCCTACGCCATCGAGGGGCATCCCCCGGACGTAGTGGTCTCGCACGCCAATCGTCTCCTCATGGACCTCGAGACGGACCTCTTCGCCACCTGCTGCTACGTCGATGTGGACATGGAGGAGGGCTCCGCCTGGTACGTCCGCGCCGGACATCTGCCGCCGGTGCTGCGTCACCCGGACGGCCGCACCGAGGTTCCCGAGTCCGAGGGCGGGCCGCCGCTCGGCGTCGTCACCCAGGCGGACTTCCCGATGACCCCTCTGCGGCTCCAGCCCGGCACGATCGTGGCCCTGACCACGGACGGTCTCGTCGAGTCCGTCGAGGTCGACATCGAGGACGGCCTGAACCGGCTCGCCTCGGAACTGGCCCGCTCCGACCCCGCCCACCTCGGACTCGTCGCCGACGCACTGCTCGCCGACGCCAACCGCAGCGACGACGTGGCCCTGCTCCTGATGCGCTACGACGGCCTGGCGACGCGCCCGCTCCGCGAGAGCTGGACCGTCTGGCGCGTCCCCGAGGCGGTCCGGCACGCCCGCCGCTTCACCCGGCGCACCCTGCGCACCTGGGGCGTGAGCGACAACCTGGACGCCGTACTCCTCGTCGTCTCCGAACTCGTCACCAACGCCCTCGTGCACACCGACGGTCAGGTCCGGCTCGACCTCACCCTGATCAACCACCGGCTGCGGGTCTCGGTCGCCGACAACTCGCCGCGCACGCCGATCAAGCCCACCAGCATCGGCTGGGAGGCCACCGGCGGCCGCGGCATCCTCCTGGTCGAGGCCATGTCGGCGGCCTGGGGGACGGTGCCGGTGAGCGGCGGGAAGCAGGTGTGGAGCGAGGTCCTGTTGGAGTGACCGCGTGCGCGGTGAGCCGTGGGGTGCACGAGGCGGAATCACGGGGGAGTGACACCCTGAGGGTGTGCGTCTTCTGCTGATGTCCGACACCCACCTCCCGAAGCGGGCGAAGGAACTGCCTGCACAGCTCCTCGCCGAACTCCCGCTCGCCGACGTCGTCGTGCACGCGGGTGACTGGGTGGACACCGCCACCCTCGACCTGCTGGAGGACCGCTCCCGCGCGGTCCTCGGCGTGTACGGCAACAACGACGGCCCGGCCCTGCGCGCCCGCCTCCCCGAGGTCGCCCGCGCCGAAATGGGCGGCCTGCGTTTCGCAGTCGTCCACGAGACCGGTGCCGCCCAGGGCCGCGAGCACCGGTGCACGGAGCGCTTTCCCGACCTCGATGTCCTGGTCTTCGGGCACAGCCACATCCCCTGGGACACGACAACGGAGACCGGCCTGCGCCTGCTCAACCCCGGCTCGCCGACCGACCGCCGCCGCCAGCCCCACTGCACCTACATGACCGCGACAGCGGCGGACGGTCGGCTCACCGACGTGACACTGCACCGACTGCCGCCGCGCACCGGTTAATTGAGTGGACGGCTGACGGCCGCGCCCAGTGAGATGGACGGCGTGTTGATCGACGCCGATCTCGTACGCCGCCTGCTCGCGGCGCAGTTCCCCCAGTGGGCCGAACTGCCCCTGTCACCCGTCCCGTTGTCGGGCATGGACAACGCGACCTTCCGGCTGGGCGAGGACCTGTCCGTACGGCTGCCGCGCTACTCCCACTGGGTCGGCCAGGTGGAACGCGAGCACAGGTGGCTGCCGCTTCTCGCGCCGCACCTGCCGCTGCGCGTGTCCGAACCGGTGGCGAAGGGGGAGCCGGGCGAGGGATACCCGTACCCCTGGTCCGTCTACCGATGGCTGGAGGGGGAGCCGGCCACGACGGAAGGCCTCGTCGATCCGGTCGCGGCGGCCGTGCAGCTCGCCGGGTTCATCACCGCGCTGCACAAACTCGACGCCACCGGCGGTCCCGGCCCCGAGCCGAGCAACGCGTTCCGCGGTGTGCCGATGGGGGACGAGCGGGACTCCCTGGCGGCCGAAGCGCGGGTCCGCCCCAAGATCGAGGCGCTCAAGGGCATGGTCGACACCGACGCGGTGACGGAGGTGTGGGAAGCGGCGCTCGCGGCGCCCGCGTGGGACGCGCCGCCGGTGTGGATCCACGGTGACCTGGCGACCGGCAATCTCCTCGCTGTCGACGGCCGGTTGAGCGCGGTCATCGACTTCGGGACGCTCGCGGTGGGCGACCCTGCCGTCGATCTGCTGCCCGCGTGGATGTTCCTGCCCGCCCAGGCACGCGGCGCTTTCCGCGCCGCGCTCGATCTGGACGACGCGACCTGGGCGCGGGGGCGCGGCTGGGCGCTCGCCGGATCCCTGCCCGTGCCGGACGACCCGTTCTTCCAGAAGGACCCGGCTCGGGTGACCGCGGCGCTGCACCACCTGGAGCAGGTGATCGCCGATCACCGCGATGCGGCCCGCTGACCGGCTCAGGGGCGCCGACGGCGTCGTAGGCGCAAGAACACCAGTGCCGCGGCGACGGCCGCGGCGACCGCCACGATCAACCGCTTGGCGACCGGCACCCCCGCCGTCCTGATCAGGTCGATCGGCTCCGCCTCGGAGCGCACCGCAACCGAGGGCGCGTCGAGCGGCTCGAATTCTTCGCGTTGGCTGGGTTCCGCGGCTCGGTCGGGCGCTTCTTCGGGGCGGCCGGATTCCTCGAGGCGCTCGGAGAGACAGTCCGCGAACCGCCCCACCAGCTTGTCGCCCACCTCCGCCATGACCCCGCGTCCGAACTGTGCCGGACGCCCCGTCACCGTCAGATCGGTCTCCACCGACACGGCCGTGCCGCCGTCGCGTTCGCTGAGCGTGCCCGTGACCCTGGCCCGTGCCGTGCCCTGGCCGCGCGACTCCTTGCCGCTGGCGATCAGCACCATCCGGTGCGCCGCCTCGTCCTGTTCCTCGAAGACGGCGGTGCCCCGGTATGTCAGCGTGATCGGGCCCACCTTCACCTTCACCGAGCCGGTCACGGTCTTGCCGTCGTAGTCATCGACCGTCGCGCCTGGCATGCACGGGGCGACCCGCTCGATGTCGAGGAGCACCCGCCAGGCGTCCTCGACCGGGACGGGGACTGTGAACTCGTGGTGCAGATCCATCATTTCCTCCTGGATCGAGCTACCGGGAGCACTCGTGGATCGGGCTCCTGCGGCCGCTCCTGGATCGGGCTACCTCGGATGGATCGCCCCGCCCGTCGCCGTCAGGGGCGCCCCGCTGCCGCCCCACCGCAGCGCGACGACCTCCGCGGCGACCGACACGGCGACTTCCTCGGGCGTACGGGCCCCGAGGTCGAGGCCGAGGGGCGAGCGCAGCCGGGACAGATCACGCTCGGAGAGACCGGCATCGGTCAGCCGTTTCATCCGCTCGTCGTGCGTACGACGGCTGCCCATCGCGCCGATGTACGCGGCCGGGCGGCGCAGCGCCTCCTCGAGCAGGGGCACGTCGAACTTCGGGTCGTGGGTGAGGACGCAGATCACCGTGCGCGCGTCGGTCGTCGTACCGCTCAGATAGCGGTGCGGCCAGTCGACGACCACTTCCACGCCCTCCGGGAACCGTTTCGGCGTGGCGAAGACCGGCCGGGCGTCGCACACCGTGACCCGGTAGCCCAGGAAGGCGCCGATCCGGGCCACCGCGGCCGCGTAGTCGATCGCGCCGAAGACCAGCATGCGGGGCGGTGGCGCGAAGGAGTTGAGGAAGACCGTGACGGCGTCCTCGCGGCGCTCGCCGTGCGGCCCGTAGTGCCGCCGGACCGTGGCGCCCTGGGCCAGCTCACCGCGCGCGTCGGCGGCGACGGCGACGTCCAGACCCGGCGACCCGAGGGAGCCCGACACCCCACCGGAGGGGGTCTCCGACTCCTCCTCCGGCCATAGGGCGAGCGTGGCCCCGAGCGGCGCCGGTCCGTCGATCACCGTCGCCACCGTCACCGGGCGGCCCGCGGCCACCGACTCGGCCACCGCGCCGAAGGACGGGTCGTCGGCGGGGGACACCCGGCGGACGAGCAGCGTGATCTCGCCGCCGCAGGTGAGCCCTACGGCGAACGCGTCCTCATCGCTGTACCCGAAGGACTCCACACGCGCCTCGCCGGACTCCACGACGTCCTGGGCCAGCTCGAAGACCGCGCCCTCCACACAGCCGCCGGACACACTGCCCACGACTTCGTCGGCCGGGCCCACGGCCATGGCCGCGCCCGGGTCGCGGGGCGCGCTGCGGCTCACCGAGACCACTGTGGCGAGCCCGAACGGCGACCCCGCCGCGTACCACTGGTTGAGCGCCGGGAGGATGTCACGCATCGCTCGTTCCCTTCACCGCGGGGTGGGTCTGCTGCCTCAAGGGTCCGCCCTTTCCGAAGGGCCCGGTGCTTCTCAGAGGTCCGCCATTTCTGCGGGACCCGGTTCTCCTCAAGGCCTCGCCAGGTCCGCAGGATCCCGTTCTCCTCAAGGGGCCGCTCCTCTCACCACAGCCGCCAGACGCTCCAGCGCGGCCAGGCTGTGCCCCTCGACGAAGGCGTCCACGCTCGGCAGCGCCGCCGCCATTCCGCCGGCCAGGGGCGCGTAGCCGGGACGGGCCTTGCGCGGATTGGCCCAGATCACCCGGTGCGCGAGCCGGTGCAAGCGTCGCATCTGGGTCGCGAGCAGGGCCGGATCGCCACGCTCCCAGCCGTCCGAGAGGACCACCACGACCGCGCCGCGTGCCATGCCCCGTCGGCCCCAGCGGTCCAGGAAGCCGCGCAGCATCTCGCCGAGCCGAGTGCCGCCGCGCCAGTCGGGAACCGCCGCCGCGAGTGCCGCCATGGCCGTGTCGGGGTCGCGGTGCGTGAGCTCGCGGGTCACCCGGGTCAGCCGGGTGCCGATGGTGAAGACCTCCGTGCCCGTGCCGTGCGAGGCCGCGTGCGCGAACCGCAGCAGCGCGTCCGCGTAGGGGGCCATCGAGCCGCTCACATCCACGAGCAGCACGACCCGGCGGGGGCGTTCGGCCCGGGCGTGCAGTCGCAGCCGGGCCGGCTCACCGCCGCGCCGCAGCATCTCCCGTACGGTACGTCCCGGATCCACGCTGCCGCGCCGCGCCGGGTGCCGCCGCGCGGAGCGCCGCACCTCGCCGCGCAGCCGGAAGGCGGCCAGCAGCCGCCGCAGTTGCTCCCGCTCGGCCGCCGTGAGCCCGGCGAAGTCGCGATGGCGCAGCACGTCGGTGGAGCTGGCGAGCGTGGCCGTCGGTACGGCGTCCTCCGGGGCTCGCGTCGCCGTGGGAGGCACGGGACCGGCGTCGCGGACGGCCAGGCGCAGGCGTGGCGGGGGAGTGGACCGCGTCGGGGTGCCTTGCGTCTTCGTGCCGAAGTAGGCCGCGAAGACCCGTTCGTAGCGTTCGAGGTCGTCCTGGCTCCCGCACAGGGTGAGCCGTCCCGCCCAGTACACATCGGATCGCACGCCCGGATCGAGGAGTCCGAGCGCGCCGAGGAAGGCCTGTACGCGGTCGGGCGCGGCGTCGACACCGGCCGTGCGCAGGGCTCGGGCGAACCCGACCAGGACGGCGGACGCGTCTACGGTGCCCTCGCGTCCCATCGTCCTACGCCCCCCGGGCGGAAAGGATCGACGTCAGGTCGAGGCCGCGGGCGCGCTCTGCGTCCTCGCGGTACTTCAGCACCGATCCCAGCGTGGCCACCGCCAGCTCGGCGTCCATCTCGGTCGCACCCAGCGCGTGCAGGGCCTCGGCCCAGTCGATCGTCTCCGCGACCCCGGGCGGTTTGAGCAGGTCCTCGGTGCGCAGGGCCTGGACGAGCGCGGTGACCTGCTCGGCGAGCCGGGCGGTGACCTCCGGCAACCTCCGTCTGACGATGGCGAGTTCGCGGGCGAAGCCGGGGTGGTCGAACCAGTGGTAGAGGCAGCGTCGCTTCAGTGCGTCGTGCACCTCGCGGGTGCGGTTGGAGGTGAGGACCACGACGGGCGGTGACTCGGCGCGCAGCGTGCCCAGTTCGGGGACGGTGACCGCGTACTCCGACAGCAGCTCCAGCAGGAACGCCTCGAACTCGTCGTCCGCGCGGTCCACTTCGTCGACGAGCAGCACGCACGGATGGGTTTCCAGCGCCTGCAGGAGGGGCCGGGTGATGAGGAACCGTCGGTCGTACAGCTCGCCTTCGAGCCGGTCGGCGTCCGTGATGCCCGCCGCCTCGGCGGCCCGCAGGTGCAGGAGCTGGCGCGGGAAGTCCCAGTCGTACAGGGCCTGCGACGCGTCGATGCCCTCGTAGCACTGCAACCGGATCAGCGGAGCGCCGATCGCCTCGGCGAGGGCGGACGCGAGCGCGGTCTTTCCCACGCCCGCGTCGCCCTCGCAGAAGATCGGCCGGTGCAGCCGCAGTGCCAGGAAACAGGCGACGGCCAGCCCGTCGTCGACGAGGTACCCGGTCTTCTCCAGTCGGGCCCGCACCTCGTCCGGACCGTTCAAGCCGTCCACGACCATGCCGGTGATGGGCTCCTCACCCCATCCCGCCGGCGGCCAGCACCGCCCGCTTGGTCAGGACTTGGGCGAGGTGCGCGCGGTACGCGGGCGAGGCCGAGGGATCGGACGACGGATGCGTCCCGTCTGCCGCCACCTCGGCAGCCCGTTGCACCGCGCCCGGTGCCGCGGCGCCCACGAGCGCCTCTTCCGTGGCCCCGGCCCGCAGCGGTGTCGAGCCCATGTTCGTGAGCCCGATCCGGGCCTCGGCGATGTGCCCGTTGTCGCGCCGCACCAGTGCTGCCACGCCGACCACGGCCCAGGACTGTGCGACCCGGTGGAACTTCTCGTAGTGGAAACCCCAGCCGTCGGCCGTCGGTATCTCCACCTCCACCAGAAGCTCATCCGGGCGCAGCGCTGTCTGCAGATAGTCCACGAAGAACTCGCGGGCGGGGATGGCGCGCCGTCCCGCCGGTCCCTCCGCGATCAGCGTCGCGTCGAGCGCGAGGATCACGGCGGGCAGGTCACCGGCCGGGTCGGCGTGTGCGAGCGAACCGCCGAGGGTGCCGCGATGGCGGACGGCGGGGTCGGCGACCGTTGCCGTGGCCGCCGCGAGCAGCCCGGCATGCCGGCGGACCCGTGGATCGCGGATGACGTCGTGGTGCGAGGTCATCGCGCCGATGATCAGCGTTCCCTCGTCCTCGCGGATCCCGCGCAGCTGCACGATGCGGCCGACGTCGACGACCAGTTCGGGAAAGGCCAGCCGCAGCCGCAGCAGCGGCAGAAGGCTCTGGCCGCCGGCCAGCACCTTCGCGTCCTCGCCCGCGTCCGCGAGGGTGCGCACGGCCTCCTCCACGCTCGCGGGCCTGGCGTACTCGAATGCCGGGGGAATCATGCTGAGCCGTCCTTTCCGGAACGAGCCTGCTCGATGGCCTCCCAGACCCGCTGCGGCGTACAGGGCATCGCCACCTCGGTCACCCCCAGCGGCCGCAGCGCGTCCACGATCGCGTTGACGACCGCGGGCGTCGAGGCGATGGTCCCCGCCTCACCGACTCCCTTGGCACCCAAGGGATTCGAGGTGGCCGGCGTCTCCGTCCGGTCCGTCACGAACTCGGGCAGGTCGGGCGCCGAGGGCACCAGATAGTCGGCCATGGTGCCCGACACCAGGTTGCCCTCGTCGTCGTACACCGCCTCCTCGTACAGCGCCTGCGCGATGCCCTGCGCGACTCCGCCGTGCACCTGCCCCTCGACGATCATCGGGTTGACGGCCCGGCCGACGTCGTCGACGCAGACGTACGAGCGGATGGTGGTCCGTCCGGTCTCGGTGTCGACCTCGACGGCACACAGGTGGGTGCCGTGCGGGTAGGAAAAGTTCTCCGGGTCGACCAGGTGCTCGGCGTTGATGGTGGGCTCCATGCCATCGGGCAGGTCGTGCGAGGAGAACGTCTCGAAGGCGATCTCCTGGATGGTCTTGCGCGCCTCGGGCGAGCCCTTCACGGAGAACACGCCGTGCGTGAACTCCAGGTCGTGCTCGCTCGCTTCGAGGAGGTGCGCGGCCACCTTCCGCGCCTTCTCCACCACCTTCTGGGCGGCGTGGTGCACGGCTGCCCCGCCGACGACGAGCGAGCGCGAGCCGTAGGTGTCCATGCCCTGCGGCGCCGCCTTGGTGTCGCCGTGCACCACCTCGACGTCTTCGAAGGGCACTCCCAGGACGTCGGAGGCGATCTGGCTCCAGCAGGTCACATGCCCCTGTCCGTGCGGACTGGTGCCGGTGACCACTTCGACCTTGCCGGTCGGCAGCATGCGGATGCTCGCCGCCTCCCAGCCGCCGGCCCCGTACCGCAGATCCCGCAGCACCCGGCTGGGCGCGAGCCCGCACATCTCGGTGTACGTGGACACACCGATGCCGAGCCGCACCACGTCACCGTGCTCGTTGCGTTTCTGCTGCTCGGAGCGCAGCTCGTCGTATCCGAAGAGCGCGAGCGCCTTGTCGGTGGCGGCCTCGTAGTTGCCGCTGTCGTACGTCAGCCCCGCGACGGCCGTGTACGGGAACTCCTCGTGGCGGATCCAGTTGCGCCGCCTCAACTCGATCGGATCCAGGCCGAGTTCGACGGCCAGCTCGTCCATGATCCGTTCGATGGCGTACGTCGCCTCGGGACGCCCGGCGCCGCGGTAGGCGTCCGTGGGCGTCTTGGTCGTGAAGACGCCGGTGCACGTGAAGTCGTACGCGTCCATCTTGTAGATCGCCGGATACATGAAGGCGCCCAGGATCGGGATGCCCGGCGTCACGAGCATGAGGTACGCCCCCATGTCGGCGAGGAGATCGACCTTGAGGCCGAGCAGCTTGCCCTCGTCGGTGGCGGCGATCTCGATGTCCTGGATCATCCCGCGCCCGTGATGGGTGGCGAGATACCCCTCGGACCGTGACTCGGTCCACTTCACCGGGCGGCCCAGCCGCTGCGCCACGGCGAGTGCGAGGGCCTCCTCGCCGTACACCTGGAGCTTGGATCCGAAGCCGCCGCCCACGTCGGGAGCGATCACCCGCAGCTTGTGCTCGGGGACGCCGGTGACCATGGACAGCATGATGCGCAGGATGTGCGGGATCTGGGTGGCGGAGTAGACGGTGTACTCGCCGGAGGCGGCCAGTGGCGTCACGACCACCGCGCGCGGCTCCATCGCGTTGGGGATGAGCCGCTGCTGGACGTAGCGGCGCTTGAGGACCACGTCCGCGCGCTGCCGGACCGAGGCGTAGTCCTCACCGGTGGCGAGGGGCCAGACGTAGCAGCGGTTGGTGCCCTTGTCGGCATGGACCAGCGGGGCGTCCTCGGTGAGAGCGGCCTCCAGGTCGAGGACCGGGGGCAGGGGCGTGTAGTCGACCTCGACGGCTTCCAGGGCGTCGGCGGCGGCGTACCGGTCGCGGGCCACGACGACGGCCACCGGGTCGCCCGCGTAGCGGACTTCGTCGACCGCGATCGGCGGGTGGTCCGGGAGGACGATGTCCTCGGTGACCGGCCAGGCGCAGGGCAGTGAGCCGAGGCCTTCGGCCAGGTCACGGCCGCTGAAGGCGGCGACCACGCCGGGGCGCTCGCGCGCGGGTGCCACGTCGACCCGGTCGATGCGGGCGTGCGCCATGGGGCTGCGCAGAATCGCCAGGTGCAGCAGTCCGTTGACGCTGATGTTGTCCGTCCAGTTGGTCTGGCCGGTGACGAGATGGGCGTCCTCCTTGCGCGGCCGGGAGCGGCCGACCTCACGCTCGGTGATCTGGTCGGTCATGTCGTGACCTCCTGAC
Source organism: Streptomyces sp. NPDC050564 (assembly GCF_044457265.1). NCBI lineage: Bacteria > Bacillati > Actinomycetota > Actinomycetes > Kitasatosporales > Streptomycetaceae > Streptomyces > Streptomyces sp. NPDC050564. Next base: position 228,276 of record NZ_JBITGS010000013.1, on the reverse strand, counting down.
CGGAGGCGGCCAGGACCGCGCGCACGATGTTCTGGTAGCCGGTGCACCGGCAGAGGTTGCCCTCCAGGGCCTGGCGCACGTCGTCCGCGGTCGGATCGGGGTTCTCGCGGAGCAGATCCCGGGCGGCCATGATCATTCCCGGTGTGCAGTAGCCGCACTGCAGGGCGTGCCGCTCGTGGAACGCCGTCTGCAGCGGATGCCACTCCCCGTCCCGGGCGAGCCCCTGGACCGTCGTCACTTCGCTCCCGTCGGCCTGGACGGCGAGCACCGAGCAGCTCTTGACGCTCTCCCCGTCGAGGTCGACCGTGCAGGCCCCGCAGCTCGACGTGTCGCAGCCGATGGGGGTGCCGGTCAGGCCGAGGCGGTCTCGCAGGTAGTGGACCAGGAGGAGGCGGGGTTCGACCTCGTCCTCGTACGTGGTGCCGTCCACCTTCACCGAAATGCGGGTCATGTGCCCTCCCAGAGAGCCAGGTGAGGGGTATCAGCCATTTTACGTGACGTGCGTCACTCTAAGGCCGCCTGTCGAGGGGGGCGAGCGCTACGGCACGCATTTGTTGAGCGTTAATCCGTTGCCGCCGGGGGCCGCCGGCTGCTGCACTACGAGGGACGCGTCGACCAAGATCGAGGAGCAGCAATGCGCACACCGCTCATGTCCACCCAGGAAGGAATCACTCCCACTTCAAAGGACATGACGCCCGGTGCATATGCTCAACCTGGGAATTCTGGCGCACGTAGACGCCGGTAAGACAAGCCTGACCGAGCGGCTCCTGCACTCGGTCGGGGTCATCGACGAGATCGGCAGCGTCGACGACGGAAACACCCAGACCGATTCTCTCGCGCTGGAACGACAGCGTGGCATCACGATCAAATCCGCCGTCGTCTCCTTCGCGATCGACGACGTCACCGTCAATCTGATCGACACCCCCGGCCACCCCGACTTCATCGCCGAGGTGGAGCGGGTGCTCAGCGTGCTCGACGGCGCTGTACTCGTCGTCTCGGCCGTGGAGGGCGTACAGGCGCAGACCCGTGTGCTCATGCGGACACTCCAGCGGCTGCGGATCCCCACGCTCGTCTTCGTGAACAAGATCGACCGTCGCGGAGCGCGGTACGACCGTGTACTGGAGGCGATCTCCGCGCGACTCACCCCGGCGATCGTCCCGATGGGACGGGTGGCTGAACCGGGCATCCGCGAGGCTCGCTTCACCCCGTTCGACGACGCCGGCCTCCAGGCGCCTCTTCTCGATCTGCTCGCCGAGCACGACGACGACCTGCTCGCCGCATTTGTCGAGGGCCGCGAGGGCCGAGTGTCGTACGACCGGCTCCGCGCCGCTCTCGTGCGGCAGACGCGGGAGGCCCTGGTGCACCCCGTGTTCTTCGGCTCGGCCATGACGGGCGCGGGCATCGCGGAACTGATCTCCGGGATCAAGGAGTTGCTGCCCTCGGCGGAGGGTGATGTCGACGGCCCGGTCTCGGCCGGCGTCTTCAAGGTCGAGCGCGGATCCGCGGGGGAGAAGATCGCGTACGCGCGGATGTTCTCCGGGACGCTGCGGACGCGCGACCGGTTGACCTTCCGCGAGGGCGAGAAGGGCAAGGTCACCGCGATCAGCGTCTTCGACCAGGGCTCGGCCACGGGGGAGGGGGCGGTGACGGCGGGGCGGATCGGCAAGCTCTGGGGGCTGAACGACATCCGTATCGGCGACGTCATCGGAGTGCCGCGGAAATCGTCGGCGGACGAGCACCATTTCTCCCCGCCGACGCTCGAAACCGTCGTCGTCCCCTGCCATGCGGCCGACAAGGGCGCCTTGCATCTCGCGCTGACCCAACTCGCCGAACAGGACCCGCTGATCAATCTCCGGCACGACGAGATCCGCAAGGAGATCTCCGTATCGCTCTACGGCGAGGTGCAGAAGGAGGTCATCCAGGCGACGCTGGCGGACGAATTCGCCATCGACGTCGTGTTCCGCGAGACGACACCCCTGTGCATCGAACGCCCCGTGGGCACCGGTGCGGCGGTCGAGTTCAACAAGGAGGACCCCAATCCGTTTCTCGCGACCGTCGGACTGCGCATCGATCCGGCGCCCCTCGATTCCGGTGTGGAATTCCGGCTGGAGGTCGAACTGGGTGCGATGCCGTACGCGTTCTTCAAGGCGGTCGAGGACACCGTGAAGGAGGCGCTGGGGCAGGGAATCCACGGGTGGCAGGTCACCGACTGCACGGTCACCATGACCCACTCCGGCTATTCGCCACGGCAGAGCCACGCACACCAGGGCTTCGACAAGAGCATGTCCAGTACCGGCGCCGACTTCCGGGGCCTGACACCGCTGGTGGTGATGAGCGCGCTCCGGGAAGCGGGCAGTCAGGTGTACGAACCGATGCACCGGTTCCGCCTGGAGGCCCCGGCGGACACGCTCGCGGCGGTGCTGCCCGTGCTCGCGCAACAGCGCGCCGTGCCGCAGACCACGGAGATCCGCGGCGTGTCGTGTGTGCTGGAAGGCGTGATCCCGGTCGCCCGGGTACATGAAATGGAGCGACAGCTACCGGGATTGACGCGTGGCGAGGGCGAGCTGGAGTGCACCTTCGACCACTACGCGCCGGTCATGCGGGGCGAGGTCCCGAACCGTCCACGGACCGACCTCAACCCGCTCGACCGGAAGGAGTACCTGCTGAACATGACGCGACGGGTCGGTAGTTGAGACCAATGGGGTGTACGAGGTCTATGAGACGGATGGAAGAAGTAGAACCTTACTCATAAGTCAGAACCGTTGACGCGTCCTGATGCGAACGGGACTGTAGTGGACATGTCGAAGTTACGTGCGCGTCTGCTCGGCGTTCTCGTGCTGATCACCGGCCTGCTGACGGCCACGGGCGCACAGCCCGCGGCCGCCGACCCCCTCCCCGACTCGCTGTGGTTCGACACCCAGGCGTCGGCCACCCTCACCGTCGCGAACGGCCGCTTCACCGACGGCCTCGGCCGCGAGGTCGTGCTGCGCGGCTACAACGTCTCCGGCGAAACGAAGCTGGAGGAGAACACCGGACTGCCGTTCGTCTCGGTCGCCGACGCCAAGAAGTCCGCTATCGCACTGCGCGCCCTCGGCGGCGCCAACTCCGTACGCTTCCTGCTCTCCTGGGCGCACGCCGAACCCGTGCGCGGACAGGTCGACAGCAGTTATCTCGCCGCGGCCACCGACCAGTTGCGCGCCTTCCTCGACGCGGGAATCCGTGTGTTCCCCGACTTCCACCAGGACCTCTACTCCCGTTATCTCTTCAACACGGGCAGCTGGTACAGCGGCGACGGCGCCCCCAAGTGGGCCGTGGCCGCGGGCAATTACCCCCAGGAGTCGTGCGGGATCTGTCTCTTCTGGGGGCAGAACATCACCCAGAACGGGGCCGTCAAGCAGGCGTCGTACGACTTCTGGCACAACGCTCATGGTGTCCAGGGCGCCTTCCTCGACACGGCACAGGCCACCATGGCCTACGTCAAACAGCACCTCACCACCGCCGAATTCGCGGGCGTCGTCGGCTTCGATCCCTTCAATGAGCCGTACGCGGGCACGTACGACTCCGGGCAGAACAGCCGCACGTGGGAGCGAGACGTCCTCTGGCCCTTCTATGTGAAGTTCCGGGCCCGCATGGACGCGGCAGGCTGGCAGGACAAGCCCGCCTTCGTGGAACCGAACCTCTTCTGGAACGCCAACATCGCCTCCCAGAAGCAGGACGGCGGCCTGCTGGACCCGGGCACGCTGGGCTCGCGCTATGTGTTCAACACCCACTTCTACGACCAGAAGGCGATCTCGGGCATCCTCATGTGGGGCAAGGCGGGGGACGGTCAGTACGCCACCGACTTCGGGACGGTACGCGACCGGGCCTCGGCGGCGGGGACGACGGCTGTCGTCAGCGAGTTCGGCCACCCGCTGTCCGGATCCGTCTCCGACAAGGCCCCCACGGTCGTCAAGGCGATGTACCAAGCCCTCGACTCCCGTTTGCCGGGCTCCAGTTGGTGGTCCAGGGCGGCATCCTCCGGACCCGTGCTCTCCGGCACCCAGTGGCAGTGGGACATCTACAGTGGCCGTCATCGCGAGCTGATGAACGACAACCCCGACAAGGTCCTGACCTCAGGCGACGCCTGGAACGACGAGGACCTCTCCGCCGTCCGCCTGGACGACTCGGGCACCGCCGTGCTGCGCCAGGACACGCGCCTCCTGGACCGCCTCTACCCGAGCGCCACCGCGGGCACCACGGTCGCCTTCACCTACGAGGACCGCTCCCGCGACGGCTCCACCACCCTGACCTGGAACCCGGTTCCGTCGTCCCTGCCGCATGTCTCCCAGCTGGTGGGATCGGGCCAGTACGGGCTGCTGCTGTGGCGCTCGGACGGCGGCGCGGCCCCCACGGAACTCCACCTGCCGGCGTCCTTTCCGACCTCGGACACGACCGTGGTGTCCGACCTCGGCGTGACCATCTCCCCGCCTTCCTACACCACGACCACCCCGATCGGGGTCGCCCCCGAGCCGGGCGGCACCGGTAGCCGCCGTCTGCTGCTCACCGCACCGGGCTCGGCGACTCTGCACTACGCGCTGGTCACGAACGGGGCGACGGCGACGCCCGCCGATCTGTTGAGCGCGGCCCGGACCGAACTGGCGTCGTGGGCCGCGGCTGCGGTCAACTAGCCGAGGGACCCGACCAGTTCGACTCCACATGGCCGAGGCGAACCCGCTGAGGGTGGTCGCCGACCGGCACCGACACCGTCTTCTGCCCGGTGGCGAAGTCGATGGCGGTGACCTGGTCGGCGCCGCTCTCGGAGACGATGCAGTCCTTGCCGTCGCCGCTGACGGTCGCCCAGTACGGCTTCGAGGCGGTGACGAGCGGTCCTTCCTGCAGGGTGGCCCGGTCGACGACGGTCGCGTAGTCGTCCATGGTCCCGGCGATGCACAGCTTCGTTCCGGCCGGGTTCATCGAAATACCGTGATGGCGCGAGTCGTTGACCCAGGTGGTGCGGTCGGTGCTGGTCGCGGGATTCTTCGGCAGGGTCTTGACCCGGGTGATCTTGTCGGAGGCGACGTCGTACTCGAGGAAGCCGTTGAAGAACGACACCTGGAAGTACAGCTTGGACTCGTCGGGGCTGAAGACGGCGGGCCGGACCGCGTCGGAGTAGTCCGTGAGGCCGATCGCGTCGAGCCGCTGCCGCATGTCGATCACCTTGACCTGCTTGAAGGTGGTCGCGTCGACGACGGTGATGCGCCGGTCGCCCTTCGTCCAGTCCAGCCATGGGTCGTCGAGAGCGGTGTTGACGTCACCGATCGCCATGTTCCAGATGTATTTGCCGTCGCGGGTGAAGATGTTCTCGTGCGGCTTGTCGCCGGTGGCGAAGGAGCCGAGCTGCTTGCCGGTTCGGATGTCCAGGACGTGCACCGTGTTCGCGGTCGAGGCCGAGACGGCGACGCGCGTGCCGTCGGGAGACACGGCCATGTGGTCGGAGCGGTAACCGGACACGGGGAAGCGCCAGTTGATGTGTCCGGTGGCGAGGTCGATGGAGACGACGTCCGCGAAACTCGGACGGGACACGACCACGGAGTCGCCGTCGGGCGTGGAGTACATGTCGTCGACGAACTGGTCGTGGCCCTCGCCGACCCCGTTGCGAATGGCCATGAAGTAGGCCCACTTGATCGGATCGGCGTTGATCGCGGCGAGCCGTTCGTCCTTGTCGGGGATGACGTTGATCCGGCCGATCTTGGCGAAGTCACCGGTGGACTTGATGACGTCCGCGGTGCCGTCCCAGTTGTTGCCCACGAACATCACCTCGCGCAGCTCGCCGGCGGAGGCCTGCGCGCCGGCGGCGGTCGCCGTGCCGCCGAGGGTGAGGGCGAGGGCGGCGGCGAGGGAACAGAGATGTCTGGGTCTGAGAGCGGACCTGGTGGGTCGGACAGACATGGTGGGTCCTTGTCGTAGGCGGGGGGTGCGAGTGTCGAGGGCATGACAAGCAATGGCGCCGAAAATCTGAACACGGCCGCGTTCAGAGTGGACTTACTGGAAAGTAAGGAGGGGGTGCCCCTCTCCACAAGGGTCCGTACACGACAAAATCGTCGGAGAGTCGAACAGTTCGTCGGACCGGCAAGGGAGGAACGTGTGGCGGGCAGGCTCAAACAGCCGACCGGCCGTTACGGGGGCAGGACCGCCGAGGAGCGGCAGGCCGAGCGTCGCGTACGCTTCCTGGACGCCGCGCTCCAACTCTTCGGTGACAGCCCCGGGTTCCGGTCCACGACCGTCGCGGCGTTGAGTGAGGCGGCGGGGCTGTCGACGCGGCAGTTCTACGAGGAGTTCCGGACTCTTGAGGACGTGCTGGCCGCGCTGCACCTCCAGGTCAACGACTGGGCCGAGGACGCCGCCCTCGCGGCGCTCGCCGACGCGCGGGAGCGAGACCTGCCGCTCGCCGAGCGCGCCACCGCGATCTTCCATGCCTATGCCGCGAACGTGACGAGCGATCCGCGGCGGATCCGCATCACCTTCGTCGAAATCATCGGCGTGAGCCCCCGGTTGGAGGAGCAACGCCTGGCGCGTCGGGCTCGCTGGGTGGACTTCATCTGCGCGGAGGCGGCTGCGGCGGCGGCACTCGGCGAGGCGGCGCCGCGCGACTACCGGATCGCCGCGACCGCGTTCATCGGCAGCGTGAACGGTCTGCTCCACGACTGGCGGGCCGGGTGGGTGGACGCGACCCTCGACGAGGTGGTGGAGGAGCTGGTGCGGCAGCTGTTGGGCATTCTGCGACCGGCGGGGTGGTGTCCGGCGGGGAGGGGCGGGGCGCCCTGACGGCGGGCGTCCGGGCAGCGGCCGACTGTCAGACCCGCATCCAGGGTGCCCGGCATGACCAACCGGATGCAGGACTCCTTCCCCGGCCACGAGGTGAATGTGGTCCTCGCCCGGGGCATGCCCGTCGACGTGCTCCTCCAGGGTCTTCGCGACCGGCTGCGGAGACCCCTCGCGTCCGGCGAGGCGGATCGGTGGGCGTGGGCGGTGCACGACATGCCGCGAACCTCATCGGCTCGGGCTTCCCTCACCACCGCTCGATCTCAGGCCCGCGGATGTCGGCCCGTCCGGCCTTGGAGGACGAGGCCGTCAGGGGCCGTAGGGCGGACAGGGGGGCGAAAGACCTCACGTACCTCAGGCCGTCAGCCGGTGCACCGTGTCGAGGACCGGCCCCACCCCGTCCTCGGCACGGATGCGAGCCGCCAGCGCCTGCGCGCGCAGCCGATACGACGGATCCCTCGTCACCCTCACGAGAGCCGACGCCAGCCGGGCGGTGCCGAGTCCGCGCAGGGGTACGGCCCCGGGCGCGATACCGAGCGCGACGAGCCGCGCGGCCCAGAAGCCCTCGTCGAACTGGACCGGCACCGGCACGGCCGGCACACCCGCCCGCAATCCCGCCGCCGTCGTCCCCGCTCCCGCGTGATGAACGACCGCCGCCATCCGGGGAAAGAGCACTGAGTGCGGCATCTCGCCGACCGTGAACATGTCGTCCCCGGTGGCCCGCAGCTCGCTCCACCCCCGCTGGATCACCCCGCGCAGCCCGCTCGCCCGTAGGGCGCGTCGCCTGGTCCTGAAACCGGCGGTGCCGGATCAGCCGTTCCATGTGACGAGGACACCACGAAGTCGTTGCCGTATTGGGGGTGGCTCCAGAGCGCAGATCGCATCGTGATCAACCTGTGGGAGTCGCCGTCGCGGCGGGGCCCGGACCGGTAGATCTTTACACGCCCCAGCCGTTCGGCACAGTCGCGAGCACGACCGCCATCAGTGCGAGCGCGGCGCAAAGAAGAACTCCTGCGCACAGCCGCCGTCGCAGCGAGCGGTATCTCTCCTCGTATTCGACCCGCAGTTCCCTGCCGCGCTGCGCGGTGCGCTCCCAGGAACGCCGGGTGAGCGCGAGGTAGGTCTCCTGATAGCGCGCCTCCACCTCCTCCCGCTGGGTGTCCGTCAGCCAGGTCAGCGAGCGGGTGAAGCGGACGGCTTCGGCACGTCCCTCGGCGCGGGCGGCCGCGATGAGCAGGTGGCCTTCGAGCTCGCTGATCAGCGCACCCGCCTCCGGCGGGCGGTCGTCCATGGCGGTCATCGGAGTTCCTTCACCGTTGTCTCCAACTGCACGCCCGAGGCAGTGATTTCGGGGTGATGCAGGTCGAAGGCCGGGGACTCCGACCGGATGCGCGGGAGGGTGAGGAAGTTGTGCCGCGGCGGCGGGCAAGAGGTGGCCCACTCCAGCGAACGGCCGTACCCCCATGGGTCGTCGACCTCGATCTTCTCGCCGTACTTGGCTGTCTTCCAGATGTTGTAGAAGAACGGCAGGAACGAGAGGCCGAGCAGGAAGGAGGAAATGGTCGACACCGTGTTGAGGGTCGTGAGGCCTTCCACTGCCAGGTAGTCGGGAATCCGGCGCTGCATTCCATTGGCGCCCAGCCAGTGCTGGACGAGGAAGGTGCCGTGGAAGCCGGTGAACAGGGTCCAGAAGGTGATCTTGCCGAGGCGTTCGTCGAGCATCCTGCCGGTGAACTTGGGCCACCAGAAGTGGAATCCGGAGAACATCGCGAAGACGACCGTACCGAAGATCACGTAGTGGAAGTGTGCCACCACGAAGTACGAGTCCGAGACGGGGAAGTCCATCGGCGGCGAGGCGAGCATCACGCCGGTCAGTCCGCCGAAGACGAAGGTGACCAGGAAGCCGGTGGCCCACAGCATCGGTGTCTCGAAGGACAGGGACCCCTGCCACATCGTGCCGATCCAGTTGAAGAACTTCACACCCGTCGGCACGGCGATCAGGAACGTCATGAAGGAGAAGAACGGGAGCAATACGCCACCGGTGACGTACATGTGATGGGCCCACACGGTCACCGAAAGCCCCGCGATCGCGATCGTTGCGCCGATCAGCCCCATGTAGCCGAACATCGGCTTGCGCGAGAAGACCGGGATGACCTCACTGATGATTCCGAAGAACGGCAGCGCGATGATGTACACCTCCGGATGCCCGAAGAACCAGAAGAGGTGTTGCCACAGCAGCGCGCCACCATGGGACGCGTCGAAGATGTGCCCACCGAACTTGCGGTCCGCCTCCAGGGCGAACAGCGCGGCGGCGAGGACCGGGAAGGCCAGCAGGACCAGCACACCGGTCAGCAGCACGTTCCACACGAAGATCGGCATGCGGAACATCGTCATGCCGGGAGCACGCATGCAGATGATGGTGGTGATGAAGTTGACCGAGCCGAGGATCGATCCGAAGCCGGAGAAGGCCAGACCCATGATCCACATGTCGGCCCCGATGCCGGGCGAATGCACCGCGTCGGACAGGGGTGCATAGGCGAACCATCCGAAATCAGCGGCGCCCTGAGGAGTCAGAAAACCGCCGACGGCAATCAACGAGCCGAAGAGATAGAGCCAGTAGGCCAGCATGTTGAGCCGTGGGAACGCCACATCGGGCGCGCCGATCTGCAGCGGCATGATCCAGTTCGCGAAACCGGCGAAGAGCGGGGTCGCGAACATCAGGAGCATCACGGTGCCGTGCATCGTGAACGCCTGGTTGAACTGCTCGTTCGACATGATCTGCAGTCCGGGCCGGGCCAGTTCGGCGCGCATCAGCAGCGCCATCACCCCGCCGACGCAGAAGAACCCGAACGACGTGACCAGATACAGCGTGCCGATCGTCTTGTGGTCGGTGGTGGTCAGCCACTTCACCGCGGCGAGTCCAGGACGCCGGGCACGCACGGAAGGGGGTGCGGGCAGCGCCGTAACAGTGTTGCTCTCCATGCCCCGCCTGTGTCCGGCGCCCGCGCCACCGTCACACTGGAGCGAAGCGACGAGCGTCACATCGGCGGGTGTGACGATCACGTACCTGCCGGACACCTACGGATTATGAGCAACGACGAGAACTTCGCCGCTGCCTATCGCGAGCACTACTGGGCGGTCAGCCGCTACGTTGCGCGGCGACTGGACGGCCGGAGCAGTGATGTCGAGGAGGTGGTGGCGGATGTCTTCACCGTCGCCTGGCGGCGCCGGTCCGACCTCCCGCCGTCCCCCCTTCCCTGGCTGTACGGGGTGGCGCGCCACTGTCTGGCCAATGCCGTACGCGGCTACGGGCGTCGCCGCAGGCTCGTCGACCGGCTCGGAAACGACGAGAGTGCGCACGGCAAGCAGGTGGTGGCGGGCCCCGACTCCGAGTCGCCGGGCGACTGGGTGCACGAGGCGCTGGCCCGGCTCTCCCCGGCCGACCAGGAAGTACTGCGGCTGACGGCCTGGGAGGAGCTCGGCGTCGACGAGGTCGCCGTCGCCCTCGGCTGTGGCAACCGCGCCGCGGCGATGCGTATGCACCGCGCCCGCCGCCGCCTCAGAGCCGAGATCGACCGCCTGCAGATCACCGTGGCCGCCGGCAGCGAAGCGCCCCGCCGCGACACCTCGAAGGAGCACGGCCATGGCTGACGAACTCGAACTGCTGCGCCGCGCCAACCCGGTGCCGTCCGCCGACCCCCGTTTTCACGACCGCCCACTGGACCAGCACGCCGAGCGGCGCCTCAACCACCTGCTGCACGGCGCGCGCCCCCGCCCGCTGCGCCGCTGGCTCTGGAGCGTCGGGACCGCGGCGGCCGTCAGCGTGGTCGTCCTCGTGCTCACGCTGTCGGGACCGGCCACCGCCCCCGCCGTGGCCGCCCCGCGCCCGCTGGTCATCGAGGCGGGCTCCACCCCCGTCCCCCTGGACCGGCTCGCCGACCGCGCGGTGGCATCCGACAGCTCGCTCCCGCTGCGCCAGGGCACCCACGTCCAGACGTGGAGCCTGAGCATGACCTCGGGACCCGGGGCCCGGCCGCCGATCACGCTCCCCGAGGAACGCGTCGTCCGCTGGGAGGCCGACGGCAGTCACACCGAACTCGTCGTGGCGACCGACCCGCGCCATCCCGGCAAGCCGGTCATCACCGACGCCGACTCCGTCCCGGGCACGGTCGAGGACGGCCATGTGCTGAGCAGGCAGGCTTACCCGCCGAGCTGGAGCGACGCGCCGCCCCAGGCGCGACCGCCGCACGACGCCGTGCGGCTGCGCGCCTACCTCGAGGAGATCGACCCGATCGAGGTGATGGACACGACGCAACTCCTGGACGCCGTCGCCGAATTGCTGGACAACTGGACGCTCGGTGCCCGCGAGAGCGCCGCGCTGGCCCGTATCCTCGCCGACGCGAAGGGGCTGCGCCCGGTCGGAGCGGTCACCGACCGGCTGGGCCGCACGGGACAGGCGTACATGTACGACGACAAGGCCCACTCCGGCCGCCGGATGCTGATCCTGGACCCGGCGACCGGCGCTGTTCTCGGCCTTGAGGACACGGTCACCAAGGCCGATCCCGAGTACGGCGTCAAGGCCGGCGACGTGATGTCGTACCGCGCGTGGATGCGCTGATCGACCCCGAAGTCCTCGAAGTGTGTGCTCAGAAGCCGAGTTGGCGCTCGGCCCCGGTCACCGTCTGCTCCAGCAGGACCGCGATCGTCATCGGGCCGACGCCACCCGGCACGGGGGTGATCAGACCGGCCCGGGTGACGGCGGAGTCGAAGTCGACGTCACCGACGTTCCCGAAGTTGTAGCCCGCGTCGATCACGACGGCTCCCGGCTTGATGTCCTCACCGCGGATCAGCCGGGGGCGCCCCACGGCGGCCACCACGATGTCCGCCTCGCGCACCACAGCGGACAGACCCTCCGTACGCGAATGGCAGTAGGTCACCGTCGCGTCGCGCCCGAGCAGCAGCATGCCGACCGGCTTGCCGAGGATCGCGCTGCGGCCCACGACGACGGCCCGCTTGCCGGCCGGGTCCATGTCGTACTCGTCGAGGAGCCGCATGATGCCGCCGGGCGTGCAGGACACGAAGCCCGGCAGGCCGAAGCTCATCGCCGCATAGGAACTCAGCGTCACACCGTCGACGTCCTTCTCCGGCGCGATGGCCTCGAACGCCGCGCGCTCGTCGATGTGCGGTCCGACCGGGTGCTGGAGCAGGATGCCGTGCACGGTCGGGTCGCCGGACAGCGCATCGAGCGTGGCGACCAGTTCGGCCGTCGTGGTGTGGGCGGGCAGGGCGACGTGCCGCGACTCGATACCCGCCTTGCGGCTGCGGTTCTGCTTCATCCGCACATAGGTGACCGAGGCGGGATCCTCGCCGACCAGCACCGTCGCCAGACATGGAGCCGCGCCCGTACGGTCCTTGAGGTCGGCCGCACGCTTGGCGGTCTCCTCGACGATGCGCCGCGCGAGACCGGCGCCGTCCATGAGCTGGGCCTGGGACATGTGCTCCTCCTGAGCGTTGTTGACACAATCGCCCAGGCGCGCGGCAAAGACCCGTTCGTCAGACCGCTCCCCGGTGGTACTCCACCTCAGCGCCAGTCACGGCCCACCGACCAGCGTAGCTTGTGCGATCAACGGTCGGCACCGCTGGATCACCGAACACACCATGGCCTGGCCGGCCCGGGTCTGGCGCTCTCCCTGGGCCGGTCGACAGCGGTACTCGGTCAGCGGGCCGGGCGAAGGGCCCGCGGTTCCATGACCGGGCCTTCGTCGCTCGCCCCGACGGCGATGGGTGTCCGGACACCGTCGGCTCACGCCTACGGGTCGGTAAATGGCACCGGCGTCACAGACTCAGGCGTCCATCGGTGGTAGACCGGGCAAAAGCTTCTCCAGGGTGATGGGGAAGTCGCGCACGCGCACGCCGGTGGCGTTGAACACCGCGTTCGCGACCGCCGCACCGGCCCCGCAGATGCCCACCTCACCGACGCCCTTCGCGCCCAGCACGTTGGCCTTGTCGTCGTACCCGTCGAGGACGACGGCGTCGACGTCGGGAACGTCGGCGTGAACCGGCACCAGGTATTGGGCGAGATCCCGGTTGACGAAGGCGCCGGATCGCGGGTCGACGACGGCCTCTTCCTCGAGGGCCGCGCCGGCTCCCCAGATCATGCCGCCGATCAGCTGTGAGCGGGCCGTCTTCGCGTTGAGCACGCGGCCCACCGAGAACACGCCAAGCATCCGCCGCAGACGGATCTCGGCGGTGTCCGCGTCGACCCCCACCTCAGCGAAATGGGCCCCGTAGCAGTGGATCGAGTAGGCCGTGTAGTTCGGATCATCGCCCATGAAGCAGGTCTCGCCCACCGCCTGCACGCCTTCGGGGTGGTTGCGTCGGACGATCTCGCTCAGCGCCTCGGACGCGTCACCGATGCGCACGTTGCCATCGGTGAACACGGCGTCCGCCGTGTCCCGGCCGTGCAGCGGGGAGCGCGCGTCGCCGCGCGCAGCGGACAGCAACTGCTCGCGCAGGGCCGTGCAGGCCCGATCCACCGCGGTGCACGAGTTGGCGGCGCCCCACGAGCCACCGGACCCCCAGCTGGTGGGAAACTCGGATCGCCCGAGCTCAATGCGCACCCGATCTGGCGGCAGTCCAAGCCCGTCGGCCGCAACCTGCGTCAGGACGGTGTAGGTGCCCGTGCCGATGTCGGTCATGTCCGTCTGGACGACGGCGGTGCCGTCCGCCTCGAACCGCACCCGCACCGTTGTCGGCCCTTGGAAATGCCCACGGATGGCGGCGGCCATGCCGTAGCCGATCAACCACTGTCCCTCGCGCATACTCGCCGGGGTGGCGGGGCGGCGTTCCCAGCCGAACCGGCGCGCGCCTTCGCGCAGGCAGTCGACCAGGTGCCGGTCGCTGTACGGCACGTCCCGCTCGGGATCGACGGTGGGCTCGTTGCGGATCCGCAGCTCCACCGGGTCCATCCCCAGCACGTGTGCCAACTCGTCCATCGCCGACTCCACCGCCAGCATGCCCGGCGCTTCGCCCGGCGCGCGGACGTCTGTCCCGCGCGGCAGGTCGAGGGGCGTCAGCCGGTGGCTCGTCAACCGGTGGGGCGCGGCGTAGAGGCTGCGGGTCGTGGCGGCGGTCTGCTCGGCGTACTCGACGTCGGGGTTGGTGTGCATGGTGACCTCGTGGGCGAGCGCAGCCAGCCGTCCATCGCGCCCCGCGCCCAGCCGAACGCGCTGGCTGGAAATGGGGCGCATACCGACGAGCTGGAAGATCTGCTGCCGGGTCAGCGCGACCTTGACCGGTTGGCTCAACTCGCGGGCGGCGAGCGCTGCGAGGATCGTCTCGGAATGGATGCCCAGCTTGGAGCCGAAACCCCCGCCGACGAAGGGGGTGACGATGTGAATCCGCGCCGGGTCGATGCGAAGCGTGCTGGCGACCGAGGTCTGAGCGGCATCGACGATCTGGCAGCTGACGTAGACGACGAGGTCCTCGCCACGCGGCTCCACCAGGCACGCGTTCGGTTCCATCGGCATGGAGAACTCGTACGGCGTCGTGTACTGCTCGTCGACTCTGACCTCTGCGTTGCTGAATCCGGCATCGAAATCGCCCACCTCGGTGTCGGTGGGGAGTCCCGCATTGACTACTTTCGGGATATATGTCTCGTCTTCGTCCGCGAAGTCGAAACGCCCCCGCCCGCTCACGTATTCGACGTCGACGAGATCGGCCGCCGCTCGGGCCTGCTCGAAGGTCGTGGCGACGACGAGTGCCACCGGCTCGCCGTAATGGTGAATGTCCGGGCCGGTCAGCACCGGCTGGGCGCGCCAGTATTCGAACGGAATGGACTCGTCGCGGGGGCCCTGCGCCGGGGCATTGAGATGGGTCATCACCATGCGTACGCCGGGAGCGCGTTCGGCGTTCTCGGTGTCGATCCGGGTGATGCGGCCTTTGCCGATCGTTGCGCCGACGATGAACCCGTAGAGCGGTTGGCCGGCCTCCCAGTGCTCGTAGGCGAAGGTGGCTCGGCCGGCGACCTTCAACGGGCCGTCGACGCGGTTCAAGGCTTGCCCGATCATGTCGCCTCCTCAGCTCGACTGGGCCGCTTGTGCGAGCGTTCGGCACAGCGTGCGCTTGGCCAGCTCGATCTTGAAGTCGTTGTGCCCCTGCCCGACGGCGTCGCGCATCGCCGCCTCAGCGGCGGCGCGATAGGTGGCCATCGTGGCCGGACGGCCGGTCAAGGCGGCCTCCGCCTCGAAGGACCGCCACGGCTTGTGCGCCACACCGCCGAACGCCACCCGCGCCTCACCTATCGTTCCCTGATCGGCCGAGACGACAGCCGCCACGGAGACCAGTGCGAACTCGTAGGACGCCCGATCGCGCACCTTGCGGTAGATCTGCCGGCCCGGCGGGGGCGGGGGCAGGATCACGCCCGTGATCATCTCGCCGGGCCGCAGCACGGTCTCGATGTGCGGCGTATCGCCCGGCAGCCGGTAGAAGTCCGTGATGACGACGCGGCGTACCGACTCGTCGGCGTCGAGCAGTTCGATCTCCGCCTCCAGCACGGTCATCGCGACGGCCATGTCCGAAGGATGGGTAGCGATGCAGGAGTCGCTGGCGCCGAGGATCGCGTGTATCCGGTTGAACCCGCCGATCGCCGAGCATCCGGACCCGGGATTCCGCTTGTTGCAGCCCGCAGCGGTGTCGTAGAAGTAGGGGCAGCGAGTGCGCTGCAACAGATTTCCCCCGGTGGACGCCTTGTTGCGCAGTTGGCCCGAGGCGCCGGCCACCAGCGCCTGCGACAGAACCGGATAGCGGGTACGCACTCGGGCATCGGCGGCCACGTCGGAATTCGCCGCCTGGGCGCCGATGCGCAGTCCGCCGTCCGGGAGCTCGTCGATGTCCCGCAACGGAAGTCGACTGATGTCGACCAGATGGCTGGGATGCTCGATGTCGAGCTTCATCAGGTCGAGCAGATTGGTGCCGCCACTGATGAACTTGGCGCCGGTTCTGGACACCGCGGTGACAGCGGCCTGTGCGTCCGTCGCTCGCTCGTACGTGAAGGACCTCATTCCAGGCCTCCCCTCGCGATGCCGCGGATCGCCGCGACGATGTTCGGATAGGCGGCGCACCGACAGATGTTGCCGCTCATCCGCTCGCGGATCTCCTCATCGGTCAACGCGATGCGCGACGAGGACACGTCGGCGGTGGCGTGGCTCGGCCAACCTGCCTCCACCTCGGCGAGCATGCCGACAGCCGAACAGATCTGGCCGGGAGTGCAGTAGCCGCATTGGAAGCCGTCACGCTCAACGAAGGCACGTTGCATGGGGTGCTGGGCATCGGGATCGCCCAGGCCTTCGATCGTCACGATCTCGTCGTCCTCATGCATCACAGCCAGCGTCAAACAGGAGTTGACGCGCCGGCCGTTGATCAGCACTGTGCAGGCGCCGCACTGCCCGTGATCACACCCCTTCTTGGTCCCGCTCAGGCGCAGATGCTCACGTAGCGCGTCGAGCAGTGAAGTCCGTGGATCCACCTCGAGCCGCCGCACCTGATCGTTGACGCTCAACGCGATCACCGAGAATTGGGCCGTCTCGCCCTGGCTCCGGCCCGCGGCGCCCGTGTCTGAAGCGCTCATCGACGCCCGCCTTCCTCGCTAGGCGCGAGTGTCAACTGGATATGTGTCGCCACTGTCGGGTGAGCTCCCCTGTCTCCAGGCTCTCGCACAAACATGACCGTCGCACCGCGAGGATTTGCTCGATGCCCGTTTCGCCGCTCGGTCACCGGCCGACGTCGCCGTCTCCCGTTCGCCGATCTCGTTGTCGTCGATGGATCGGAAACCGTGTTGCGGGGCGAGCAACCCGCCCCGGTCCTACGCGGCCCGGCGGTAGCGCGCATCACCGCCTGCACGCCGAGGCGGCCGAGAGCGACGGGACCACCAGCGCGGCTCGGAAGCACCCGAGTCCTCGCCGCTCACTGGACGGACCCGGTCAAGGAGGCGATCTTCGCCCGGCTCGCACTCCAGGCCCGGCATGCGGCACAGGCCCGCCGGGACACGACCGCCAATGGGTACCGGTACGGCTCACCGCCGCCGGATTCGATGCCTTCGAGCAGCACGCGGTGCCGCCGGGCAAGGGTGACAACGCGCTGCTCGCAGTACTGAGCCCAGCAGAGAGGCGGATGCTCGCAGACCTGCTGCGGAAACTGGTCGTGGCCGCCGATCCCGGTGCCTGCGCGACCGACCCATCGTCGTATTCGCCGAAAAGGTCCAGGTCAGACGGGATCTGATCTGGACCCTCGGCCAATCCCTTCCTACTCGTCCCATGCCTGGACCAGCGTCTGTTCGACGATCTTGCCGTCGCGCAGAGAGATCATCGAAGTGGCCAGCACCCGCACGCCGTCCGGGTATTCGCAGGACTCGGTGTAGGCGACATGGTCCCCTTGGATGACGCACTGGTCCAGCTTGTGCGTCATGTCGCGGCTGTAGACGTCGCTGAGCATTTCGGCGATCTCGTCGCGACCGTGTTTGATCATCGGGTGGCTGGGTTGCGTGTTGCGGTCGACGACGCGTAGTTCCGCGTCGTCGGCGTAGAGCGCCAGCAGAGCTGCCGCACTGTGTCCTTCTATGCCCCGGCGCAGCGCTTCGGTGTCGAAGGCAAGGGGTGCCGCGGTGCCCATGATCGACCTCCTTGGAAGGCCGCGGCCCAGCGAGGAGTGGGCCGCGTAGGCCTCTCCTCCGAGACTCCTCCGCTGCTCGGCCCTCGGCAAGCGCAGCCGCCCCGATGCGCCTGACGGGTGAGCGAGAGGACCCGGCCGTGTCCGCCCGGACCCCGGGCACGTTGCTGAAAGCATGATCTCAACACGACGTATGGTCGCCGCCGTTGGTCTCGCCGTCGGTGTCACGGGCCTCGCCGCGCCGATGGCGAACGCGGCGGGCTCCGAGGCCCACGACGCGGGGAAGCTGAACCCGATCGCCCAGCTCGACTCGCTCGCGATGAGCGACATTCCCGCGGAGCACCGGTCCGAGGTTCCGACGCCCTCCAGGCAGCTCGCCGGGCTCAACCGGCTGAACGACCTGAACCAACTGCACCAGGTGACCGACCTGGCAGCGCCGGTGACCGGGCTGCTTTCGGGCATCGAGTAGGCGGCAGACGCGGGACGGTACGGCGAGCCCCGGCAGAACATCGACGTTCTGCCGGGGCTCGCCGTCCCTCACGGGCGTACACCTTCACCTGGGCGCTTCAGAGGCGGACACACGTGACCGTGACCACGGCGTACGTCACTCCCGGCGGGAGACGCCGGACCAGTTCGCATGCTGAAGTTCTGTTCACTCGATGAGAGGGCACGGTGTCGGCGCGGGAGGCGCGGGATGTCAATGGTCCGGGCCCAGCCTCACCGGACGCCCCCGGTCCGACCTCGTACGGCACCGCGGAACGCGATGGGGGCCTGCCCGGCGCGCTGATGGAAGTACTTGGCGAAGTTCGTGGCGCTGGAGAAGCCCAGCTGGGCGGCGATGCGGGCGGCGGCGAGGTTGGTGTGCGCCAACAGCCGTTTGGCCTCCAGGACGACCCGGCGGTCTATGAACTCCTTGGCGCCGACGCCCGCCGCGTCGAGGGTGGCCCTGGACAGGGTGCGGGTGGAGTACCCGAGGGCGGCGGCGTAGTCGTCAACGCGGCGCGTCCGGGCGAAGTCCCGCTCGACCGCGGCACGGAAGCGCAGGAAGGTCTCGCTCGGCTCGGCGGTGCGGCCGCCGGGGGCCTCCAGATGGGCCACGCGCAGCATCAGGACGTCCAGGAGATGGCGCAGCACGGCGACATGGGCGTCGAGCGGCAGCCGCCCCCGGGCCCGGAACTCGCGCTCCAGGTGCGTGGCCGCGAGACGCAGCGCCTCGGCATCCTCGGCCGCCGGGGTGCGCAGCACCGGCGCCTCCGGATCGTCCACCCGGGCCGCGCCGACGGTGGCCGGGTCAGGGAAGTCCCGCTCGAAGACGATCAGGATGCCCTCGGCCTTCTCGAGATCGCCCCACTGGAGCACCTGACCGGGGCGCACCCACAGCCATGAGTCCGGATCGAGGACGTACCCCGTGAAGTCCACGGTCTGGCGCAGCGTGCCGGAGGTGAGCGTGAGCACATGGTGGAAGCCCGGGCGCTGCGGCACGCCGAGATCCACCCCGCGGCCGTCGGCCCTGGAACGCAGGTCGGCCAGCGAGATCACTTCCAGGCCCGCCGGAGTGCCGACCGGCGCCGCGAAGACGACCTCGGGGATGGCCTGCCCGGCCGAGCGTCGGTTTGTGACCATCATCAGTCGCCTGTGTATCCGAGTGGGACGTCACTCCCCGCCTAGTTTGGAGTGGTCGCCGCGTGGACGAGCGCCCTTCGTGGCGGAAAGAGAACATCACCTTAAAAGGAGAGCTGATCCATGGCCAAGGAACTCAAGGACATCGCGTACGGCGACGGACTCGACGGCCAGCTGATCGATCTGTACCTCCCGGACGGTGACGGTCCCCGGCCACTGGTGATCTGGAGCCACGGTTCGGGCTGGCTGGCCGACACCGGCCGGGACGACGCCGAGGTAGTGGCCCGGCGGCTGAACCCGCACGGCTTCGCCGTGGCCGGGCTGGCCATCCGCTCCAGCGCGCAGACCCGCTTCCCCGGGCAACTGCGCGACATCGAGGAGGCCATCCACCACCTCCGCACGCACTCAATATCCTATGGCCTCGACCCCGAGCGCATCGGGATGTTCGGCGAGTCCTCGGGCGGCTGGGCCGCGGCGCTGGCCGCGCTGACCGTCGACGGCATCCGTGCCGCCGTACCCGTCTACCCGCCGACCGAGCTGCTGAGCATGGACGAGCAGATGCTCCCCGGCACGCTCCAGGAGTTCACGCGCTTCCCCGGCAGCCCGTACGGCCATGACGACCCCGAGTCGGCGGAGTCCCGGCTGCTCGGCGGCCCACTCCAACAGCGGCCCCAACTCGCCCGCAGGGCAAGTCCGTCGACGTACGTCGGCCAAGACGCCCCGCCCTTCCTGATCCTGCACGGAAAGGCCGACCGGATCGTCCCCTACGGCCAGGGCGAACTCTTCTACGAGGCGCTCGCGAAGGCAGGCGCCGATGTCGAGCTGATCACCCTGCCGCACGCCGACCACGGTCCGTGGAACGACTTCCTGACCGACCCGGTCGTGAAGCGGGACGCGTTCACCATCTCCTCGCGCGAGGGCAAGGAGACCGAGGCGCGGCCCTGCGATCCGACCTGGGACACCGTCGCCGACTTCTTCCACCGGCACCTGTAGGCGCTCAGCCGGCGGTCGCGAGGAACTGGGTGGCGGCCAGTTCGGCGTAGAGCGGGTCCGCGGCCACGAGTTCGCGGTGGGTGCCCACGGCGCGGACGCGGCCCGCGTCCATGACGACGATGCGGTCGGCCATCGTGACGGTGGACAGCCGGTGCGCGACCACGAGGACCGTGGTCGTGCGGGCCACATCGGCGACGGTGTCGCGAAGCGCGGCTTCGTTGACGGCGTCGAGCTGCGAGGTGGCCTCGTCGAGGAGCAGCAGCCGGGGGCGGCGCAGCAGGGCGCGGGCGATGGCGACGCGCTGGCGCTCGCCGCCGGACAGCTTGGTGCCCCGGTGGCCGACGAGCGTGTCCAGGCCACGCGGCAGACGGGCGACCAGGCCGTCGAGCCGGGTCGTCTTCAGCACGCGCGTGAGGTCCGTGTCGTCGGCGTCCGGGTTGCCGAGCAGCAGGTTGTCCCGCAGCGACCCCGACAGGACAGGGGCATCCTGCTCCACATAGCCGATGGCGGAACGGAGTTGGGGCAGATCCCAGCGCTCCAGCTCACGGCCGTCGAGGGTGATGACGCCCGCCTCGGGGTCGTAGAACCGCTCGATGAGCGAGAAGACGGTGGTCTTGCCCGCCCCGGAAGGACCGACGAACGCGGTCATGCCGCGGGGCGGCACGGCGAAGGTCACACCGTGGTGGACGTACGGCAGATCGTCGGCGTAGCGGAAGCGGACCTCGTCGAAGGAGAGCGTGGCGGGCTCGGCGCCCGGAGTCGGCAACGGCGCGGGCAGGGCCGCCGGTTCGGCGGGCAGCCGCAACGCCTCCTGAATCCGGGCGAGCGCGGCGGCACCGGTCTGGTACTGCGTGACCGCGCCGACCACCTGCTGGATCGGCGACATCAGATAGAACACGTAGAGCAGGAAAGCGACCAGCGTGCCCACGTCGATCGCGCCGGTCGCGACCCGAGCGCCGCCCACCGCGAGAACCGTGATGAAGGCGATCTGCATCGCCAGACCGGCCGTATTGCCTGCCGCGGCCGACCACTTGGCGGCCCGTACGCTCTGCCGCCACGACTCCTCGGCCGCCGCGTGGATGGTCTCTTCCTCGCGGTGCTCGGCACCGGACGCCTTGACCGTGCGCAGCGCGCCGAGGATCCGTTCCAGCGAGGCGCCCATCACGCCGACGGCGTCCTGAGCCTGCTTGCTCGCCCGGTTGATGCGCGGCACGATCACGCCGAGCACGGTGCCGGCGCAGAGAATCACTCCCAGGGTGACGCCCAGCAGCACCCAGTCCACCAGCCCCATCATCACGACCGTCGCGACGAGGGTGAGGCCGCCGGTGCCGAGGCCGACGAGGGAGTCGGTGGTGACCTCACGCAGCAGCGTGGTGTCGGAGGTGATCCGGGCCATCAGGTCGCCGGGCTCGCTGCGGTCCACGGCCGGTATGCGCAGTCGCAGCAGATACGACGACAGGGCGCGCCGCGCGCCGAGCACCACCGACTCGGCGGTGCGCCGCAGCACATACGAACCCAGCGCTCCCACCGCCGCGTTGGTGACCACCAGCGCCGCCATGCCGACCAGCGCGCGCCCGATGGGCCGGTCGTGCGACAGGTCGCCGATGAGGCCCCGCGCCACCAGCGGCAGCAGCAGACCGGTGGCCCCGGTCGCGAGTGCCAGCAGCGCACCCGCCAGCAGCGCCCATCGATGCGGTCGTACGTACCCGAGCAGCAGGCGCCACGTGGGCTCGTCGGGCTCGGCGTCGGTGAGACTCACGGTGCTCCTCGCGGGAGTTCGGTGCGGGCCATTCAGGCTACGTCGGCGCCGGGGCGGACAGGGAACGCAGGTGCGGACCAAGAGCCACGAACGGGCCGTCACGGAGCCCTACGCGCACATCTGTGTCTCGCGGTCGGTCGCGGACGAACCCGGGGCGGGCTGGGTGACCGAGGGGCATCCCCGACGGCGTGGGCGTGCGCCCGGCTCGCGCGCGGCCTGGCGCTCCGGACCCGGCGCTCACGTCCTCACCGTCGGCGAGACCCCTTTCCAGCGGCGAGTCCTTCGGTACGGCCGCCCGGCACACCTGGAGCGCGAGCGCCGGACCTCGCCTGGCCTTCTACCGGCCGGTCACACCGTAGGGTCGGTTGACGGAACGTCGACCTACGGAAGGGCTCATCACATGGCGCAGGAAGTACGGGGCGTGATCGCACCGGGCAAGAACGAGCCGGTGCGCGTCGAGACCATCGTCGTGCCGGATCCGGGGCCGGGCGAGGCCGTGGTGAAGATCCAGGCGTGCGGCGTGTGCCACACCGACCTGCACTACAAACAGGGCGGCATCAACGACGACTTCCCGTTCCTGCTCGGCCACGAGGCGGCCGGCATCGTGGAGTCGGTCGGCGACGGTGTCACGGACATCGCGCCCGGCGACTTCGTCGTCCTCAACTGGCGTGCGGTGTGCGGGCAGTGTCGCGCCTGTCTGCGCGGGCGCCCGTGGTACTGCTTCAACACGCACAACGCCAAGCAGAAGATGACGCTCAAGGACGGCACCGAGCTGTCACCGGCCCTCGGCATCGGCGCCTTCGCCGAGAAGACGCTGGTCGCCGCCGGACAGTGCACCAAGGTCGACCCGGCCGTCTCCCCGGCGGTGGCCGGGCTCCTCGGCTGCGGAGTGATGGCCGGGATCGGGGCCGCCATCAACACCGGGAACGTCGGCCGGGGCGACACGGTCGCCGTCATCGGCTGCGGAGGTGTCGGTGACGCGGCGATCGCCGGGGCCCGTCTCGCCGGCGCGGCGAAGATCATCGCCGTGGACATCGACGACCGGAAGCTCACCACCGCCCAGAAGATCGGCGCCACGCACACCGTCAACTCCCGCGAGACCGACGCCGTCGAGGCCATCCGCGAGCTCACCGGCGGCTTCGGCGCGGACGTCGTGATCGAGGCCGTGGGCCGTCCGGAAACGTACAAGCAGGCCTTCTACGCCCGTGACTTGGCCGGTACGGTCGTGCTCGTCGGCGTACCCACGCCGGACATGAAGCTCGAACTGCCGCTGATCGACGTCTTCGGACGCGGCGGCGCCCTCAAGTCGTCCTGGTACGGCGACTGCCTGCCATCCCGCGACTTCCCGATGCTGATCGACCTGCATCTCCAGGGGCGCCTCGACCTCGACGCGTTCGTCAGCGAAACGATCGCCCTGGACGAGATCGAGCCGGCCTTCGAGCGGATGCACCACGGCGACGTGCTGCGCTCGGTGGTGGTGCTCTGATGACCGCGCGCATCGAACACCTCGTCACCTCGGGCACGTTCTCGCTCGACGGCGGCACCTGGGAGGTCGACAACAACGTGTGGATCGTCGGCGACGACCACGAAGCCGTCGTCATCGACGCCGCCCACGACGCCGACGCCATCGCCGAGGCGGTGGGCGACCGGCGGCTGCTGGCGATCGTGTGCACACACGCTCACAACGATCACATCGACGCCGCTCCGGCCCTCGCCGAGCGCACCGGTGCCAAGATCTGGCTGCACCCCGACGACCTGCAGCTGTGGAAGATGACCCACCCCGACCGCCTCCCGGACGCCTGGCTGCAGGACGGCCAGGTGATTGAGGCGGCCGGCGCCGACCTGACCGTCCTGCACACCCCGGGCCACGCCCCGGGCGCGGTCTGTCTGTACGACCCCGGCCTGGGCACCGTCTTCACGGGCGACACGCTCTTCAAGGGCGGACCGGGAGCCACCGGTCGTTCCTACTCCCACTTCCCGACGATCGTCGAGTCGATCCGCGAGCGCCTCCTGGGGCTTCCGGCCGACACGGTCGTCCGTACGGGCCATGGGGAGTCGACCACGATCGGGGCCGAGGCGCCGCACTTGGAGGAGTGGATCGCGCGCGGCCACTGATACCGACGCGCCGGGACGCGACGGAACGGACCGAAGAAACCTGACAGGAGATGTCCGACTTCCGGGAGACGCTCGGAGGACCACCGACGGGAAGGCACCGTCGGTTCCACGAGCACGGAGGTCGGACATGTCAGGGCCGCTGGAAGGCACGCTGCGGGGCAAGGTCGCACTGGTCGCGGGAGCGACCCGCGGCGCGGGACGCGGGATCGCCGTGGAACTCGGCGCGGCCGGCGCCACCGTGTACGTGAGCGGGCGCAGCACACGCGAGCGGCGCTCGGAGTACGACCGCCCGGAGACCCTCGAGGACACCGCGGACCTCGTCACGGCGGCAGGCGGCCGGGGCATCGCGGTCCCCACGGACCACCTCGTTCCGGCGGAGGTCCAGGCCCTCGTCGCGCGCATCGCGGACGAACAGGGTCGGCTCGACGTCCTGGTCAACGACATCTGGGGCGGCGAAAAGCTCTTCGAGTGGGACACCCCGGTCTGGGAACACGACCTCGACAACGGCCTCAGGCTGCTGCGCCTCGCCGTCGAGACCCACGCGATCACCAACCACCACGCGCTTCCCCTGCTGCTGCGTCATCCCGGCGGCCTGGTCGTCGAGATGACCGACGGCACCGCCGAGTACAACCGGGGTACCTACCGTGTCTCCTTCTTCTACGACCTCGCCAAGTCGTCGGTCCTGCGCATGGCGTTCGCCCTGGGACAGGAGCTCGGCCCGCGCGGCGCCACCGCGGTGGCGCTCACACCCGGCTGGCTGCGCTCGGAGATGATGCTCGACAACTACGGCGTCACCGAGGAGAACTGGCGCGACGCCGTGGAGCGCAACCCGCACTTCGGCATCTCCGAGACGCCGTACTACGTGGGCCGTGCCGTCGTCGCCCTGGCCGCCGACCCGGACGTCGCCCGCTGGAACGGGGAGTCCCTCTCGAGCGGGCAGCTCGCCCAGGTGTACGGCTTCACCGACCGTGACGGCAGCCGCCCGGACGCCTGGCGCTACCTCGTCGAGGTACAGGACGCGGGCAAGCCGGCGGACACGACGGGGTACCGCTGAGTGTTCAGATGCCCGGCTGAGGCGGTGGGACCTGCCAGGGCGCCGGACGCCCGGACGGGAGCGCCAGATCGTCGCGGACCGCCGAGTAGTACGCCTCGCGTCCCAGGCGCTGGCGTTCGAGCAGGGCCTGCCATGCCTCGGGATCACGCGTCCCCTCGTTCAGGAACCGCTCCATGTCCATCACGATCACGACCCACGCCCGTGCCTTCGCCACCACCGCCGGGGTGCCCAGGAGCAACAGCGCCTCTCCGGCCGGGTCCCCGGCATCCGCGGCCTCGGCGAGCAGAGGGGCCGCCTCCTCGGCCGACAAGGGGTGCGGGTGAGGGTCGTTGCCGAGATGGGCCGCGACCCGGTACGTCAGCGTGATCGTCTTCTTGAGGCACTGAGCGTAGTCGGCGTACACCGCGAGCCGCCGTTCCTCCCAGCGGACCACCCGCTCCCTGCGGAACCGGGCCCGATCACCCCGCACGATCGCCAGGTACGAACCGAGGGCACCGATGACCACGCCGATCAGCGCCGGGAGTTGTTGTACGAACGCGGACATGGGCGCACGGTATCTGTCCCCGTGACGATCACGGCAGTACCTTCCCTGCCATGACTGCGATGAGGCGTTTCGAGGGACACGGAGTTCTGATCACGGGCGCGGCCCGTGGCATCGGCGCGGCCACCGCCCGCCGACTGGCCGACGAGGGTGCTCACGTACTCGTCACCGACGTGGACCTGGCCGAGGCGGAGAAGACAGCCACGTCGATCCGTGAACTCGGCGGGCGGGCCGAGGCGTTGGGGTGTGACGTGGCCGAGCGGGCGCAGGTCGAGGCGGCCGTCGCGTACGCCGTGGACGCCTTCGGCTCGCTCGACGTCCTGGTCAACAACGCGTGCTGGTGCACCCCCGACGAGCCGCTCTTCGAGGACGAGCCGGACGAGGTGTGGGCCCGCGACCTCGACATCAGCCTGACCGGTGCCTACCGCTGCGCCCGCGCCGCGCTTCCGCACCTGGTGGCCTCGGGCCGTGGCGCCATCGTGAGCATCGGCTCCGTCAACGGCATCCAGGACTTCGGCAACCACGCCTACAGTGCGGCCAAGGCGGGGCTCATGTCGCTGACCCGCACGCTGGCCGGCCACGCCGCGGCGCGTGGCGTGCGCGTCAACCTGGTGGCACCCGGCACGGTCCGCACCACGGCCTGGGAAGGTCGCGAGGCCGACCTCGCCCTGGTCTCGGACGTCTATCCGCTGGGGCGAGTCGGCGAGCCGGAGGACATCGCGGCCGCCGTCGCCTTCCTCGCCTCACGTGACGCGGCGTGGATCACCGGAACGACATTGTGCGTGGACGGGGGCCTGCTGGCGGTCAACACGGGATTCCGGCAGACGATCAAGCAACACGGCGGTGCTTAGGGGCGGAGGTCCGCGCAGTGGCGCCTGAGGGCCTCGAACACCCGGTCCGTATCCGCCTCGGAGGTACGCCAGTTGCTGAACGCCGCCCGCAGCGCGTGTGTCCCGGCGTAGAACGTCGGCGTCACGAAGGTCTCGCCCGAGGCGGCGACCGCGTGGGCCAGCGCGTGCACCCGCTCCTCGCCGGGCCCGTCGGCGAGGGTGAAGCAGACGACATTGAGCCGGACCGGCGCGAGGAGCCGCAGCCGAGGAACCTCCTTGGAGATCCGCTCGCCCAGTCGCCCGGCGAGCGCAACATTCCGCTCGACGATCTCGCGATGCCCCTCGCGCCCGTACGCCGCGAGGGAGAACCAGGCCGGGAGCGCCCGCAGCCGACGGGAGTTCTCCGGAGTGAGGTGCAGGAAGTCGGGATCGGCGCCGGGCAGTCCCAGATACGGCGACGCGTTGTGGAAGACCCGGACCTGGAGGTCCTGGCGGCGGGTGAACTGCACGGCCGCGTCGTAGGGGACGTTCAGCCACTTGTGCAGGTCGACACAGACGGAGTCGGCCGCGTCCAGGCCCTCGACGAGATGCGCGTACGACGGTGACAGCGCGGCGAAGCCGCCGAACGCGGCGTCCACGTGCAACCAGAACTCGTACCGTTCCTTGAGCGCGGCGATGGCCCGCAGATCGTCGAAGTCGACCGTGTTCACGGTCCCGGCGTTCGCCACGACCACGGCCGGGCGCCCGTCGAGCGTGTCGAGGGCGGCGGCGAGCCGCTCGACGTCGACGGCCTCGCGGTCTGCCGACAGCGCCGGCACCGGACGCAGCCGGTCCCGCCCGATCCCGAGCACGGACAGGGCCTTGGCGACGCTGGAGTGCGGGCTGCCGGACAGAACGTCGACCGGACCGAGCGCGCCGGCCCCCTCCCGCGAGACCGACACGCCCCGGCGCTCGCCGAGCCACTCTCGTGCGATGGCCAGGCCCACCGTGTTGGAGACGGTCGCCCCGCTCACGAACGCACCGCTGTGCGCCTCACTCAGCCCGAACAGCTCGCGCAGCCAGCCCAGCGTCTCGTGCTCCAGGGCGCTCGCCGACGAGCCACCGCTACCGGACACATTCTGGTCGTAAGCGCTGGTCAGCCAGTCCCCGGTGAGCGAGGCGGGCGTCGCGCCGCCGGTGACGAAGCCGAGATAGCGCGGGCCCGCCGAGCCGGAGAAACCCGGCGACCAGCGCTCGGCGAACCGCGCCAGCGCACCCTCGGCGCCCGCTCCCTCGACGGGAAGGGGCTCCGGGGCGGGCGCCTTGTCGAGGCGGGCGACGGGACGGTCGTCGAGACCGCTCACCTCGCGCGCGACGACATCGCGGGCGGACTGCAGGAGCTCGGGTAGCCGGTGGAGGTCGTCGGCGAGAGTGGGGTGCATGGCGGCAGCGTAGGCGGGCGGCGGACGCACGTCCTGGTCCAATTGAGAGAAACTGGACCAATGCAGAGGGGATTCGCCGCCGCGCTCGGCACCTGGCGCACGAAAGAGGGCCCGCTCGCGCGGTCGCTGTCCGCCGCCGTACGCGAGGCGGTGGTCGACGGCCGTCTGTCCGCCGGAACCCGGCTGCCCTCCGAGCGGGAACTCGCCCGCACCCTCGACCTCAGCGGCGGCACCGTCGTCACGGCCCTACGACCGGTGGCCGGGGAAGGTGCTGGCCCGGCTGGTGTAGTCGGACACCCGCCGGGCCGGCGCAGAGTGCGCGGTCAGTCCTCGGCCCGCAGGGTTCCGAGCAGGCCGTGCGCCTCGTCCTCGATGCCCGCGGCGAACCAGACGGAGTCCTTGCCGCCGGACTGCTTCGTGCCGCTCTGCAGGCCCCAGAGGCCCTCGATCTCGATCGGGTCGCCGTTGCGGTCCTTCAGGGTTCCCTTGAGCTTGCCGGTCTTCTTGTCGAAGACGTTGATGCGGCCGTCGCCGAAGTTGCCGACGAGCAGGTCACCGGCGAACTTTCCGAAGCCCTTGGGGGCGACTTCGAGGCCCCAGGGGGAGTTGAGCACATGCCCGTTCTTCGGGTCGGTGCCGCTCGCGAAGCGCTGCAGCAGCTTCCCTTCCGTGCTGTACACGTCGATGAAGCCGTGCCCGGGTCCCGGGACGTCGTCTTCCTTGTCGGCGTCCTGGAGCGCGTAGGTCACGAAGACCTTGGAACCGATCGTCTTGACATCGAACGGTGCGTAGCCGTCGGGGAGGTTCGGGTCCTCGAACCGGCTGTCGGTCGGCGGTACGGGGTTGAAGTCCTTGTCGAAGACGTCGATGCGCGCGTCACTGAAGTTCGCGACGAGGATCCGCGACTCGTCGCACTTCTCGTCCTTGCCGTCCTTGCCGTCCTTCCCGTTCTCCTTGTGGTCCTTGCCGCGTACCAGCGCCAGGCCCTTGAAGATGGCGTCCTCGTGCGCGACCGTGTCGACGCCCGTCCCGGTGATGTCCGGGTTCCATGCGAAGAGGTCGCCGTGCTCTCCCGCGAAGAGGAACTTGGCGGCAGCCGTGGAGCCTGAGGGCCCGATCTGGAAGTCGTCGGTGTCGTTGCGTACCACCCCGGTCGGGGCGCCGCCCTCCGGGAAGTTCACCACCAGGGGCACGATGCTGACCGGCTGCCCGTCCACGGCTCCGGTGTAGATCGTGGCCTTGTCGGAGCCGTTGTCCGAGACCCAGACCTCTCCGGTCTTCGCGAGTGCCAGGCCCCAGGGGTTGACCAGGTTCGTGTCCTGCACCTCCGCTCTGCCCGCGAGGTCGGAGACGAGGTCCCTCTCCAGGAAGCCGTGGTCCGTCTTGGGCGGGGCGGCCTCCCCCGGCCCGGGCGGCGCGGCGGCGGCGAGGGTGCCGACGGTGCCCAGGGTCAGCGCGGCTGCCAGCAGCCGTTTACTGAAGGGGCGGGATCGACGGACCGATACCTGCTGTGCCATGTACGTAACTCCTCCGCCAGTGTGGGACAAACCGGTAGAGGTCATCAGATGTGATGCAAATCGTATGTGCCAGCCGACACGCAACGTCCGGCGCACCGCCCCGCCGATCGGGCTGCGCCCAACTGGCCGCACACCGAGCCACGCGGGCCGGCCGATCGACACCTCCACCGTCGACATCTGCCCGAACTGCCACGTGGACGTGCGCTTCGGCATCGACCGGATGTTCGCCGACCCGCCGGTCGCCCTCCTGCCGCGCCGCTGCCGTCGTCTCGCCGTGGCCACCCTCGCCAAGGAGAAGGGCCTGCCGCCGCAGGGCGGCGGTGGCGGTCGCGTAGTTCCGCTCCTCCAGAAGGACGGCGAGGTGGGCGCCGGCGGTCGGCTTGTCCAGGACTGGACGGACGTCAGCCTCGTCACGCCATTCCGGACAGAGGCTGACGTTGTTCTCCTATACCTCGATCGTGCCGCGCAGGACCGATTCCTCAAGGCCCCAGATCAAAGGCGTCCAAAAGTGTCGCAAGGCTACGCGAAAAGTCACCGTTTGGTCGCAGCCCGATCTCCCCTACAACGCACACCCCTCGACGCGGGTCTACCAGGCAGGAAACGCGAGCAGCAGGAAAGGGAAGGCCCGCCATGGGGGACATACGCAGACGAGGAGCCGTCGCGCTCGGGATCACCGGACTGGTCGCACCGCTGACCCTCGCGCTGGGCACGACGCCCGCGCAGGCCGCGAGCTGCACGACACAGACCGGCCCGTATCAGAAGCAGGTGGAGAAGTTTCTCGGCCGGCCGGTCGACGGGCGCCAGTCCACCGCCGACTGCAAGGCGATCCAGGCCTTCCAGACCAAGCACGGCATCACCCCGAACATCGGGTACGCGGGACCCGTCACCTGGGGCGTGATGGACCTCATGAACAAGCAGAAGGCCGTCGGCAACAACCCCAACAAGGACGGCAAGTGCCCGGTCAACAAGGGCCGCATCGCCTGCGTCAACCTGACGCTCCAGCTCAGCTGGATCCAGGACGGCAGCACCCTCGTCTACGGGCCGGTGCCGGTCCGCACCGGGCGTGACGGATACGAGACCCGTACCGGCCTGAAGAAGATCTACTGGCGGGACATCGACCACGTCTCGACCATCTACAACGTGCCGATGCCCTACAGCCAGTTCTTCGACGGCGGTCAGGCCTTCCACTCGGTCGGCCTGAGCATGTGGAACCCGCCGGGCTCGCACGGCTGCGTCAACATGACCACGACCACCGCGAAGAAGTACTGGTCGCTGCTGAAGACCGGCGACGACGTGTTCGTGTACGGCCGCAAGCCGGGCACCTGACGGCGCCCGGCTCCCCGACGGGCCGAAACGTTACGCCTCCGGAGCGTCCCCGAAGTCCGGTATGTCCAGCCTGACGCCGCCCTGCCGCGCCGACTCGTGCGCGATGATGCCCGGCAGGGTGTAGCGGGCCGCGACCCATGCGTTCACCGACGGCAGTGTCCGGGTGTTGACCGCGGTCACGAAGTCGTCCACCAGGAAGTGGTGGCTGCCCTCGTGCCCGTTGTGGAGCTGGTCGAACTCCCTTGGCAGCCGCGCCCGGTCGTGCACGGGCGCCGATCCGGAGGTGAAGGCGGCCCGCAGCGCGGGCGCGATGTGCTGGAGCGACGGGTCGTCGGGTGCCAGTGTCGGCTTGGGCTCCAGGAACTCGGTGATGTCCTGTACCCCCTTCTTGTCCTGCCAGAAGCTCACCGTGGCGAGCTGCTCCATGCTCGCGTCCGTGCCGAAGAACCGGAATCGTGATTCCCGGATGTGCGAGGGATAGCCCACGCGCCGGAACTCGTTGGTACGGAACGAGCCGCCGCCCGCCACCTCGAACAGCGCGGTGGCATTGGAGAAGTCATTGCCGAACTGGCTGATCTCCTTGTCGAACACGCCGTCCCCGCGCTCGTCGCGCACCCCGATCGCGGACACGCTCACCGCGTGCGTCTGCCACGCCCCGAGTACCCCGCCCACCGAGTGCGTCGGGTACAGGAGCGGGGGATAGCTGGCGGTCGCCTTCCAGTTCTCGCCGCCGCTGTACTGGTACGCCTCGTAGAACCCGAGGTCCATGTCGTGCACGTAGTCGCCCTCGGCGTAGAAAAGCCGTCCGAAGGCGCCCTCGGCGATCTGGTTGCGGGCATGGACCGTCGCCGGGTTGTACTGGCTGGTCTCGCCCATCATGTACGTCAGCCCGGTCGCCCGTACGGCGTCGATGATCGCGGCGATTTCCTCCGTACTGACGGCCATGGGCACCGCTGAGTACACGTGCTTGCCGGCTCGGAGCCCCTGAAGAACCAGTGGCCCGTGCGTCCAGCGCTGGGTGAAGATCGCGACGGCGTCCACCGCCTGCGACTCCAGCATCGCCTCGTACGAGGGGAACGTGCCCGACAGCCCTTCGGCGGCCGCCAGTTCGTCGGCCCGCCCGGGGAGCAGATCGGTGACGTAGACATCTCCGACGCCGGGATGAGCGAGGAACAGCTTGGCGAACTGGCCGGAAAACTGCCCGGCGCCGACGATGCCGAGAGAGAACGTCATGGTGACAGCATCCTTCACTGGTCGAGAATGAGATTGATCTGGCTGTTGGTCCTGCTCAGCCCGCTGACCGGCGCGTCATTGGCGAAGACGTCCTGCATCGCGGGATGCATCAGCGCGTACACGTCCGCCGCGTAGTTGGTGATCGGGTAGGAGAAGGTGGTGAAGTCCTTCTTGTCGGCGACCGGCCGGGTGAAGGCCATGACGTCGATGCCCTTCTTCTTGTAGGCGGCGACCGCGGTCTTCGTGCCGTCGGGTGTCGCGGGGAAGACGATCCCGTAGGAGCCGACCGTCCGCTGGCACGCGTCCGAGGCCAGATACGCCACCCACTTCTTGGCGCCCTTCTTGTTGCGGGCGTTCTTGGTGACGGAGTCGGCGAGGCCGTTCATCATCGTCGCGCGTTTGCCGGTGGGGCCGACGGGGGTGAAGGCGGTGCCGATGTCGATGCCCTTGGCCCCGTAGTACGTGGAGATCATCCAGGCACCGTCGAAGGCTGCCGCGGCCTTGCCGGAGGCGAGCTGGGCGTTGGCCGGGTTGGCACCCTCGCTGTAGTCCGTGAAGGGCGCCAGATATCCCTTCTTCGCCAGGCCGAAGTACCACTGGACGACGGACTGGTAGGTCTTGCTGTCGTAGTGGTAAGTGGTGCCCCATCGCTTCTTGTCGGTGTAGGTCCAGCCAGCGGACCCCGTGAAGGGGCTCCACTGGGTCTGGCCGTCACCGTCGCCCGCGCCGCCGGTGGCCAGCCCGTACACCTTGACGTGGTGCTTGTCGAAGCCGGGTTCGTCGCCGCGCCTGCCGTTCTGGTCGACGGTGAGATGCGCGATGGTCTTCTCGAAGGTTCCGCCGTCCTTCGGGTTCCAGGAGAGGCTGTTGAGTTGTCCGGAGGAGACTCCGGCCGCCTTGGCCATCTTCTGGTTGTAGAAGAGGGCGACGGTGTCCCAGTCCTTGGGGGCGCCGTACCGGCGGCCGTCCTGGCCGGTCCAGTTGGCGGCGAGCCCCGACTGGTACGCGGAGTCCTCGATGCCCAAGTCGTCCAGCGGCTCCAGCACCTTGAGGTCGGCGAACTGGCCGAACTTCTGGATGTGGTCGGTGAACACGTCCGGCTGGGTGCCGGCGATGAAGCTCGCGGTGAGCTTGGTCCAGTAGTCGTTCCAGCCCATCTGGGTGATCTTGACGTGCAGTCCCGGATTCTCCTTCTTGAAGCCGTTCGCGCATGCCTGGTAGGCGGGCAACTGGTTGGCGTCCCACAGCCAGTACGTCACCGTGTTCGCGGAGGAACCCGCGGAGCCCCCCTTCGCGCAGCCGCTCACCAGGGACAGCGCCAGCGCCCCACTCAGCGCCACGACCGTACGAAATCGCATTTCTGTCCCCTCACTTGATCCCGGTGAAGCCGATGGAGCCGACGATGCGCCGCGCGAAGAGTCCGAAGAGGACGAGCATCGGGAGTGCCGCGATGAGCGTCGCCGCCATCAGGCCCGACCAGTCGGTGCCGGTCTGGGGGGTCTGCGCCCGGAAGACGGCCAGCGCCACGGTGAGAACGCGCGAACTGTCGCTGTACGACACCATCAGCGGCCAGAAGTAGTCGTTCCAGGAGGTGATGTACGTCAGGACGGCCAGGGTGAGAACCGGCGTGGACGCCATCGGCAACAGCACCTGGAAGAAGATCCGGACCTTCCCGGCGCCGTCGAGCAGGGCCGCCTCCTCGACCTCGCGAGGCACGTTCATGAAGAACTGCCGCAGGAAGAAGACGGCGAACGGCGTCATGAACATCGTCGGCAGGGCGATCCCCAACAGGGTGTCCACCAGGTCGAGTTGTTTGATCAGTACGAAGTTCGGCAGCAGCGTGAAGATCGCCGGCACCATCAGTCCGGCCAGGAACAGCCCGAACACCTTGTCCCGGCCGGGCCACCTCAGTCGGGCGAAGGCATACGCGGCCATCGAGGAGAAGAAGATCTGGGAGACGGTGATCAGCGTCGAAACGATCAACGAGTTGAGCAGATAGCGCCAGAACGCGAGGCCCCCGCCCGAACCGCCCTGCGCGATCGCCTCCTTGGTGGACTGCAGGCCCAGAGCCCGTGCGAAGCCGCCGCCGGTGAGGTCCACGGGCAGGGGATTGCCGGGGTCGGCGGTCAGCGCCGCGTTGGAGGAGAGCGCGGTGCGCAGGATCCAGTAGAACGGCAGCAGGGTGATCAGCACGATCGCGGCCATGACCGTCCAGGCCGCGGCCCGCCCGAGCGACGGCCTGCGCCGGATCGGTCGTACACGTGTCGTCGTTGTCACGGCAGACATGGCGACTCCTCCCGCTCAGCCGAGGTCGGTGTGGCCGGCCCGGGTGAGCCGGTACTGGACGAAGGTGATCGCGCTGAGCACGACCAGCAGGGCGACGGACATCGCCGAGGCGTAGCCGAACTGGAAGCGGCCGAAGGCCGAGCCGTAGATGTAGTACTGGAGCACGTTGGTCGCGTTCGCCGGACCGCCCGCGGTGGTCACCGCGACCGCGTCGAACACCTGGAAGGAACCGATCACCGTCATGATCAGAACCACCGCGAGCACCGGCCGCAGCAGCGGCATGGTGATCCGCCAGAACATCCGCCACTCGCTCGTTCCGTCGACCTTGGCCGCCTCGTACATGTCGTTCGGGATGGCCTGCAGACCCGCGAAGAGGAGCAACGCGGTGTAGCCGACGTGTCGCCACACATTGATCAGGGCGATCGTGGGGATCGCCCAGGTCTCGTCCGCCAGGAACGGGATGCGGTCGAGGCCGAGGCCCTGGAGGATCTCGTTGCCGATGCCGAGCTGGGTGTCGAGCATCCAGAGCCAGACGATGCCCGCGACCACGCCCGACATCAGATACGGCGTCAGCACGATTGCGCGCAGCACCGCCGACTGGGTGAGCCGCTGGAGCAGCACGGCGATGGCCAGGGCCGAGACCGTCTGCACACCGATGTTGATGAACACGTACTCGACGGTGACCTTCAACGAGTCCCAGAAGATCGGATCGTTGACCATGCGTATGTAGTTGTCGAGGCCCACCCATCGCGCGGGTGTGAGCAGATTGAAGCGGGTGAAGCTCAGATAGATGCCCCGCAGTGTCGGCCAGAGCAGGAACACCAGAAAGCCCAGCATGGCCGGGGCGATGAACACGGCCGCGAGTGGGCCGTCGCCCTGGCCCTCACGTGCTCGGGCCCTGCGGCTCTGTGGCTCGGTCTGTGCTCCCTCGGCGCTGCGCAGCGGCAGACGCGTTGGAGGGCTGGAGGCGACGGTCATCGGGAGACTCCCTCGGCTGCGGCTCATCCTCGGGCCACTTACTTTTGATGCGAAACAATCCCGGCGTCAAGAGGCGTGCAGAGAACTTCTCAACGACCGATCTGTGGCATAGGGTGACTTTATTACTTCCAATGCAAAAGAAAATCTTGTGGGAGTCTGACGCTCATGACCACACTTGCTGCCAGCTGGCTGCCGCTGAGTCCGGGCGAACGCGCGGTGGCGATCGAGGTGCTCGTCCACGGTCCGCTGTCGCGCAGCGATATCGCACGCCGGCTGAACCTCTCGGCGGGCAGCCTCACCCGGTTGACCAAGCCGCTGATCGAGACGGGCCTGCTCGTCGAGGCGGCCGAGGACCCCGGGCACCCCGAGGTGCGTCAGGGGCGGCCCTCGCAGCCCCTCGACATCGTCGCCGAGTCCCGTTCCTTCGCCGGATTCAAGATCACCGAGGACATGGTCTACGGCGTCGTCACGACCCTCAGGAGCGACATCGTGGCGCGGCACGACCGCCCCCTCGCCACGCACGAACCGAACCACGTGGCCGACTTGCTGCGGGAGATGACGCAGGAGTTCACGCGCGACTTCCCCGCCCTGGCCGGAATCGGTATCGGCGTGGGCGGCCGTGTCGAGAAGCGGGCCGTCGTCGCCGAGTCGGCCTTCCTCGACTGGCGTGAAGTCCCGCTCGCCCAACTCGTTGAGCAGCGCACCGGGTTGCCCGCGGTCCTGGAGAACGACGTGGCCGCCCTGGTCGAGGCCGAGACCTGGTTCGGCGCCGGTCGCGGTCTCGACCGCTTCGCGGTCCTCACCATCGGCGCCGGACTCGGCTATGGCCTCGTCCTCGGCGGCAGCCGGGTCGTCTCCACCGAGGACGGCCGCGGCGTCGGCCGCCGCTGGATGGTGAACCCCAACGGCCCGCTCACCCCCGAGGGCGAGCGCGGCAGCGCCGTCTCCCTGCTCACCATTCCCAGCATCCGCTACCAGGTCAGTGCCGCCACCGGCGACGACATGCCGTACGAGGAGATCCTCGCCCTCGCCGCCGAGGGCCACCCGATGGCCTCCCGCGTCGTCGACGACGCTGCCCGGGCGCTCGGCACCCTCGTCGCACAGATCGCCAACTTCGCCATGCCCCAGAAGATCCTGCTCGCCGGCGAGGGGGTCGGCCTCGTCGACGTGGCGGCCTCGCTCGTCGAGGAGACCATCCGTGCGAACCGTCACCCCCTGGCGGATCCGGTCAACTTGGAGACGAAGGTGTCGGACTTCCATGACTGGGCGCGCGGCGCCGCGGTGTTGGCGATCCAGGTACTGGTGCTGGGGGCCGCGGACGTGTAAGTGATGAGCTTCACGGTCCGTAATGTCGTCCCACGTACCTTTACTCACATCGTCTTCACATCAAGACCCGTATGCTTCACATCATGTCCACCACTCCTGAAGCCGACTCCGAGCGCTCCGCCGCCGAGGTCAACGAGGAGATCCGGGCCCTCTGGTTCCGGGCCGGCGGGACGCTGAGCATGGAGGAGCGGCGGGAGTACCAGCGGCTCGTCCTGGAGTGGGCGGCCGCCTCTCCGCAGTCGCCCACGCAGGCGGCATGACCGCCCGGCACTCCGCTCCGACTCCCTCGAGAGCCGTGTCCTCCTAGCCCCAACTCTGCGAATACTGCCGTCGATAGGCCTTGCGGTCCTGTTCGGTACGGATATAGCGCGTCGCCACCAGTGCGATCAGACTTCCCGCGACGACCAGCAGTCCCGGGCCGACGTTCCTCGGGTTCGTGAGCCGGGAGACGAGCGTCTCGGCGTTCCCGGTCGTCCCCACCGGCTCCACAGCGCCCGGCGCGGCGGAGCCGGGCGCGACCGCTGCGCCCTGCGAGGCCGACACCGACGGCGCGGGGGAGCCCTGAGCCGGGGAACTGGCGGAGGCCTGCGGCTGTCCCGCGAGCTGCACACCCAGTGCCGTCAGCGCCTTGGTGACGGGCTGGAAGAACGTCGTACCGCCGGAGGTACAGTCCCCGTTGCCTCCCGAGGTCACACCGAGCGCGATGCCCTCGGAGAACATCGGGCCGCCGCTGTCGCCGGGTTCGGCGCACACGGTGGTCTCGATGAGGCCGGTGACCGTGCCCTCCGGGTAGTTGACCGTCGCGTTGAGCGCGGTCACCTTCCCGTCGTGCAGCCCACTGGTGCTCCCGCTGCGGAAGACCCGCTGACCGACGGTCGGATCGGCGGCGCCCGTGATCCGTACGCCGTTTCCGCCGCCGATGGCCACGACATTCGCCCCTGCCGTGGTCTGCCCACCCTTGTCATACTGCACGAGGGAGAAGTCGCTGCCGGGGAACGCCGTGGTGATGGTCCGGCCCACCTGCTGCGAACCCTGGTTGTCTGCGAACCAGACGGACCCGGCAGGCCCGCAGTGCCCTGCCGTGAGGATGAACTCGCTTCGGCCGTTGGTCACATTGAAGCCCGCCGAACAGCGCCCACCCGTCGAGAAGATCGGCTGCGCGCCGTTCAGCCGGGTGGTGAACGCGCCCTGGGTGCGCTGCATGCGCACGAAGTCGCCGATGCCGTCGGCCAGCTTCGTCATGCGTGACCAGTCGGAGGTGGAGACCGTGCTGTCGCCCTGCACCACCACCTCGTTCTTCGTGTAGTCCACGGCCCAGGCGGTGCCCGCCACCCGGGGTGCCGAACTCAGACTCGCCGTCGCCGACTTGAGATCCCGCATGCTGTGCCGCACGACCTTGGCGCGGGCACCGGCCTCCTTCACCTCGGTGGCCGCGGCCGTGTCGGTCACGGCGACGACCGGGCGGCCGTCGGAGGCGATCCAGCTGCCGGCGGTGCGCGAGGTGCCGAGGCGTGAGACCAGTTCGGAGCCCGTGTCGGCGGCGGCCTGTGCCGAACTGCCGTTGGCACGCGACGTGTCGGACGGTTCGCTCGCCATCGCGTGCGTCACCATCAGCCCTCCGTAGAGCAGTCCGCCGACGGCCGCGAGGCGCGCCCCTCGTCGGACGATCCGTCGTCGTGCGTGCCTCATCCATGGGCTCCCGAAGCCGAACGGCGCGGCGTCACCACCGCCGAGGACCCCGGTCCAGAGCCCTTCCCCTCATACGTGCGTCCGGGCCCGCGCGTTCACCGCCGGGTAACTTGACCGACCGCCCTGCCATGATGGGTGCATGCGCGTGCTGATTCCGGTCCCGGACCGTGATTTCGACGTCACCGAAGTAGCCGTCCCCTGGCGGATTTTGTCGCAGGCGGGGCACGAGGTCGTCTTCGCGACCGAGCAGGCCGGCACACGGCCAAAGGCCGACCCGAGGCTGCTGACGGGCGTGCTCTTCGGGCAGCTCGGCGCCGAGGCGGAACCCCAGCGGTTCTACCAGGAGCTCACCGACGCGCCCGAGTTCCACGCCACCGTTTCCTGGGCGGACGTGGACGTGGCGGAGTTCGACGGGCTGATCCTGCCCGGCGGACACGCGCCCGGCATGCGGCAGTACCTCGGATCGCCGGAGTTGCAGCAACAGATCGCGCGCTTCTGGGCCCTTCAGCGGCCCGTCGGCGCGATCTGCCACGGCGTCCTCGTCCTCGCCCGGGCCCAGGAGACCGCGACGGGCCGCAGCGTGCTGGCCGGCCGGCGTACCACCTGCCTGCCCAAGTACATGGAACGCACCGCCTACTTCACCACCGCCTGGCGCCTCGGCCGCTACTACCGCACCTATCCCGCCTACGTGGAGGACGAGGTCAGGGCGGCCCTCGCCGACCCGGACACGCAGTTCGAGCGAGGCCCGCGCA
Organism: Streptomyces sp. NPDC050564; assembly: GCF_044457265.1. Classification (NCBI taxonomy): domain Bacteria; kingdom Bacillati; phylum Actinomycetota; class Actinomycetes; order Kitasatosporales; family Streptomycetaceae; genus Streptomyces; species Streptomyces sp. NPDC050564. The sequence goes on along the minus strand of NZ_JBITGS010000013.1, from coordinate 189,370 downwards.
CCCTCACACAGCGCGGCACCGCCACCGACGACACGCACGCCTTCGTCGTCCAGGACGGCCACTACCTCTCGGCCCGCTGGCCGGGAGACGCCTACCTCTTCGGCCGCCGCTACCTCGCCCTGCTGCGGAGCGCCGCCGAGCGCTAGGGACAGGCCCTGGGCGCTGGACGAGCTCGGGGCGCTGGGGCGCGAACGTCAGGCGCGGGTGCGGGCGGCCACCTCCTCGGGCGTCAGATAGACATGGGTGTGCTCGAACTCCCCCAGGGTGCCCTTCCGGTCGGCGAGGAAGCCGGTGCGGACGAAGTCGTTGCCCGCGACCGCGTTGAGGAACCAGTTGGCGCCTGTACGGAAGCGGGCCGTGCCGGTGCGCAGCGCGTACAGGTGATATCCCCGGGCCACGACCTGAGCGGGCACGCCCTTGAGACCGATGCCGAGGGGCTTGGACACCGCGTCGTGGCCGCCGAGGTCGACGACGAGACCGAGGTCCTTGTGCCTGTACGGCGTCGTGGGCTGCCCGTTCAGCAGCGCTACCAGGGTCTTGGCCGCGTGCCGGCCCTGCCGGGCGGCGTGCTGGGCGGTAGGCGCGCAGTACGAGCCGTCGCCCTTGGCCAGGTCGGGCACCGCGGCCGCGTCCCCCAGCGCGAACACCCCGTCCAGGCCCGGCACCCTGAAGTCGGGTTCGGTGACGATCCGGCCGCGCACGGTCTCCGCGCCCAACGAGTCGACGAGCGGACTCGCCGCGACGCCGGCCGTCCATACCAACGTCCGCGAGGGCAGCACGCGGCCGTCGGTGAGGGTGACCTTGTCCTCGGTGACGGAGGCGACACTCGTCTTGAGGGAGATATGCACCCCGCGCTCGCTCAGCATGCGCAGCGCGCTCGCCCCCAGCTTGTCGCCGAGCTCGGGCAGCAACTTGGGGGCGACGTCGATCAGATGCCACTTGATGAGGCCGGGGTCGATCCGAGGGTGGTAGCGCTTCGCCGCCGCGGTGGTCAGACGCTGCAGACAGGCCGCGGTCTCGGTGCCCGCGTAACCGCCGCCGACCACCACGAACTGCAGCCGCGCCGCCCGCTCGTCCTCGTCCAACGTGGCTGCTGCCAGGTCGAGTTGGGCGATCACGTGGTCGCGCAGATACACGGCCTGGGCGAGCGTCTTCATGCCGCGCGCCTCGTCCAGCAGACCGGGGATGTCGAAGGTGCGGGTCACGCTGCCCGGGGTGAGGAGCAAGTAGTCGTACGACACGTCGGCGAGTTCCCCGGTGATCTTGCGAACCACGCAGACCTTGGCACCCGGATCCACGCCGATCACCCCACCGGGCACCAACTCGGTGCGACGCAGGATCCGGCGCAGCGAGGGCGCGACGGACTGCGGGGTGACCACACCGGCGGCGACATGCGGCAGCAGCGGCAGATAGAGCTGGTAGTCGGCCGGGCTGACCAGAGTGATCCGGGCGTCGGTGGGAGCGAGCGTCCGCTCCAGCCCCCGCGCGGCCTCGACCCCGGCGAAACCGCCGCCGACGATGACGATGTTCGGTGCGTCCATCCGAGCAGCCTCTCTCCTTGAGCCGACACCGCGGCCCGCCGACCACAGCCCAGGCTCACACGGGACGCCCGCGCCTGCCACCCCACAAAGGGGCGTGGGGTCGCCGCCGCGAGATTTTCTACCGAGTAGTAACTTCCCCTTCCCCATTCGTACATCACTGGGCGTGATCATGTCTTGCGCGGCAAGTGTCGAGGCACGCTCGCCGCTCCGACGCGAGAAGGGGACGGGCATGACAGGACGCGGTGTGGGGCGCAGGATAGGCGCGGTCTCGGCGGTCGTGGCACTGGGCATCGGGGGGACGGTCACCGCGGCCGGGTCCGCCGCCGCGGCCCCGGCCCAGGCGGCGGCGAGCACGACGGCGGCACAGGACGTCGACTACGCCACCTGGCAGCGTGATGTCCGGGCCGTCATCGACCAGGCGCTGCCCTACGTCGAACAGCGCACCGCGCACGCCGACGGACAGAAGCTCGCCCTCGTCTTCGACATCGACAACACCACGTTGGAGACGGACTTCCACCCCTGGTACGAACTCCCCACCCCGGCCGTCAAGGCCTCCCTGGAGCTCGCCCAGTACGCGCACGCCCGGGGTGTCGACATCTTCTTCGTCACCGCACGCCCCGGCATCATCGCCAGCGAGACCAAGTGGAACCTGAAGACCGTCGGCTACCCGGTCTCGGGCCTCTACGTGCGTGATCTGCCGGACCTCTTCGACGAGGTCAGCGCCTACAAGACCAGCAAGCGCGCGCAGATCGAATCCCTGGGCTACACGATCATCGCGAACGTCGGCAACAACACCTCCGACCTGGTCGGAGGCCACGCCGAGCGCACCTTCAAGCTGCCCGACTACGACGGCCAGCTGTCCTGAAGCGGGCGGCCGGGTGCCTGGGGCTCCCGGACCCGGCCGCTTACACTTCCGTCATGGACGAGGTCTCGCTGGACACGCTCGGTTCGGGCAAGTACCTGCTGATCACCACCTACCGCAAGACCGGTACAGCGGTCGCGACTCCGGTGTGGGTGGTGCGCGACCAAGACGCGCTCGGTGCCTGGACCGCCGCGGACACCGGGAAGGTGAAGCGGATCCGCAACCGGGCGGACGTCCTGGTCGGCCCCTGCGACATGCGGGGCAGGCCGACCGGCGAGCAGATCCCCGCCACGGCCGAGATCGTCGACGAGGCCGTGACCGCTCGCTACCGGCAACTCATCGCCCGGAAGTACGGTCTCATGGGCCGCCTCACCCTCTTCGGCAGTCGCCTGCGGCGCGGCGTGCGCGGCACGGTGGGGATCCGTATCACCTTGACCCACTGACGCGCCGCGCACCGTTCCTAGGCGTAGAACGGCCCCGGAGCGCTCCAGGTCGTCGTACCGAAGACGTTCGCGTCATTAATGCTGATGTTGACGTTGGTGCGCCCCTTTCTTCCCCCTCGGCGGCTTCAGCCAGCTCCAGTCCGACACGCTGGGCGACGTCACCGCCCGCCTGGACGCCTCGCCCCAGCAGGTCGCCCTCGCCTGGCTGCTCCAGCGCTCCAGCAGCATCGCGCTGATCCGCGGCACCTCCTCCGTCGCCCACCCGCGCGAGAACGTCGCGGCGGCGGATCTCGTGCTACCCGCGGAGGCGGTCGCCGAGCTCGACGCCATCGGAGACAAGGGCAAGGGGTGACATCCTGATTTCGCGGGACCGGGTCTTCGTCGAGCAGTCGCCGGTGGGGACAACCAACGGTAGCGGCACGGGGGCGAGTTGGCCGTGCGCCTGCCTCGCACGGCACGTGCCCCGGCTCTTCCGCGGCAGGAGCACCGTCGGCAACCCGTCCTGGCCCAGTTCTTTCCGCCGCCGGTGCACATCCACCGAGGTGCCGGCCGGCGGGAACCGCGGCGCTGCCCTCACACAGGCAGGGGCGGCCGGCCGATGTGGGGGAGGGTGCAGGCCGGACCGCGCTTGATCGTCTCCAGGAGGTCGGCCGGCAGTTCTCCCGTACGGGGGCGGGAGTTGAGGGCGACATGACGCCCCGGCGCTGAGCCGCCGCCTCCCGCGAAGGTCGTCCGCTCCTCAACCAAGCCCAGGCCATGACTTCACATGTGTCGGTCAGGGTGCGGACAAATCTTCCATCAAGCGTCTCCCGGTCAAGTCAAAGGGTCTACCCGCATAGAAGGCGCGCTGCTGTCATGTACACGACCGCCCGGAATTCTGCCGGGCACTGCATCGGGAGACCCCCACGATGTCCCGCGTATCCCGTCCCCTCATCACCAGTCTGTCCGCGCTGGCCCTCGCCGCCGCCGGGCTCACCGTCACCTCCGGTACGGCGCACGCCGCCGCCTGCAGTCAGGACTACCTTCCCCTGCCCGACTCCAGCTGCCAGCCCGGTGACCTGAATCCGGATGTCACTGAGGACACCATCGACTCCACGATCTGCGTCTCCGGCTGGACCGCGACCGTGCGGCCCTCCAGCTCCTACACCACGGCCTTGAAGAAGAAGCAGATCGTCGAGTACGGCTACGCCGACACCTCCACCTCCGATTACGAGGAAGACCACTTCGTTCCGCTCGAACTCGGCGGTGCCCCCAAGAGTGAGCTCAACCTCTGGCCCGAGCCCGAGTACGGCACGAAGACCGCCGCCAACAAGGACACGGTCGAGAACAAGCTCAAGAAGGCCGTCTGCGCCGGCACCGTCACGCTCACCGACGCCCAGGACGCGATCATCACCGACTGGACGACCGCTCTCTCCAGCCTCGGCCTCAGCTGACGTTCCGCGCGTGGCGGCGCGTGGGGGCAACTGCCCCCGGGCGCCCGGGCGGGCCCGATCCACTGTGTGGGTCGGGCCCGGCTCTTTGTGGTCATCGACTGTGCGCGGTAAGGGAGTTGGCCGGATGTGGTCTGTGTGAAGCGTTGACTAGAAAGCGCTTGCCCCCTACGTTTCCCGTTCAGCAGCGTGACTCGCGTGTGACATCTCATGTACGAGACATCAGATCTCCGAGCCGCACCACCTGGGCAAGTAGTCGCAGCAGGGCCTATGAACCCCCGTACGACGGGTCGCCGCGCGCCGCACGTTGTTCAGTATCAAGTCCAACGTTCGAGTACATGTCCACCGGACGCTCCCGAAGGGACACACCCGCATGCGTACTCGCCCCCCACAACGGCACACCCGGCAACTGGCCCTGACGGCGGCAGCTACAGCCGCCCTGGCCGTCGCCACCGCGCTCGTCCTGCCGCAGTCCGCGGGAGCCGCCGAGTCCTCCCCGGTCGGCTTCGGCGCCGGGACCACCGGTGGTGGCAGCGCGACTGCCGTCACCGTCAGCACGCTCGACGCCTTCAAGTCGGCCGTCACCGGTGACGCGGCCAAGGTCATCAAGGTCAACGGCCTGATCTCGCTGAGCGGTCAGGTCGACATCGGCTCCAACACCACGGTCCTGGGCGTCGGTTCGTCCTCCGGATTCACCGGCGGCGGACTGCGCCTGAAGAAGGTGACCAATGTCGTCGTCCGCAACCTGAACATCAGCAAGCCGGTCGCGCCGGCCGACGGCATCACCGTCCAGGCGTCGACGAAGGTGTGGATCGACCACAACTCGTTCTCGGCGGACCGCGACCACGACAAGGACTACTACGACGGTCTGCTGGACATCAATCACGGCTCCGACTACGTCACCGTGTCCTGGAACACCTTCAAGGACCACTACAAGGGCTCGCTCGTCGGGCACAGCGACAACAACGCGAGCGAGGACACCGGGCATCTGCGGGTGACGTACCACCACAACTCCTTCAGCAACGTCTACTCACGCATCCCCAGCCTGCGCTTCGGTACCGGCCACTTCTACGACAACTACGTCGTCGGGGCCGAGACGGCCGTCCACTCGCGCATGGGTGCGCAGATGCTCGTCGAGAACAACGTCTTCCGCTCCACGAAGGTCGCCGTCACCACGAACCGGGACAGCGACGTGGACGGTTACGCCAACCTGCGCGGCAACGATCTGGGCGGGGCCGCCACCGAGGTCTCGCAGGTCGGCACGTTCACCACCCCGCCCTACGGCTACACCGCCGAGCCGGCCTCGACGGTCGTCGCCTCGGTGACGTCCGGCGCCGGCGCCGGGAAGCTCTGACCACTCCCCACCTGGAAGAAGGCATCGGGACATGACTTCACCAGTACGTCCGCGCGCCCGTCGGCGCGCGCTCACCGGCACACTGACCGCACTCGGCCTGTCGGCAGTCATGATCATGGCAGATGGCGCCCTGTCTCCGGCGAGTGCCGCCACCTGGCCCACCGCGAACGGCAGTCAGGCGGTCTACTCCACCATCTCGGTCTCCGGCACCAAGGACTACGGGATGAAGCGTCTCTACGGCAACGGCGACCTGGGCAGCGGCAGCCAGGACGAGGACCAGGGGCCGATCCTGGAGCTGGCCGCGGGCACCGTTCTGAAGAACGTCATCATCGGTTCTCCCGCCGCGGACGGCATCCACTGTCTGGGCAGCTGCACGCTGCAGAACGTCTGGTGGGAGGACGTCGGTGAGGACGCGGCGACGTTCCTGGGCTCCTCGTCGTCCAACGTGTACACCGTCTCCGGCGGTGGCGCGAAGGAAGCCAGCGACAAGGTGTTCCAGTTCAACGGCGCCGGAACGCTGAACGTCTCGAACTTCGCGGTGCAGAACTTCGGCACCTTCGTCCGGTCGTGCGGCAACTGCAGGACGCAGTACAAGCGGACGATCAACCTCAACACCATCGAGGCGACCTACAAGGGAAGCCGGATCGTCGGCATCAACACCAACTACGGCGACAGTGCGACGCTGAAGGCCATCAAGATCGTTGGGGACACCAGCAAGAAGATCATCCCCTGCCAGAAGTACATCGGGAACAACACAGGTGCGGAGCCGACCAAGAACGGCACCGGCCCCGATGCCACCTCCTGCAAGTACGCGACCTCCGACGTCACCTACAGCTGACGGTTCTTCCCCGGCGGCTGAACGAACCGGCCCCCACGCCGGTTCGTTCAGCCGCATGCCGGTTTCGGACGGGGCCCTCACCGGACCTCCCTCGCCGGTGCCGCCCAGTCCTCGTCCGTGAGCAGGTGCCCGTTCCCGGGCCGTCAACTCCTGTACTCCGAGCGGCACTTCACCGGCCTCGGCACGCGGGCGAGGTCGATCCCCAGCGCCGCGAGTGCCTGCCGGCCAGGGGGTGCACCCCGGGGAGGAAGCGGATGCGAGGCGTTCCCTGGGGCCGGAGTCCTCGCGGCCCTTCCGCCGGTGGAGGGCGGCTTCCCGATTCTCAGGTGGAGGCCTTCTCGTCGAAGCTGGCGAAGTAGGCGGCGGCCATGTCCTCGTCGGCGTGCCCCTGGGCGGCGGCACGCTCCAGCCGCTCAGCGCTCGCGGCGGCCACGTCGAGGCGCACGCCGTGCCGTTCGCCGGCCTCGACGATCAGGCGAGCGTCCTTGGCGGCCGTGGCCACCGAGAACTGGGCCGGCGACAACTGCTGGTTCAGTACGAGCTCCGCCTTGGCGTGCAGATACGGCATGTCGAGCGGGCCGCCCGCGATCGCGTCGAAGAAGCTCTGCGGGTCCACGCCGAGCGCGTGCGCCAGGGCAAGGACCTCGCCGCCGGCGTTGGTGGACGCGACGACCCAGCTGTTGGCCACCAGCTTCAGCCGTGTCGCGCTGCCCGCCGCGCCGTCCTCGCCGGTCCACACCGTACGGGCGCCGACGGTGTCGAGGACCGGAACCACGGCAGGCCGGTGCTCACTGGGGCCGGCCGCCAGGACGAGCAGCTGCCCGGCCTCGGCGGGCTGGCGGGTGCCCAGGACCGGGGCGTCGAAGAAGACCAGATCGTGCTGCCGGGCGAAGGCGGCCAGTTCGCCGATGGCGTCGATGCCCGCGGTGGTGGACTGCACCCAGGCCATGCCGGGGCGCAGGGCATCGGAGGCCTGGTTCATGACATCCAGGGTGGCGGGACCGTCGTAGAGCATGGTCAGGACGACGTCGGCGCCCTGGACCGCCTCGGCGGGGGAGTCGGCGATGTGGGCGCCGTCGGCTGCCAAAGGTTCGGCCTTGGCACGGCTCCGGTTCCAGGCCCGGACGGTGTGCCCGGCCCTGGCGAGATTGCGGGCCATCGCTGCGCCCATGATCCCGGTGCCCAGGACGCTCACGGTGAGTTCGTCGGTCATGATGTCAACTTCCTGCGGTGCTCGCTGCCATCGGCCAGGGGCACCGGACGGCGCCAGGCATCACGAAAAGGATCGTCGCCGGGTGCTGCCTTCGGTGCTCCTGGCTGCATCGTTGCCGCTCTCGCCTGGGGCCGCCATTTGGCGACGCCTCGACGGTGGGTCTGTTCGGCGGCGCCCTCGACGGTGGGTCTGTTCAGCCGTAGGAAGCCCAATGGAGGTGTCCGATGTGTGCCATCGGCCTGCCGATGCGAGGGCCGGGCTACTCCCTGGGGATCTGCTGCTCGAACCAGACGACCTTGCCCGTGCTCAGCCTCGTCGCTCCCCAGCGCTGCGCGAGTTGATCGACCAGGAACAGACCGCGGCCGCCTTCGTCGCCCGGTGCGGCCCGCCGCATCCGGGGCACCTGGGGCGAGTCGTCGGTCACCTCGCAGCGGAGCACGTCGGTGCGGAGCAGACGCAACGAGATGGGCCGTGAGGCGAACCGCACCGCGTTCGTCACGACCTCGCTGACCATGAGTTCCGTGGTGTCGAGCAACGACTCCAGGCCCCAGCGCCGTAGTGTCCTGCGGGTCAGGCGGCGTGCCCGTCCCGCGGTCTGGGGGTGGGGGTCCAGGAACCAGTATCCGACGCTGTCCGTGGGGAAGCCCCCGAACCGCGCGGTGAGCAGGGCGACGTCGTCGTCTCGGTCTCCCGGGCCCATGGTGTCCAGTACCTGGTCGCAGAGCAGTTCCAGCGAAGGGGCGGGGCGTGGGTGCTGGGTGGTCTGGAGGTGGGCGCGCAGGGCCTCGACGCCTGTTCCCACGTCCGTGTCACGGGACTCGACGAGCCCGTCGGTGTACAGCAGAAGCGTCGCTCCGGTGGGCGCGGGCATCTCGACGGATTCGAAAACGACGCCGCCGACGCCGATCGGAGCGCCGGGCGGGACGCGCAGTACCTCCGCGTGGCCGTCCACATGCAGAAGGATCGCGGGTGGGTGGCCGGCGCTGGCCATGAGCAGCCGGTGCGAAATCGGGTCGTAGATCGTGTACAGGCAGGTTGCGATGTGGTCGCTGCCAAGGCGCTGCGCCTGCTCGTCGAGGTGGTGCAGAACCTCGTCCGGAGGCAGGTCGAGTCCGGCGAGGGTTTGCACCGTGGTGCGCAGCTGGCCCATGATCGCGGCGGAGGTCATGGAATGGCCCATGACGTCGCCGACGACCAGCGCGATGCGGTTGCCGGACAGCGGGATCGCGTCGTACCAGTCGCCACCGACCTGGGCGGTCTTCGAGGCGGGAAGGTAACGGCTGGCCAGCCGGACGCCGGTCGGCTCGGGAAGCGACGACGGGAGCATGGTGTGCTGCAACGTGTCCGCCACGGACGCCTCGTGCCCGTACATCACCGCCTTCTGGACGCCGATGGCGGTGTGCGTCGCGAGCTGTGAGGCGACGAGCAGGTCGTCGCCGGTGAAGGCGTGTCGGTCGGGCCGACGCAGGAGTACGACGGTGCCCATGGCGTGGTGACGGCCGTGCAGCGGGGCGATGATGAGCCTGCGCCCCGGCGGCAGCGTCCCTGGTCCACTTGCCACGGGCGCGAGCAACTCGGCCACCGCGAGGGTGACCTCCGGTGTGTCGCCGAACGCCGGACGACCGGCGAGCAGCAGCTTGGCGAGTCGGCCATCTGGGGCCGGATGCACGCGCTCGGCTACCTCCGAGCGCAGGGGAAGTCTCTTCAGCACAGGCGTCCGAGACCGTTCTGCGTGCGGAGTCTCCGCTGCGTTGTCGATACTGTGCAGTTGCAGAACGACGGGTGCGGTCGGCTCTTCGTCCCCGATGGGCAACGGATCGTGCAGATGGATGATGATCGCGTCCGCGAACGCGGGAACAGCTGACCGGCGCAGCTCCCGGAGCGTCTCGTCCAGGCCCATCCCGCGGGCGATCCGCCGAGTCGCCACGTCGAGATAGCGAAGCCGGTCCGTCTGCGGCCCGGTGTCGCCTGCTGCCGCGTTGTGCAGTCCGCGGCGGCTGGGGGCAGCGGAGGGCTGGGGCGTGCGGGTGGCCCGCGAGCCCATCGGCGTGACGGGTGCGGCGGCTCCCGGCCCGCTCAGCGGGCCGCCGGCCCGCTGAGTGCCCTCGGTGGGGCCTTCGTGGGGGTTGTGGTGCTCCGTCACGCCTGTCGTTCCATTCAGTGGTGCCGCAGGTCGGCCGTGCCGGCTCGTGGGTTCTCAGCCACGTCGCCTGCAGCAGAGGAAGAGCTGTTCCTCGGGCGGGACGTCGGCGACCGAGGGGGCGTAGGTGTAGGAGGTCTCCTTCACGATGTCGAAGCCTCCTGTCTCGAGGACGTGGCGGAGGTCCTCCTGAAGATAACCGGAGACCCGGATCGTGTTCCCGAGGAACGGGATCGCGAAATCGTCCACATCCGCTTCCACCATCGAGAGGGCGAACAGGCCGCCGGGCACCAACAGATGGTGGATCGTTCGCAGTGCGAGGGGGATCTCTCCGCGCGGCAGCATCAGCAGAGAGAAGAAGGCCGTGACGGCGTCGAAGCGACCCAGGTCGTGCGGGCCGCCCGTGCGCAGGTCGGCGAGGTCCAGCTGATGGAACGTCGCACGCGGGACGTACTTCCGGGCGAGTTTCACCATCCCGCCGGACAGGTCGACGCCCACGACCTCGAAGCCGGCGTCCGACAGTTGACGCGCGGTCGGCACGCCGGTGCCGCAGCCGAGGTCCAGCACGCGGGATCCTGCCCGGAGGGATTCGATGAGCCATTCGCCCGCGGAGAGCTGGCCCTCCTTGTGCGGGAAGGCTTCGTCGTAGCGGTCCCCGATGGCGTCGAAGGCCTCGGCCTGACCGGTGCGGTCGAGCCCTATGGTCCCGTAATCCGTCCCATTGTTACTGTCGGTCACGAAAGTTACCTTTCGTTGCACATAGTGGATTGTCCCATAAGCGGGTGAAGAGTGGTTTCGGCTGAATGTGGATACCTCCACCGCGCTGTTCCGGAGAGGCCGTGAGCACCAGGAAAGTAGCGGGTCGGCGTCTCGCCCGCCACGGCGGGTCCGTCGAGGCGGTCGTCAGGTCGTCGAAGTCCCGGCCGTGACCGCGCGGCCGGGTCCCGCTGAGCGTCGGGTGAACGGGTTTCTCGCCTACGGCCAGTGGGCCGGGAGAAGAACGTCTGGCGAACCTCGGACCGGGTCTGCTCCGGCCAGGCGCGACGGGACAGGACCACGGACGATCTGGATGCAACCCGTATCACTATGCGAAGACAGTCGCGGAGCGGGCGGCTTGGGAGGCGGAATCGGCCCAGGGCCGTTGGCGCATGATCGCCATCAACCCGGGCCTGGTGCTGGGCCCTTCACTGACACCCGCCTCCGACTCCGGGAGTCTGTTTCTCCTCGACGAACTGTTCAAGGGGTATTTCTTCTACGGTGCGCCCGACTTCAGTTTCACGGTCGCGGACGTCAGAGACGTCGCGAGCGCGCACATCGCGGCGGCGGAGATGGTGTCCTTCCTGGACATGTCGAGAGCCGTCCTGGAGAGATTCCCCCGAAATGCCCGGCTGCCCCGACACGGTCTCCCGCATTGGCCGGTAAGGATACTGGGACCGGCGTTCGGACTCACGCAGGACTACATCCGCAAGCACCTCGGGATCAGATTCAGGGTGGACAACCGGAGAAGCGTCGAGGAGCTGGGCGTCACCTACCGGCCGATCGGAGAGACGCTCATCGATCACTACACGGCCTGGCGCCGGAACAGGGAGACGCCGCCCCAGCCCGGAACTGCCCCGGAACCCACGACGGCCCGTTGACCGCGCTGCTGTCACGGCAGACAGCCGGCCCCACTCAGCGGGTGTCATCGCCGCTCCACGCGTGGAGCTTGTCCGGGTTGAGCACGAGCCACAGGTTGGTGATCAGGCCCTCGTGCACGTCCATGGCGAGGACCGCGATGGTCGTGCCGGTCAGGCGGACCGTCATGCCGGGGGTGCCGTTGACGTCTTCCTCCACGAGTTCCACGTCGGGCTCCTTGCGCATGAGGCCGAGGATGAGTCGGGTCACCTTGTCCTGGCCGACGACCGGGCGCAGGGCAGCCCGCACCTTGCCGCCTCCGTCGCTGCGCGACTCGACGTCCGGATCCAGCAGGGCGACCAGCGCGTCGAGATCGCCGGTCTCACACGCCTCGCGGAACGCGGAGACGACCTGCCGGTGCTCGTGTGCCGTGCTGCTGCCCGACCGCTGCCGGGCGAGGCGTCGGCGGGCGGAGGAGGCGAGTTGGCGGCAGGCCGCGGGGGTGCGGCCCACTGTCTCGGCGATCTCGGTGAACGGCATGCCGAAGACGTCGTGGAGGACGAAGGCGACGCGCTCCGCGGGAGTGATCGACTCCAGGACCACGAGCATCCCCATGCTGACTGACTCGTCGAGGGTGATCCGATCGGCTGGATCGTCCCCGCCTTCCCGACCCGCGCTCGTCCACGTCGGGCCGTCCCGGACGGGCTCGGGCAGCCATTCACCGGTGTAGCGCTCACGCCGGACCCGCGCCGAGGCGAGATGGTCGAGGCAGATCCGCGAGGCGACCCGGGTCAGCCATGCCATCGGCACCTCGATCTCCTGCTGTGCCTCCTCGGGCAGCGCGTACCAGCGGGCGTACGTTTCCTGCACGACATCCTCGGCGTCCTGCACCGAACCGAGCATGCGGTAGCCGAGGTTGAGCAGTTTGCGGCGCTCGGCCATGAGGGAGCCGAGGGTGGGGCCCTCGGCGGGTCCGGGTGGTGTGGGCACGGCCTGCTCATCCTCCCTGTGTGACGTTCTCGGCCAGCCATTCGTCGAAGGTCTGGCTGCCCCGGGAGCCCGGTCCGGTCGGGAGCTGGCCCTCGCCCGTCATGGCGGCGCCCGTGGCGCCGGGGAGTTTCACCGGCAGCAGCAACCGGTGTTGGTGCCGGGCCCGCAGCAGGCGCCGCGCCATGTCGACGAGCTGCTCGACGCGCGGTCCCGCGAGGTCCGGTGCCATGGCCTGGGGCGGCGCGAGGACGAGTCGCACAAGGTGCTGGGCCACTTCGCGGGCGGCGACCGGCTGGGTCCGCATCCGTGGCACGATCGCGAGCGGGCCCGGTACCCGGTCGAGGATCTGCTGCGCGAACTCGTGGAACTGCGTGGCCCGCAGCACCGTCCACGGTGTCGGCCCACCCTTCAGCACTTCCTCCTGGCGCAGCTTTCCCTGGTAGTAGCCCATGCCGACGCGGTCGATGCCGACGATCGACAGGGCCGCGTGGTGACTGACTCCGACTCGTGCGCCGGCGTCGAGGAGGTGTCGGCTGACGCCTTCGAAGAATGCGATCGACTTCTTGGCGCTGGTCGTCGTCAGGTTGCTGACGTCGACGACCGCCTGCACGCCCGCCATCGCCGCGTCGAGTCCCGCGCCCGTGACGAGGTCCACGCCCCGTGAGCGCGCCAGCACCACCGGCTCCTGCCCCGCCGCGGCCAGTTCCTCGACCACATACCGCCCGACCAGTCCGGTCCCGCCTGCCACCGCTACGCGCATTGCCGAGCCTCGTTCCGCCCTCGTGTTCGTGTTGTACGTCATCGTGTGTCGTCCCGCCGCCCGGAGAGCATCGGTACCAGCAGAACGGCCGACAGCAACACCAGCGCGGACAGAGTGACGACATTGAGCACCTGGTCGCGCGTCCCGTACATCTCGAGGTGCTGCATGTGGTAGCTGAAGTGCAGCACGTTGAAGACCAGCCACACCGCACCCGTGGTCTGCACGATCCGCTTGTTCCGCACTTGGCGTAGCGCGATGATCGTGAGGGCGGACAGCGCCAGGAACATCGCCCCGGCGTCCTTGGCGAGGTGTTCGTTGTACGGGCCCAGCTGAGGCAGCCAGCTCAGTCCGAAGCCGGGGAAGTTCTCGTGCCACCCCTTCGGAGAGAAGTAGGCCCAGGCGCCTGCGTACAGCCCGGTCAGGGCCAAGAAGCCGAGACTGGCGTACCGGAGTTTCGTGTTCATACCCCTGATGACGAGACGGGGCCCGCGGATGTGAGGTGGGCCGTCATCCGGACGACATTCCGGCAGCCGGCACCGTGACGACCGAGGGCAGCGAGTCCCCGATGCTCAGGGCCGCAAGGTAGCCGGAGAGGGCCGCTGCCGTGTCGGTGAGGGGGAAGCGGGCGCCGAGCTGTCCGTCCGGGCGCACGACGAAGCCGGTTGGACCGCCGGGGCGGTAGAGGCGGGCGAACTCCCCGGCGGCGTCGCGGTATCCGGGGACGGCCGGCGTGTCGGGGACGGCCGGTGTGTCGGGGGTACTCGGTGCCGCTTCGCGGGCGAGGACGGCGAGCGTCTGCAGGCCGGCCCTGAGGGCGGGTCCGTCCGAGGGGCCCGGGCTGCCGTCGGGCATGCGCGGCACCCCGGCAGCCTCAGCTGCCGCGTCGGCCTCGGCCAAGTCTGCGGCGTCGCTCGCGTACAAGATCAGCACGTGCCCGGCGCGGCCGCGCAGGATGTCGAGCAGGCGCAGCGGGTAGGTGGCGACGGGGGCGGTCAGGCCGGCGCAGTCGGGGGCCCGGTCGCCCGGCTGGGGCGCGTCCGCGGGCCCGTACGGGCTACCGGAGAGCGGGCCTCCCCGGTACTCGACCAGCAGTTGGGCCTCGCGGAGCAGCATGGTCCGCAGGTCGTCGGGATCGGTCTCCATACCCTGGGTGGCATGGCGGACGGTGCGGCCGACGACCTCTTCGCCGACCGGACGGCGCTCGGCGTCGTAACTGGTGAGCAGGGCGGGGCCGGCCTCCCCGCGGACGGCCAGGGCGAGTTTCCAGGCCAGGTTGCAGGCGTCCTGGATACCGGTGTTCATGCCCTGGGCGCCGGTGGGCGGGTGGATGTGGGCGGCGTCGCCCGCGACGAAGACCCGGCCGTCGCCGTAGCGGTCGACGATCCGGTGGCTGATGCGGAAGACGGAGGACCAGCGCATCCGGGAGAGGGTGGCCGGCCTGGGGGCCAGGCGGTCGACGACGGCCTGGATGTGTGGCAGTTCGGGGGTGCGTCCGCCCTCCATGCCGTGCGCGACGCCGTCGCTCCGTGCGGGTGTGCCGTCCGTCGTCAGGGTGGAGAGTTCGGGCGGGACCAGCATCGACATGCGGTAGCGGCCCACCCCGGGCAGCGGGATGCAGACCAGCAGGTCGTCGGTGGAGCCGTCGTCGGCGCGGTGGCTGGAGCGCACGCCGTATCCGTGCGGCATGTCCCAGTCGGCCTCGACATCGGCCAGCATGTACTCCTCGGGGAATGCTCCACCCTCGTAGGTGAGCCCCAGTCCCTTGCGGACGACGCTGTGCGCACCGTCGCAACCGATCAGGTAGCGGGCGCGGACCTCTTCGTCGGCACCCGAGGCGGTGCTCAGCCGCACGGTGACCCCGTCCGCGTCCTGGGTGAACGACACCAGCTCGGTCTCGCGCTCGATGGCGGTGCCCAGAGCGGCCACGTACTCCTCCAAGAGACGCTCGGTCTCGTACTGCGGCAGCGCGGCGAATCCGTAGGGCACCTCGGGCGGCAGCGCGAGGTCGATCCGCGCCTGCTCCCGGCCGTTGACGTAGATCAGCTGGCCGTGCATCGGAACAGCAGCCTCCAGGACGGTGCGGGCGAGGCCCATCCGGTCCCAGATCTCCAGAGTGCGGGGCTGGATGCCGACCGCCTTGGCGTACGGAAGACGGGCCGGCAGCCGGTCCACGAGCCGGCAGTGCACCCCGTGGCGGCGGAGTTCGGCGGCCGCGCTCAGTCCGACCGGGCCGGCGCCCGCGATCAGCACGTCGGTGGTGTGGGTGTGCGCCACGGGTGTCTCCCAGTGCCTGGCCCCCGGACGGGTCCCGTACTCCATGGTCGCCCGGCGGGGCGCCGGCAGCGAGCCGGGCGTCTACGCCCCGATGATGTGGCAGCCCCCGTCCGCAGCCGGCTCGCCGAGTTCCCCGCCATGGCACCTACGACGCGGCGGCGGACCGACCTGCCGCCGTCACCAACTCCCGTAGGGGCCGTCGATGAGTTGGAACACGGGCTGCTGACGCACCGGGTCTTGGGCGGTGGCGAGTTGAACGCGGTCACCGCTGTGGATGGCGGCGGGCGGGCCCATGACCCTGCCCCGGACGGTGAACCCCTCGGTCATCTCGATGAGGGAGACGTTGCGCGCCGCCGGAGTGTTGCGGTGGATCACGGTGGAATGGCGCACGACGCCGGTCCCCGCGCTCGCTTCCGTGCGCAGTTCGCTGCCCGCGCAGACGGGACAGAGGAGGCGCTGGTACATCGCGGTGCCGCACCAGTGGCACCGCTGGAAGAGAAGGATGTCCGCCTTGTGCTCCGTGGGGGCCGCGGTGAGCTCGTCCGGGGCCGCTGAGAGCCCCGGATGAAGGGCGATTCCTGGGTGGTACACGATGTCATCTCCCTGCGCTCGGCCGGAGTCTGAAGGTGCCCGGATCACCGTGCACGACGACAGAGTATGGCACTGAGTGCCACTCGTAAAGGCACTCGGTACCCTCAATCCGGTGGGAGTGGGGATGTGATCAGTCCCGCCCGAGCGTGGATTCGATCTCCTGGACTACGCGCCACATCGGCGTGCCGCGCCGGGAGATGACAACGACCACGTCCTCCGGCTCCGCGTCCGGGGCGTCGAGGGGCGGGCTCCCGAAGGTGTCCCGCACATACCCGAGGGCGTGGTCCACCGCGGCGGTCGCGTCCCCCTGCCCGTCCGAGCGCAGCCAGGAGCGCAAGGCGTTGTTGTGCGCGGCGACCACGGCCGCGGCGATGACGTCGGCCTGCAGCGTGCCGCCGCGCCGGCCGGCGAAGCGCCCGCGCAGATACTCGGCGAGGGCACGCTCGTAACGCCAGACGACCGACAACTCGTACGCGCGCAGGCCGGGGACCTTCCTGGTGAGGCGATAGCGCTGGACGGAGAACGTCGGGTTCTCGGCGTACATGCGCAGGACGAGCCGGGCTGCGTCGCAGACCCGCTGCACCGGGTCGTGCGCGTCGGCGCCGTCGCTCAGGAACGCCGTCATGTCGGCCAGGCAGCGCTCGTGGTCCGGGAAGACCACGTCCTCCTTGGAGGGGAAGTAGCGGAAGAACGACCGGCGGCCGACCCCGGCGAGCGTCACGATGTCGTCGACCGTGGTCTGCTCGTAGCCGCGCTCCAGGAACAGCTGGAACGCGGCCGCGACCAGGGCGTCCCGCATGGGCGGTTTCACGGTCGTCGCGTCGGCGGGCTCGCGGCGCCGGGGTCCCTCGTTCATGGACGGGAAACTAGCATCGAAACGGGCAGGATGGCACTCAGTGCACATTGGGGAGGGAACTGAGGTCCTTGCTCAGGCATTGCCCGGGCAATGCCCAGATGTTGCGTAGGTGAGGGGCGCGAAGGGCGGGATCCGAGGGCGGCGAGGTCTGCCTGTGGGACATGCGCACCCTCGGTCCGGGCCGCGGGTGTGGACACGCGCGCACCCTCGGCCGATGCCGTGGTCGATGCCTCCGGATCCTCTGATTCCTCATGTGGCTGAAATGTGATCGCCCGTGAAGTCCTTGTGTATTCAACGAGGTTGACAGCCTCTCCGTGGTGATCGACTATGTGGTCGCACTGTGGCCCATGTGACCAATGAGCCCAGTGTTTCTTCGACCACTTACCCCCGGTGTGGCCCCCGGCTGCTTTGTGCTGCCCGCTGCCGTCGACCGGGTCTCGCATCATCAAGATGGGAACTGCATGTCCATAGCGAGACGTGTCACCCTTCGCTGCCTGCTGGGGACGGGCGCGGCGGCGCTCGCCCTCTCTGCGGTCACGACCACCGCGTCGGCCACCGACAGGCCCGGTGGCGACGGTTGGGACAAGGCCGCCGGCGGCTACGCGCCCGGGCAGGGAGCGGGTACGGCGACCGCGACCGATCGCTGCCAGTTCTCCCTGGACGGGACGAACTTCTACGACTCGGTCCGTGTCGACGACGAGAACCTCAAGCCCACCGACGACGGCAAGGCCCACATCAAGGTCCGAACCGCGAGCGACGCCGACACCTGCACCGCCTCGCTGGCCGCGTACCGCACCCACGGCGCCACCTTCAAGACCTCCGGCGTCCAGGTGTTCCACGACTTCGACACCGTCACGGTCAAGCCGGGCGCCACCGACTCGCTGGACATCTCGGTGCCCGACGCCGGCTGCTTCGCGCAGATCGACCTCTACCGGGGCGCCGTCAAGTTCGACGGCAAGTACGACGCCAACGACGGCTTCGAGCACGGTGATCTGCCCGCGGGCCCGGACCACGCGGTCATCAAGGACAAGCTGATCATGGCGTGGAACGGCGGCAAGAAGGACTGCACGACGCAGCCGACCACTCCGCAGACACCGCCCGCCTCGACGCCTCCCGCGCAGACGCCCGGTACGCCGACCGAGTCGACGCCCCCGACCCCGACGTCGCCCTCGGCGCCCGAGACGTCCGCGACCCCGTCGGCGTCCGAGTCGACCACGCCGCCGGCTCCCTCGCCCAACGGTGGCGAGTCGACCCCGCCCGGCGACCTCGCGGAGACCGGCGGTGGCAACACCCTGCCGATCGCGGCCGGCGCCGTGGCGGTCCTCGCGGCCGGCGCCACGATCACCGTCGCCACTCGGCGTCGGCGCGCTGCGGGCGGCCGCTCCTGACGCTCCGCGTCGTCGTCATCGGCCCTCGATGACCTGCTGACGAGCCCCGGCACTCACCCGTGACTGAGTGCCGGGGCTCTTATGTCACGCAGACCGATGGCGTCCATGGCACCGGGACCGCCGTGACGTCACACGGTGCGCGGAGGGGGTTCCGATCAGTCCCTGGGAACGGTGGTGTGACGTGGTGGTGAGCACTCAACCGTTGCAGCCCGCCGGGGGCGCGTCATCCGGAACCGGCCGTGTCTGGTGGGCCTGGAGGGCGACGCTCACCAGCGTGAGCAGCAGGTCGATGTCCGAGTCGACTTCGAGGTGAATGGTCACCCATCGCGAGCCCGGCACCATGCGAACCGCGGTCGCGCCCTTGAGGTGGTCCTCGAAGCGCCGGATGGCCCGGTCCGTGAGGTGCAGGTCGACGTCGTGGTCCGTATGGAAGTGGACGATCTCGCCCTGGGCCGAGCACAGTGCCCGGCCCGTTCCGCAGCTCGGCCGGACCTCCGCGAGATCCGGCCAGTACGCCAGCCGCGTCATGGCTCTCAAGGCCAACGTCATGCGCCCATCATGACCAGCTCACCGCCCGGCCACCAGGACTTGAGGAAGAAGTAACCGGGTCGTAGCGCAGGAATGTCCGGATACGGATTCGACATCCGAAGGTGCTCGGCGGCCCCAAGGCTCACAACGGCGCGGCCGAGTCGGTCTCCGTCGAACGCGAACTCACACGTGGCTGAAGCCCGTCCGCGACGTCGAGCGGCCCCGGAATCGACGGTCCGTGGCCGCTCGGCGTCACGCAAAGTCTTCCGGGATCACGCCATCCAGAAGAAGACCGCGGTCATCCGCTTGTCCTCGATGGTGCTGCCGCAGTAATCGGTCGCACTGTGCATCAAGTTGGCGTTGTAGAGCAGCAGCCGGTTGTACCGGTGTGGTACGGCGATGTCCTCGACGAAGGAGTCCGGCGGGACGAAGCGCGTACCCAGTGCCTCGACCAGATTGTTGTGCGGCGCGGCCACCACGTTGCCGCCCAGCCGTCCGCCGGGCAGGTTCTGCCGGTAGAAGCTGGTGCCGCAGTTCTTGGGGACGTTCGGATTCAGGTAGAGCACCGCGGCGTAACGGCAGAGCGCGCGTGAGTCGGTGTGGGGGCGCGGCTCTCCCTCGTCCTTGCCGACCACCTGGATGCAGTTGTGGTTGAGGGTGGCGCCGGACGGCGTCGTCTGCTGCCACAGCTTCCGGGCACCGGTGGCCTTCTTCACCAGCCGCTCTACGCGCGTCAGCTCCTCCGGTTCCAGCCCCGGCATCGTCCGCAGGCCGGGCCAGCTCTCCGACGTGTATGGGTGGCCCTTGACCCAGTCGTCCTTGACGACGCACCGCGCCCGGACGGCATCCACGTCGGGCAGCACATTGTCGAAGACCCAGTAGTCGCGATCGCGGGTGGGTTTCCGATAGGGGAGGACCGGGAGTGCCGGCGTTCTCGGAGGTTGTGGGGGCATGCGGCAGACCATATAGACGACTGTTTCAGCGATCTCCAGAGACTTGGTCAATCTTCCGTCAACTCGGCTTGCCCGCAACGCTCTCGACCTCCGGAGGATCGCGGCGACACGCGGTCGAGCTGCTACTTGGTAGCAAGATCCATTTTCATGTAGCGGGGGCTTCTGCCGGCTCACCCATCCAGGAGACCCCCATGGCCGTTCCCGCCGGGAGCGACCTCGTGGTGGCCTGCTATCACTCCAAGCTCGGAGCAGTGGAGCTCCACCTCAACCATCTGGTCGACGGGTCCGGCGAGTACGTCGTCGTCGACATGACCGCGGGCGCGGACGCCTTCGCCTCCGGGCTGTTCACCCGCTTCGACCTGACCTTCCTGGTCGCCGAGCCCACCCGCAAGGGTGTCTCGGTCCGCCGCCGATACCGCGCCCACGCCGAGGAGTTCGGCATCTCGCTCGCCGTCGTCGGCAACAAGGTCAACGGCGAGGACGCCCTGCTCTTCCTCAAGGAACAGGTACGCGTACGATCTCATCGCCGAACTGCGGGACGGAGCACAAGAGTTCGCCGACAACCACACCCCGCCGCCCACCGAGAAGGAGCGCGGGCAGCTGCTCAGGGCGCTCGCCAGTGATGCGATCCGCGGCAGCCTGGAGCGGCACTTCGGGGTCGCGCCGGCCTTCATGAACCGCCACCGGGTCGCGGCCTTCCGTCCCGAGGCGCAGGGCGGAGACACGCACACCCGTTTCACCTCGCTGCGATCGCAGATCCTCAACCAGTCGCCCGAGTTCCGCGACTGCTGACGCCGCGAGCCACCGGTTCGTCGCGGGGTATGTCAGATCACCGGCTCCGTGAGGGGCTGCTCGGCCCAGATGATCTTTCCCTCGGGGGTGTAGCGGGTGCCCCAGCGCTGGGTGAACTGGGAGATCAGGAACAGCCCGCGGCCGCCCTCGTCGGTCGTCTTCGGATGGCGCAGATGCGGGGCGGTGGCACCGCAGTCGAACACCTCGCAGATCAGGGCCTGTTCGGTGATCAGCCGCAAGCGGATAGGGCCGGCGGCATACCGAATGGCGTTGGTGACGAGTTCGCTCACGACCAGTTCGGTGGTGAAGGCCAGCTCGTCCAGGCCCCAGACGCTCAGCTGCTGGGTCGTGGCCTTCCGGGCCTCGGCGACGACCGCCGGGTCGCTGCGCAGGTCCCAGGTCGCGACCTGCTCGGCCCCCAGCCGCCGGGTGCGCGCCATCAGCAGCGCCACGTCGTCGTAGGGGCGCGTCGGCACGAGATCGTCCACGATGGTGCGGCACAGTCCGTCCAACGGCTGCCCGTGCGCCTCCAGCGCGCGGCGCAGCCGCTCCCGGCCGGCCTCCGGATCCCGCCCGGTCCGGGCCGTGGCGATGAGCCCGTCGGTGTGCAGCGCGAGCACGCTGCCCTCCGCCAGCGCCAACTCGACCGATTCGAAGGGCAGTCCGCCCACGCCGAGCGCGGGACCGTCGGGGAGTTCGGTGAAGGTGACGGTGCCCTCCGGGGTGACGATCGCGGGCGCGGGATGGCCCGCATTCGCCATACAGCACAGCCCGCTCACCGGGTCGTACACCACGTACAGGCACGTCGCGCCCACCGCCTGCATGCCGCTCGTGCGGGTGTCGGCGCCCGAGCCCTCCTCCCGTGCGGCGCGGCTGACCAGGTCGTCCAGGTGGGCGAGCACCTCCTCCGGGGTCAGATCCAGGTCGGCGAGGGTCTGCACGGCGGCCCGCAGCCGTCCCATCGCGGCCGCACCGTCGATGCCGTGCCCCGCGACCTCGCCCACCACCAGGGCCACCCGGGCCCCGGACAGCGGAATGACGTCGAACCAGTCCCCGGCGAGCCCCGTCAGCTCGTCGGCGGGCCGGTAGCAGGCGGCGACCTCCACCGCGTCCTGCTCGGGGAAGAGGTGGGGGAGCAGATTGCGCTGCAGGACGAGGGCCGCGTCACGCTCGCGGGTGTAGCGGCGGGCATTGTCGAGGCACAGGGCCGCCCGGCCGACGAACTCCTCGGCGAGGCCCAGATCGTCCTCGTCGAACGGCTCCTGGCGGCTGCGCCGGAAGAACGTGGTGATGCCCAGTGTGACGCCGCGGGCACGGACGGGCACGATCATCACACTGTGCAGCCCGAGGTCGAGGAAGGTGGCGGCCCGACCGGCGGGCGTGACCGTGGCCCACTCCCGGCTGAGCGGGTCGAGCCGCTCCTCGCGCCAGGACTCGCCGTCGATCAGGCACCGGATGGGCGGAGTCCCGGCCCGGTAGGACGCCACTTCGCCGATCTCGACGGCGGTTTCGGGGACTCCGCCCTGCACCGACTGGTGTCCGGCGCGACGCAGGGGCACCGCGTCCGTGTCCTGCGCCGGACCGGGCGTCGGCTCCGCTCCCTTGAGTACGGTCTCCAGCAGGTCCACGGCGACGACGTCGGCCAGCCCCGGCACCGCGACGTCGGCCAGCTCCTGCGCGGTCTGCAGGACATCCAGGCTGCGGCCGATTTGCTGACCGGCCCGGTCCAGCAGGGCGAGCCGCCGCCGGGCACGGTAGCGCTCACTGACGTCGACGACGGTGTAGTAGACGCCGATCGGGTGGCCGTGGTCGTCCTCCAGCCGGACGAACGACATGGAGTGGGCCGTCTCGCGGTGCGGCGCGGACCGTACGCGGCCCACGTGCTCGTACGAGACCACCGTCTCGCCGCTCTCCAGCACCCGGCGCATCTGCGCCTCGAGCCGCTCGGCGTCCAGGCCGGGCTGCACATCTGCGAGCCGTCGTCCCAGCCGCCCGTGCGGCGGGCCCCCGCCGAACTGCTCGAGAGCGGCGTTCGACCACACGTACCGCAGGTCGGCGTCCACGATCGCGATGCCCACCGGAGAGCGTGCGGTCATCTGCTCCAGCGCGGAGCGGCTCATGTCCCAGCCGGGACCGCCGGCCAGATCAGCGAGCAGCACTACCCAGTGCGCCGGGCCGCCGATGCGCTGCACCGGAACGACTCGAACCATCGACAGGACGGGATGCCCGTCCCGGTGGCGCACGGACAGCAGGCCGGTCCAGCCGCTGTCTTCGTGGCACCGCTCGATCAGGGCGGGGATCCTCGCCGCGTCCTCGGGGACCAGCAGCTCGGCCGCCGGCCGTCCCAGCACCTCGGCGGCCGGATATCCCAGCAGCCGCTCGGCGTCCGCGGTCCAGCTGGTCACCGCCATCCGGGCATCGAGCAGCAGTGGCGCGGCGTCCGCCATGTCGAAGCGCTGACGGGCCAGCACGTCTCGTTCCTCGCTCGCACCCACTGCGACCCTCTCCGCTCCCCGAAGGTGGTCTTACCCCCCTCGTGCCCATTCTTCACGTTGTACGACCGGAGTGCGGGTTGTCCATGCTTGTCTGATCGAATTGATCAAAGATGATCGATACGATTGTGGGCGTACAGTAAGCACACGGGATCACGCTCCGCGTTCGCCCGTAGATTTGTCCGGCCGGCCTTGCCCCAGGGGGAGCCCATGCGACTGCACGTCGACCAGCGTCATGAGCGGGTACTCGAACTCGTCCGGGAGCGCGGCAGCCTCCGGGTCGCCGATCTCGCGGCCGAACTGGGTGTGTCCGCGGTGACCTTGCGGCGTGACGTGGAGGCGCTCGCCGCACAGGGCCGGGTGCAGCGACTGCACGGCGCGGTGGTGTGGCCGGGCGACGCGGCCGCCGAGGCGCAGCCCCGCCAGGAGTCCGCGGAAGGCGCCGTGATCGGAATGATCGTGCCCACCACCAACAACATCTTCGGGGACATCGTCCGCGGATCCCGCGAGGCCGTCGCGGCCCAGGGTGGCCGGCTGATCCTCGGAATGACCGGATACGTCGACTCCGAGGACGCCGTGCAGGCAGAACACCTGATCGCGGGCGGTGCGGAAGGCCTGCTCGTCGCGCCCAGCTGGTTCGGCGGTGTGCCCATGGGGGGCCAGGAGAAGTGGCTCCTGGACTGTGCGGTGCCGACCGTCCTGGTCGAGCGTTCCGCGCCGGCCGGGAACCCCGCGGCCGGCCTCGACCGGGTGCGCACCGACCGGGCGCACGGGGCCGCCGTGGCCGTCGGCCACTTCGCCTCTCTGGGGCACCGCCGGATCACCGCGGTGCTCCAGGAGGGCCCGCACGCCGCACAGATCTCCGCGGGCTACCTGGCGGCGGTGCAGTCCCTGGGCCTGGATGTCGATTCCGGTGCGCCGTCGGTCCGCGAGCACGGGGACTACGAGGCCAGCATCGACTACCTCGTCGAAGCCGTGGAGAAGCGCGCAGTGACGGCGGCGCTCGTGCACAGCGACGAGGACGCGATCGTGCTGGTGCCCAAGCTCCAGGCGCGCGGCGTCAGAGTGCCCGAGGACCTCGCGCTGATCGCGTACGACGACGAGGTGGCCGGCCTCTCGGACGTCCCCCTGACGGCCATCGCCCCGCCCAAGCGCTCGGTGGGGGAGCTGGCCGCGAAACTGCTGCTCCAGCGGCTCGCGGAACGTGCGAGCGGACAGCGCCCGGCACCCCGTCAGCATCTCGAACTTCTCCCCGAGTTGAGGATCCGTTCGTCCTGCGGTGGCGAAGTGCTCGAGTCATGAGCGTTGCGCGATCGTTTTGATTGTCTTGGTCGAACGCTCTTGACTCTGATCGTGTGCGCGCAAAAGATGTCCTGCATCCGCCTCTTCCCGTACGAGGTCTCGTAGGAGCCGTGCCATGTCGCGCACTTCACGTTCGTTCCGCACAGCCGCCGTCGCCACCCTCGCCGCCCTGGGCATGCTCGCCACCGCATGCGGCGGCGACGGTGGCTCGACCGACAGCAAGTCGGACGGCAAGCCGGTCACCATCAACTACTGGACCTGGACCCTCGGGGCCAAGTCGACGGTCGAGGCGTTCAACAGGACGCACAAGGACATCAAGGTCAAGTTCACCGAGATCCCCAGCTCCACCGAGGGCTACAGCAAGCTCTCCAACGCGGTGAAGGCGGGCAATGCCCCCGACGTGGCGACCATCGAGTACCAGATGGTCCCGGAGTTCGCGAGCCAGGGAAACCTGATCGATCTGACCAAGTACGCAGGTGAAACGGTCAAGTCGAAGTTCCCCGCGTCCGTTCAGAGCCTGGTCACCTTCGGCGGGAAGACCTGGACCGTCCCCTACGACGTCGCGCCGCAGCTGTACTACTACCGCACCGACCTGTTCAAGAAGTACGGCATCGAAGTCCCCAAGACCTGGGACGAGTTCAAGGCCGCTGCCGCGAAGGTCAAGAAGAAGGACAAGAACGTCCGGCTGGCCTCCATGCCGAAGTCCGACCCGGCGCTACTGGCCGCGCTGTCCTGGCAGGCCGGCGGCAAGTGGTTCGCCACCGAGGGCGACGCCTGGAAGCCCGGCGTGAACGACGCGCCCAGCAAGAAGGTCGCGGCCTACTGGGACGGCCTGATCAAGGACGACCTGGTGCAGTCCTTCACGGCGTACAGCCCCGAGGAGACCAAGGCCCGCACCTCCGGCAAGACCCTCTCCTTCCTCGGCGCCTCCTGGTCCGCCGGCGGCATGAAGACCGCCATGCCCGACCTCTCGGGCAAGTGGGCCGCCGCACCCATGCCGAACTGGGGCACCGCGGCCGGCGGCAACTACGGCGGCACCTCCTACGGTGTCCTCAAGGGCAGCAAGCACGCCGAGGCCGCGACCGAGTTCATCAAGTGGCTCACCACGAACAAGGCGGGCGTCGAGGCCCGCCTCGCCGACCTGGAGTCGCCCAGCAGCGCCCTGCCGGCCAACTCGGAGATGCGCGAGGTCGCCGCGGCCAAGTTCGACACCTCGTATCTGAACGGCCAGGACCTCTACCAACTCGCCTCCGCACAGGTCGACACGATCGTCCCGGGCTGGACGTGGGGTCCGAACCAGATGGACGTCTACACCGCGGTCCAGGACGCGACGGCCAAGTCCGGCTTCGCGGCCGGCGTCGACGCCGGCCAGCAGAAGGCCGAGACGGGGATCACTGAGCGCGGGCTGAAGCTCGCCAAGTGATCTGATCGGTCCGGCCGTTCGCGGCCCGGGTCCGAGCGCGACTCGGACTCGGGCCGCGAACGGCTCCGTCACCCCGGAGCCGTTCCCCTGACCCCGGCGCTCCCGTCACCTCGGGGTTGTTCCCGCCACCCCGCACTCCCGTCACCCCGGGGTTGTTTCCGCCGTCCCGGCACTTCCGTCACCGATCGCCTCCCCCAAGCGTCCAGCCCGCCAAGGAGCCACCGTGGCAGCACCTCTCGCCCCCGCCGTGAAGGCCCGGGCCCACCCCCCGACGAAGCCCCCGGGCACTTCGCAGCTCCGGCGCGGTCAACGCCGGGCCGCCGCCTTCCTCATCACCCCGTTCTTCGTCCTGTTCGCCGCGGTCATGGCGGCGCCCATCGGCTACGCCGTGTGGATGAGCCTCTTCCAGGAGCACTCCTCGGGGCTCGGCTTCGGCGGCACCGAGCGGGTGTTCTCCGGACTCGGCAACTACACCAAGGCCCTGTCCGACGCGGGCTTCCAGGACTCCTTCGTCCACATCGCCCTCTACTGCGCGCTGTACATCCCGGTGATGATCGGAGGCTCACTCCTTCTCGCGCTGCTGGTCGACTCCGCGATGGCCCGGGCCAAGCGGTTCTTCCAGCTCGCGCTTTTCCTGCCGCACGCGATCCCGGGACTGATCGCCTCGATCATCTGGATCTACCTGTACACCCCGGGCCTGAGCCCCGTGCTCGACTGGATCGGCGCGTTGGGCGGCTCATGGAACTTCTACAGCAACGATCATGTGCTCTCGTCCATGGTCAATCTCTGTGCCTGGCAGTGGATCGGCTACAACATGGTGATCTTCTACGCCGCCCTGCAGGCCGTTCCGCGTGAAATGATCGAAGCGGCCGTCGTGGACGGCGCGGGCGCCATCCGCACCGCCCTGCAGATCAAGGTGCCGCTGATCGCCTCCGCGGTCGTCATGACCGTTCTGTTCACCTGCGTCGGCGCCATCCAGATCTTCACCGAGCCCAAGCTGCTCAACCAGCGCGGAGCGCCCTCCATCGACACCGAGTGGTCGCCGACCCTGTTCATCTGGAAGGCCGGCTTCGTCCAGCACGACTACGGCCTCGCCGGCGCCGCGTCCCTGCTGCTCGCCCTGCTCGGCGTCCTCCTCTCCTACATCGTCACCCGGCTCGGCAACCGGTGGAAGGCGGCGTCATGAGCACCCTCACCCACACCACAAGCCCGGCCAAGGCACCGGCCGAGCGCAAGGCCACCCGGACCAGGGGCCGCCGGACCTCGCCCAACGCCCTGCTCTCCAAGGGCGTCGTCAACGGGTTGCTGATCGTCGCCGCCTTCTACACCCTGATGCCGGTCAGCTGGCTGCTCTTCGCCGCCACCAAGAACGACCGCGACCTGTTCTCCACCTCAGGCTTCGCCCTCGGCGACTTCAACCTCTTCGCCAACCTGCAGCACGTCTTCACCTTCAACGACGGCATCTATTTGCGCTGGTTCGGCAACAGCATCCTGTACTCGGTCGTCGGCTCGGCCGCCTCGACCCTCCTGTGCATCGCCACCGGCTACGCCTTCGACAAGTACGACTTCAAGGGCAAGGAGAAGCTGTTCGGCGCGGTGCTCGGCGGCGTCCTGGTCCCCACCACGGTGATCCAGCTGCCGATGTATCTGCTCGCCACCAAGGTCGGGATCGTCAACACCTACTGGGCCCTGCTGCTGCCCGCCCTGGTCAACCCGTTCGGCGTCTACCTCGCCCGCGTCTTCTCCGAGGGGTACGTGCCGGGCGAGGTCCTGGAGGCCGCCCGTGTCGACGGCGCCGGCGAGCTGCGCACCTTCGCCGGGATCGCGCTGCCCATGCTCGCACCCGGCTTCATGACCATCTTCCTGTTCTCGTTCACCGCCAGCTGGAACAACTTCTTCGGCGCCCTCGTGATGCTGAACGACGAGAAGCTCTACCCGGTCAACCTCGGCCTGTTCATGTGGAACAGCGTCACGCAGCAGCAGCCCGAGTACTACTCGCTCGTCATCACCGGCTCGCTCGTCGCCGTCGTCCCGCTGATCGTCGCCTTCGTCTGCCTCCAGCGTTTCTGGCGCTCGGGCCTGACCGTCGGCGCGGTGAAGTGACCATGCTCGCATCGGAAGGCACTCTCCTGAACAGCTCGGACCCAGCGGCCGCGGCGCGGCGCCCGCGGACCGCTCTCGCCATGGGACCGGAGATCCACCGCTCGCTGCTGGCCGAAGGCGCCCTCGACCGGCTCCGGTCCGTCGCCTGTGTGGACACCTCGGCGCACATCATCGACTTCGCCGCGGCCGACGACGTCGAACTGGCCGCCGTGGAGATCCTGTTCACGCACTGGGGTGCGCCGCTGCTGACCGAGGACGCGCTGCGTCGTATGCCGCGGCTGAGGGCCGTCGTCCATGCGGCCGGTTCCATCAAGCACCACATCACCGATTCCGTGTGGAAGTGCGGCATCACCGTCTCCTCCGCGGCCGCCGCCAACGCCCTGCCCGTCGCCGAGTTCACGCTCGCGGCGATCCTGTTCGCGAACAAGCGGGTCCTTGACATCGCGCGCACCTACGCGCAGACGCGCGAACAACCGACACTGCTGCCGTACTTCACCGGCTACGGCAACTACCACCGCACCGTGGGCATCGTCGGCGCCTCCCGCATCGGACGCCGTGTCGTCGAGCTGCTCCGCCCGCTCGACCTCCACGTCCTCCTGCACGACCCCTACCTGGACCGGGGCGACGCCCGAACCCTGGGCGTGGAACTCGTAGACCTCGACGAACTCGTCCGGCGCAGCCATGTGGTGTCCATCCACGCGCCGCAGCTCCCCGAGACGCGCCACATGTTCGACGCGCGCCGGCTCGCGCTCCTGCAAGACGGCGCGACGCTCATCAACACGGCGCGCGGTTCGCTCGTCGACACCGACGCTCTGACCGAGCGTCTCGTTTCCGGGCGCATTCACGCTGTACTCGATGTGACCGAACCAGATGTACCGCCCGCCGCATCCCCGCTCTACACGCTCCCCAACGTCCTGCTCACCCCGCACATCGCCGGCTCCCTCGGCAACGAACTCGGCCGCATGACGCACTGGGCCGTGGACGAGGTGGAGCGCTATGCACAAGGACTCCCGTTCACGTACGCAGTCGGTCCCGACGAGCTGACCCGCTCGGCCTGAACAGGAGCCTCGCATGGCTGACTTGGACACCGACTACGTCGAGGACCGCTCACCCGGCCACGGCCGCCGCGCACCCCGCGCCTGCTTCGACTCCGACGCCCCGCGCCTCGAACTCGACGGCTTCTGGCGCTTCCGGGCCGCCGCCGGACTCGCCGATCTCACTCCAGGTTTCGAGGCGCCCACCTTCGACGACACCCACTGGGACCGGCTGCCCGTCCCGTCCTGCTGGCAGTTGCACGGCGTCGGCGCGCCCGCGTACACCAACGTCACCTACCCGTTCCCCATCGACCCGCCGCGTGTACCCGACGACAACCCGACCGGGGAGTACCGCCGGGAGTTCAGCCTCCCCGACGACTGGCCCGTGGGCCCGAGCGTGCTCCGCTTCGACGGCGTCGACTCCTGCTTCGCGGTGTGGCTCAACGGCGTACGCCTCGGTGACGGCAAGGGCAGCCGGGTCCCTACGGAGTTCGACGCCGCCGACGCGCTGCGTCCCGGCCGCAACATCCTCGCCGTACGCGTCCACCAATGGTCCGCGGGCAGCTACCTGGCGGACCAGGACATGTGGTGGCTGTCCGGCATCTTCCGCTCGGTTCGCCTGCTGTCCAGGCCGGCCGACAGCCTCGACGACTTCTTCGTGCACGCCGACTACGACCACACCACGAAGACGGGCACCCTGCGCGTCGAGACGAGCGGCGCGGCCCGGCTCACCGTGCCCGCGCTCGGTCTCACCGACGCCGAACCGGCCGGACCGCACACATTCGACAGCGTCGTCCCCTGGAGCGCCGAACAACCTCATCTGTATCTGGGCGAGTTGACGACGGACGGCGAACGTGTGCACGTACGCATCGGCTTCCGCACGGTCGCGGTCGAGGACGGACTGCTGAAGGTCAACGGCCACCCCCTGCTGCTGCGCGGCGTCAACCGTCACGAATGGGACCCGGAGACCGGACGCACCCTCACGGACGACACGATGCTGCGTGACGTCCTGCTGATGAAGCGGCACAACATCAACGCCGTACGCACCAGCCACTACCCGCCCAGCAGCGAATTCCTCGCCCTGTGCGACGAGTACGGGCTGTGGGTGGTCGACGAGTGCGACCTGGAGACGCACGGCTTCGAGCAGGTCGACTGGCGCGGCAACCCCAGCGCGGACGACCGCTGGCGCGAGGCCTGCCTGGACCGGATGCGCCGCGTCGTCGAGCGCGACAAGAACCATCCCAGCGTCATCATGTGGTCCCTCGGCAACGAGAGCGGCACCGGCGAGAACCTCGCCGCGATGGCCGCCTGGACCCGCGACCGCGACCCCTCCCGCCCGATCCACTACGAGGGCGACCCGGACAGCGGATACGTGGACGTCTACAGCCGCATGTACGCCGACCACGCCGAGACCGAGCTGATCGGCCGCGGTGCGGAACCCGTCACGGACGACCCGGCACTGGACGCGCACCGTCGTCAACTCCCCGTCATCCTCTGCGAGTACGCCCACGCCATGGGCAACGGCCCCGGCGGACTGGCCGAGTACCAGCGGATGTTCGAGGCGTATCCACGGCTCCAGGGCGGCTTCGTGTGGGAGTGGATCGACCACGGCATCGCGCGACGCGCCCCCGACGGACGGCAGTTCTTCGCGTACGGCGGCGACTTCGGCGAGACCGTCCACGACGGCAACTTCGTCGCCGACGGCCTCCTCTTCCCCGACCGCACGCCCTCACCGGGCCTGGCCGAGTACAAGAAAGTCATCGAGCCCGTGCGGATCGACATCGACACGGGCAGCAGGAGCATCAGGATCCGCAACGGGCACGATGTCCGTGACACCTCCCATCTCCACTTCCGGTGGCGGGCCGAGGGTGACGGTGAACCCCGCACCGAGGGCGCCCTCGACGTGCCCGTACTGGTGGCAGGCGCGCACACCGTGGTGCCCTGGCCCGAGCTTCGGCACGCCGGGGAGGGCGAGTGCGTCCTGACCGTCGTCGCGGAACTCGCCCACGACGAGGCCTGGGCCAGGGCCGGTCACGAGATCGCGTGGGGCCAGGCCGTGACCGGCGAGCCGCCGCAGCCGTACGACAGCGGACATCGCGCAAGCACGCGGCGCACCGCCGACCGGCTGGAACTCGGCGCGGGCCACTTCGACCCCGCCACCGGCACCCTGCGCCGCCTGCGGGAGCTCCAACTCGACGGACCCGAGGTGGACTTGTGGCGGGCGCCCACCGACAACGACATCCTCGGCCCGCGTCTCGCCGACCGCTGGCGGACCTTCGGACTGCACCGGCTCACCACCAAGGTCCTCGCCGTCGACCCGTGCGAGGAGGGCCTGACGGTCGTCGCCCGGGTCGCGCCCGCCGGCAGCGAGGCGTCGATGACCGCCACGTACCGCTGGCGCGCCGACGCGGACGCGCTCCACCTGGACCTCACCGTCGACCCGGTCGGAGACTGGCCGTTGCCCGTCCCCCGGATCGGGTTGCGGCTCGCACTGCCCCGCTGGATCGACACCGTCGACTGGTACGGCAGGGGCCCGGGCGAGGCCTACCGCGACACGACCGCCGCAGCGCGCCTGGGCCGGTTTCGCCGCAGCGTCGACGCGATGCAGACCCCGTACGTCCGCCCCCAGGAGAACGGCAATCGCCGCGAAGTGCGCTGGGCACGGCTGACCGGCGACGCCGGCGGTCTGGAGGTGACCGGCGGTTTCGACCTCACGGTGCGCCGCTGGACCAGCGAACAGCTCGACGTGGCCCGGCACACCACCGACCTCACCCCCGGGGACAAGGTGTACGTCCATCTCGACGCCGCCCACCACGGCATCGGCACCGCCTCCTGCGGCCCGGGCCCCCTGCCGGAACACACCCTGCACGCCCGGCCGACCACACTCCACCTGGTCCTGCGGGCCCTGTGACCGCCGCACGGAGCCGTCGGTCCGTGACCGCCTCACCGAAGGGATCACCTATGCCCGACACCGTCCACCGCGTCCTGGTCGTCGGCATCGACGGCGTACGCCTCGACACGCTGCGCCGTGTGCACACCCCGCACCTGGATGTCCTCACGGCCGACGGCTTCCTCGCGCCGATCGAGGTCGACGACCGCACACCCACCATGTCGGGCCCCTGCTGGGCGACGATCGTCACGGGAGTGGGCGTCGAGAAACACGGCGTGTGGAGCAACGACTTCACCGGCCACCGCCTCGACGTCTTCCCCGACTTCGCCACC
Source organism: Streptomyces sp. NPDC050564 (assembly GCF_044457265.1). NCBI lineage: Bacteria > Bacillati > Actinomycetota > Actinomycetes > Kitasatosporales > Streptomycetaceae > Streptomyces > Streptomyces sp. NPDC050564. The sequence continues at coordinate 157,227 of NZ_JBITGS010000013.1, read as the reverse complement.
CGCCTCGCCCGGCAGAACGGCCGCCGCACCTTCGTCGCGGCGGGCTGGCAGCCGCTCATGCAGGTCCGCGACGGCGGCCCCCTCTTCCGCGCCCCGTCCAGGACCGCGTACGTCGCCCCGGCTGAGGACACCCCCGAGGCCTGGGAGAGCTGCGACGAACAGATCACCGAGGAGGCGGTGCGCGTCCTCGCCGCCGACGACATGGACGCGTCCTTCGTCTACCTGGGGGCTCCGGACGAGACCGCGCACTTCCGGGGCTGTGGCGAAGCCTACGAGGCCGCGGTGGAGCGCGCCGACGCGCGCGTCGGCCGCCTGCTGGACGCCGTACGCTCCCGGCCCGCTCGCGACAGCGAGCGGTGGACGGTCCTGGTCGTCACCGACCACGGCCATGTCGACACCGGCGGCCACGGCGGCCGTTCCCCGCAGGAACGCACCGCCTGGCTGGTCGCCGCCGGTCCCGGCCTGTGCTCGGCACCTCAGCCGATACGCCATGTCGACATCGCCGCCCAGGTCTTCGTCTCGCTGGGGTGTGAAACCGACTCGCACTGGACACTCGATGGCCGTCCGTTCGCGGGCATCGGGACCGCAGGTCTCCGGGTGTCGGAGGGGATACCCGGAGACCCGCACGCTCAGCCGCCGGTCGCCATCGTCGGCTGACCGGCGGTGAGAGCGGCCGACGGACAGGGCACTCGCGTATGCCTGTCGGGCCGTAACAACCGCTCGCGGTGGGCGAGTTGGCGGCGAGTCGTGGAGGTCTCCGGCAATGGGTCTGCGCTCCGCATCGGTGCCTGCCCGATCTGCGCGATGAACGGCACGCACCACTGGGTGATCCAGTGGTCGTGCGCCGCTCAGAGGACCGGCTCGCCGATGCCCAGCAGGTTCCCCTCGCTGTCACGGAACCAGGCACCGCGTTCACCCCGTGCGCCCTTGCTCGGGTAGTTCCCCTCGATCTCGGCGATCCCGTCCTTCGTGCGGAACCCAGGTGCGTCGACCTCTTCGAACACCACGCCGCGCCGCTTGAGTTCCGCCACCACCGTCTCGATGTCGTCGACCCTCCACGCCATCTGTGTGAAGGTGCCGGGCGAGGCACCCGTCGACTGGAACACCACGAACTCCACTCCTCCGCATCAATACAGCAGCCCACCGGGCCGTTCATCGACGGGGTCGAGACCGAGCTGCTCGGAGTAGAAGCGCCGCGCCCGGTCCAGATCCTGGGCCGGAAGCCTGGTCGCCACGCCGGCCCGGGCCAGAGGATTCCTGTCGTCTGCGTTCATATCTCCACTGTGCCGCGGACGGCCGTCGAGCGCGGCCCGGCAAGGAGGCGGATGGCGGTGGCGACGGAAGAGCGGGGTGGGGCGTCCCCGCCCTACTTGCCGGAAGATCGTTCCCTGTTGCCGCCTGCGGCTGTTTTCGCGTGGCGGGCGGACCTCAACTCTTGACGGCCTCTGCGATCTGTAGGGCGGCCTGGGCGGGCGTGAGGTGCGTGGTGTCGACGACCTCGGCCTCGCCGTGCAGCCACGTGCGGGCCGCCTCGGAATAGGGCTCGAGGTATTTGAGGCGGAACGAGGAAGGGCCAAGGACAGTGTCCCCCTCGATGCGCCCGCGGAGGGTGTCTTGGTCAGCGTGGAGGACGAAGTGCCTTACGGGGATGGCATGTTGGGCGAGGCCCGTGCTGATCTCGCGCCAGTACCGCTCGACCAGGACAGTCATGGGGATCACCAGAGTGCCGCCGGTGTAGTCGAGTACGCGGCGGGCGGTTTCGACGACGAGCTGCCGCCACGGCGGCCAGTGCTGGAAGTTGTCCGTCCTGGGCAGCCCCGGCGTGATGTCCATGAGTGTCTCGCCGACCTTCTCGGCGTCGAACACCCGTGAATCCGGGATCAGTTGCTGCACGAGTGCACTGGTCGTCGTCTTGCCTGCGCCGTGGGTGCCATTGATCCATACGATCATGGGACGCGATGCTAGCGCCGTGCGGGCTGCGGGAACGGGCACGGCAGACATCCGGTGCGGCTTCGGCGTTTCCCAGGGTGTTGCCCACCATCAAGATCAGGTGTCACCTCTCGCGAATCCCAAGGACAAATCGCCCAGGGTGCTTTTGTGGCCAAGTCGCACCGTGAGTGGCCGATTGTCGCTGTGAGTCACAGTCGTATCCTCTCATTGGCGCCAGAAATCGAACACGTGATTGAATTACTGTCATGGCGCGCCACCACTTCCCTGACAGCCTGGCGGGACTCCGGGCCCTCAGAGGCCAGGCGTTCCCGCATGCGCACCCCCGCGTGCAAGTCCGAGTCGCATGAGTGAGGCTGGAAGCATGCCCGAACTGCATCCTGTGGTCGTGTCCCCGCCTTCACCGGCGGGTGGCCGCCGGGTTCGCGTCAATGGCGAGAGCCTTGGGCTGGCCCACAGCCTGGAGGACCTGTCCGAATTCCTGAGGCGTGCGGGCCTGGACGTCGACCCGGTGACCGTGGCGGTGTCCCCGCTGATCGACTGGCGCGGCGTCGGGCCGGAGCAGTGGGGCACGCAGACACGAGAGTAGATGTCCTCGAGGGCGGCAGCTCCGGCCCGTCGACCCTGGGTTCAGCCGAGCTTGACGGTGATCTTCTGGGTGACGCCTGCGGTGGTGCTGAGGTCGCCGAAGGTGAGCTTCAGGGAGGAACCGGTCGTCGCCGAGGTGACGGTGACCGGCTTGGAGGTCACCGAGGAGACCGCCTTGTTCCAGGTGAGCGTCAGGCTCGTCTGCATGCGCATCGGGTCGCTGACGCAGATGACCGCGGTGCCGTCGGTCCTCTCGGTGATCATCACGCAGCACGGGTTGCTCGCCGTGAGAGCGCCGACCGTGCCGCCGAACCAGAAGTTGACCCCGGTGAAGCCGAGCGAAGGCACGCTGACGCCCTGCTGGTTGTCCGTGTTGGCGAGGATCGTCAGCCAACTCGTCGCGGCGGCACGAGTCTGCGTCTGGGCGGCGGTCGCACCCGGCATGAGCAGATAGGCGTACGTGGCGTTCGTCGGGTCGGTGCCGTGATCGACGTACATCGTCAGGTATTTACGGTTCAGGACGGTCGTGGCGCCCCCCTTGTTGATGTCGCTCCACTTGCCGTCACGCGCCGCGCGCAGCGCCTTCACGGTGGCGCCGCCCGGGAAGACGTAGCCGCCGTGGCCGCCGATGTGCGCCCACTGCGTGCCAGTGAGCGTTTCGGACCAGGGGTACGTGGTGGGCTTCGCCGTGCCGTCCACGGTGAAGGTGGTGGTGCCGGTGGGCCCGAGGTTGCGGTTCTCGACCGTCGACTCCACGGCCGTACCGTCCGTGCATGTGATCCCCGCGCCGAGACACACGATCGAGCCGTCCAGGCAGAACCACGATTTCTTCGCCAGCAGCGTGCTCTGCAGGCCCTTGAGGTACTGGCCGATCGTGGCCCGCTGCCCGTCGGTGGTACCCCCGACCCAGTTGACGTCCGGCAGGGAGGCGCCCCAGTCGCCGCCCGCCGCGTCCGCGAGCACCTTGCGGGAGGCGGTGATCCCGGGCAGCCGGTACGGGTCGACGGTGGGCCAGAAGGCGTCGCTGTACTGGCCGTTGCAGAACGTGTCGCCCCACCAGTAGAGCATTCCGGAACCGGTGTGCCAGCCGTGCAGGTTCTCGCCGTTGCCCGTCTCGTAGTACGTGATGCGCCGGTCGGCCATGCTGATCGACGCGGCCCAGCCGGGGCGGCGATGGGTGGCCCGGGACATATTGGTGAACAGCCGGTGCCCGGTCGGCTCGGCGACCGCGGAGACCGTGGTGTCGTCCTGAACTCCCTTGAGCCGGGCCAGACTCGTGAGACCGAGTGAGGGGTTGTTCATCGGCGGGCTGTAGTAGTCGCGCTGCATCCAGCCCTTCACCAGGCCGCGCCAGCGGGCGTTCTCAGCGCTGCTCGCGCCCTGTCCGAGCAGCACGATCGATGCGAGGATCGGATGGCCGCGCAGATGGTCGTCCTGCTGGATCTGCTTGGCGTCGGACGCGGACAGGCCCCGGCTGATCGCCCGCCCGGACACGCCGTCCATGACGAGACCGTTGTAGAGGAACGGCGCCCAGGCGTTCTCCACCGCGTCGAACACGATCTGCCGGTTGCCATCGGTGACCGCCCACGCGGACCCGGCGAGCAGCGCGAAGAGCATCCCGAGCCCGCCCAGCATCACGGAACCGTACGAACCGGTGTAGGGGACGGTGGTGTGCTGGATGAACGAGCCGTCGGTGTAGAGCCCGTCTCCGCTGCTCACGTAAGGGAAGACGGGAGAGAGCGCGTCGCGGGCGAGGGTGATCTTCGCGGAGCTCGCACCGACGACCCCGCGCAGCGCCAACACCCGGCACAGATCGACCCTGTTGGCACCGGTGCTCGTCCCGCTGTAGCTGGAGACCGCCGAATCCGGCACGAAGTGGTCGACCGCGGCGAGATAGTCGGCGATCTGCGTGGCCGACAGCTGGTCGTACATGAGGACACAGACGTCCAGCAGGGCCTGGGGTGCGCCGATCTGCCAGCTGTACCAGTTGCCGTAGCGGGCCTGGTTCTCGTTGTAGACCTCGGAGTAGAGGTGATCGAGGCCGGTCAGGATGTCGTCGCGGAGACCGGTGTCGCCGGTCAGCCCGGTGCCTTGCTGGGAGTAGGCCTGGGCGAGCGTGTTGAGCCTTGTGTAGCTGGTGTTCAGGTTGCCCGAGTAGCCGTACGACTCCTGGTCGGTGTCGGGTTCCGGGTCGGCGTACACCAGGTCCGGCCACAGTGAGCCGGACCTCGGCGCCATCGTGGATCGCAACTGGCTTGCGGTGGTGCCCAGTTCGGTGAGCCGGGTCTTGAAGGGCTCGGCGGTGGGACTGAATCCGTCGCCGAGTATCAGGGTGCGCCACTTCGCGCGCAGGGTCGCGAACTCGTCCGCGGCCTCGGAGGTGTCGGTGCTCTCGATGATGTCGGTGGACGTGAGGGGAGTGGCATCGGCGGTGGTGTGCACCCCGAGCGCGAGCGCGGTGCCACTGCTTGCGGCCAGGAAGCCACGGCGTGACCAACGAGTCGTCATGACGGCGGTTTCTAGCACGCTGACGTTCAAACGCTCAATGACTCTTACCGAATTGAGCATATCGATCGTTTGCTGAGGTGTGGTGTTTCGCTGAACCGCCGGCCTCACACCCTCGTATCACTCCAGGGGATGGCGGGAGACCGCGCGCACGGAAGGAGATCAGTGTGTCGATACCGCCCGAGCCCGGGCAGCCGGAGAGGCGTCCGGCGCTCGAACCCACCCATGTCCAGCGCCGCCGCCGCTCAGAGGCGCTGGCGGAGCTGCTGAGGCAGGTGCGCGAGGGGGACGGGGGAGCCGACTCGGAGGAGGGGTACGAGTCGGTCGCGGTCCCGTCGACCGCGACAAGACTGCTGCCGCCATCGGAGGAATACGGGGCCGAGGAGTACGAGACTCAGGAACTGCCGCCGGTCCTGGCGGGGGAGCGCCACGTCGCGGGCACGGCAGGACGGTCCCCCGCACCCGGCAGGCGGTACGGGGGCGGGCACGGATTCGGGAAGGGATTCGGGCGCGGCGCAGGCCTGCGGCGCGCCGCGATCGCCGTCGCCGTGACCGCGGCGGCACTGGTCGGCTTCGCCCTCGCGCTTCTGCTGCCGAGCGGCGACCAGGACGACGCACCCCGGACCGGGGCGCAGCCCTCGACGACGCCCGCCGCCCAGGGCCCGCCTCGGTCCGCCGACCCGGACGGTGCGGGCACCCTCCGGGAGGGAGACACGGGTCCCGAAGTGACCGAGCTCCAGGAGCGGCTCCTCCGTGTCCCGGACGTGTACGACAACGGCACCACCAGCGGCACCTACGACGCCACGCTCACCGCCGCAGTGGCCCGCTTCCAGCTCTGGTACGGCATCCAGGGGGACGAGACCGGTGTCTACGGCAACGACACCCGCGCCGCTCTCGAATCCCGTACGACGTCGTGAACGGCCGCGACGTGAAACGGCCGTGCCTGAAGCCGCGTGATGCAGCGTGCAACCGCATCGCTGGAAGCGATCTGAGCCGCTCCGAAGTCGACTTCGGACGCGGGCAACACCCGGATGCTCCGCCCGCGGAAACCGGCGTCGACCGTCTCGTCGGCGGCGGGCATGGCCACACGGCAATGGTGCCTGTCCGGGCAGCGAGGCGATCCGGTGGACCACGGCCCGATGCCGCGGGCGGCATGGTCAGTTGGTGTGCGGTGCGCGGATGAACTCCCGGATCAGCCGGGCGAGCTCCTTCGGCTGGTCCAGGGGAATGAGGGTGTAGCTGTCCGCGACCTCGGCCAGCCCGCCGTACGGAAGGAGTTCGGCGAGGCGACGGCCGTGCTCGGGCGGCATCACACGGTCTTCGCCGGCCCAGACGACGAGGGCAGGCCGCTCGAAGCCGGGCAGCCGTTCGGCCGTGACCAGCAGCAGACCGGGGTCGGCCCCCACGGCTCGCAGAACGCGCACGGCGTCGCGGCGGATCTCGGGCTGCCGCAGCACGGGCCCGATCCAGCGCGCGGTCGCCGCGTCCCCTCGGCGGGTCAGCCATCCGAAGGCGAGCGGGAGCCGTCGAAGCATCCGCAACCGCATCTGCTGCATGAACAGCCCGAACAGCCGGGGCGGGAGCTTGCCGGAGAGCACGAGCGTCCTGCCCGTCAGGCCGGGCGGGAAGTTGTCGAACGCTTCGCACGAGACGAGGACGGCCCCGCCCACCCGATCCCCGCCGTCGCACATCAGCAGTTGCACGAGCGCCCCACCGGTGTCGTTGCCGACGAGGACGACATCCCGCAGATCGAGGCGGTCGAGGAGCTCGGCGACCAGCCGGGCCACCCCGGGCAGCGAAAGATCCGCGTCGGCACGCATCGCCCGGCGATGCGCACCGAGAGGGAGCGTCGGCACCACGCATCGGTGGTCGATGGACAGGTCGGCGACCGTCGCGTCCCACAGCGAGGCATCCATCATCAGACCGTGCAGCAGCACCAGCACGCGACCGACGCCGCCGGTGTCCGCGTACTCGATCGTGCCGGCGGACAGCTCGATCCCGGACTGGACCTTCGCCTTCATACGGGCCTCCTGTGCGTGTCGGAATCCCCAACCAAGAGGACCGCGGAGGGCCGGGGTGTGACATCACCGCAGAACTCACCTCAGAGCGGGGCCGAAGTCCTCCGGCAGTGGTGTGAGCCGGAACAGCCGGGCGGGGACGGCCTCGGCGAAGAGCCGGCAGCCGCTCGGGTTGAGGTGCGGATGGTCGCCGTCGTCGGTCGCGGCCAGGAGCCGCGAAGGCCGCCGCGGATCGCGGGCCCGCTCTGTCGCAGTCGACCACGGCATCGAACCGCCGTTGCTGCGGATCCACTGGTTGACCTTCTGCGGGGACGCCTCGCGATAGCCGGCCGCGTCGTCGTGGAGAGCGTCGCCTCCGAGCGGCGTCAGCGTTGCCCCGTACACCCGTGAGGCATGCCCAGGGGTGCCTAAGGGTCATCGACGTGCGCTTGCTCAGTCCGCGTGGGCCGGGATGCGGAGCGTGACCCGGTAGCCGCCTTCGACAGTCGGCCCTGACTCGAAGGTGCCGTGGAGGAGTTCGGCACGCTCCCGGAGACCGACCAGTCCCTGGTACGAGCCGGGCAGCGGCAGGGAGGGCCGTGTCGGGGAGGTGTTGGTGACGGTCACGCCGAAGTAGCCGCCGTCGCTGGCGAGCAGGATGGTCGCGGTGGCGCCGGGCGCGTGTTTGCGTACGTTGGTGAGGGCTTCCTGCACGGTGCGGTAGATGGCGCGCTGGGCGGGGGTGGGGATGTCGGAGGGGAGTTCGCCGGTCAGTTCTGCTTCGATGCCGCTCGTCGAGACGAGTTTGTGGAGATCGGCGAGTGTGGGCTGCGGGGTGAGCTCGGTGGCGCGGCCGCCGGAGGCGCGCAACAGCGTGACCATGTGGCGCAGTTCGTCGAGGGTGTCGACGCTCAGCGACCGGATGGTGCGGGCGCCCTCCTGGAAGTCGGAGTCCTTGGCCGCCACTTGCAGGGCCCCGGCCTGCACGGCGATCAGGCTGACCTGGTGCGAGACGACGTCGTGCATCTCACGGGCGAGTTGGGCGCGTTCACGGGCCAGCACCGCCTGGGAGTGCAGCAGCCTTTCCTGCTCCCGCGCCTCCTCGATCTCGACGAGCCGGCGGGACAGATCTCCGCGCGCCTGCACGAGTTGGCCCAGCAGAACGGGGGCGGCGGCGGTGCCCAGCGTGTAGACGAAGTAGATCAGGGTCCAGGTGCGGTCGTGCGAGGAAAGGTCGGCCGGCGGCCATGGCGTGGAGGCGGCGAGGGCGAACAGGACGGCGCAGCCGACGAGGAGGCGACGATCACGCGACCGTTCGGCCAGGGTGAACAGCGCGGCGATCGGGGCGACCACGATGTCCACCATCACGCTGGCGGGGAGCGTGAGCAGGAAGACGACGAGCGGGAAGCGCCGACGGAAGGCGAGCGCCGCGCAGGCCACCGCTGCCGGTGCCACCGCGAGGCGGGTCGCGTCCAACAGATTGACCCAGGCGTCCACGGCCGCGAGAAGGACGAGCCCGCCGTCGACGGCCCAAGGCGGCGTGCGCGCCCAGAAACCCTTGCCGGTCGCGCGCGCCACGAGCGACGAGTCCCGGGCCGAGGACTCCTGGCCCGTTGCCCGCGCCCGGCCCCCCGCGCCCGTTCGGCGCGGCGACAGCCCCTTGCCCGTGGTCATCGTCCGGACTCCGCTCGGTTCCGCTCGTCGAGGAGACCGGCCCGCTGGGCGAGCAGCGCCGCCTGAACCCGGCTGCTCACCCGCAGCTTGGTGAGGATCGCGCTGACATGGTCCTTGACGGTGCCCGCGCTGAGGTGGATGCGGGTCCCGATGTCGGCGTTGGACAGTCCGTCCGCGATCAGCACCAGCACCTCGCGTTCGCGCTCGGTGAGCCGTCCGACGCGGGTGGCCCCCTCATCGTCGTCGGCGGCGGCCCCGGGGTGGCTCTGCCAGACGGCACGGGACGCCTTCGGCGACATCACGACACCACCCGCGGCCAGCGTGCGGACGAGCTGGGCGAGTTGGTCGGGCGCGGTGTCCTTGAGCAGGAACCCGGCGGCGCCGGAGCGCAGCGCGGTGAGGATGTACTCGTCCGCGTCGAACGTCGTCAGCATCGCCACCACCGGGGCGTCCGGCACCGACCGAAGCTTCCGCAGCACGGTCAGCCCGTCGACGTCCGGCATCCGGATGTCCAGCAGCACGACGTCCGGCCGCTCCCGCAGCACCGCGTCGACCGCCTCCCCGCCCGTCGCGGTCGCGACGACCTCGATGTCGTCGGCCGCGCTCAGAATGAGCTCGAATCCGGAACGCACCAGGGCCTCGTCGTCCACCACCACTACCCGGATCACGCGCGTTCCGCCGTCTCGTCGTTCGTCGTGCGTACGTCTGGGGCCGCACATTGATGTCGTAGCCCAGACCCTAGAACGAGCCCCGCCGCATCGAGCGCGCCGGCCGGACACACCAGCCACCTGGGGGGACGGTTCCAGTCCTCCGGGGGAGGGGGAGCCTGCCGGCGAGCCGGATGGTCGGCGCCCTCACGCGGTACGGCGAAACGGCACGCGAGCGATCGGTGTGCCGTTCTCCTGGCCCACGTTCACGAACGCCATGCCGTTACCTCAGCTCTCGATCGGCCGCTGTGACGCATGTCCACCTGATGGCATGGGCACGCTGCATCGCCTGCCGGAACCGGCGTTTCCCTCCATGAATGCACCAAATGGGGGAGCCCGCCACGGGGAGTTGCACTCCCCGTGGGGCGGCTCCGACGCGGGCCGTCCGGAGGCATCGCGTGGGCAGCCCCGGATGCGCCCTCGCCCAGCCGGGTCCTTACCCGCCACCCGGCGGGTAAGGACCGGACGCCTGCCGGATACCCGCCGATCGGCGTTCTCTCCAGCCTGAAGACATGACACAGAACGCGGCTGGTGCGCAACTCGCTGCCCGGACCGCACCCGAGGCGTTCACGACCGCCTCTTCCTCGCTCGGACGGCTCATCGGCGTCGATCTTGCCCGCGGGCTCGCCGTCTTCGGGATGTACGCGGCCCACCTCGGCCCCGACCCCTCCGAGGGCGGCACGACCGGCTTCCTCATGGAGCTCTCGCACGGCCGCTCCTCCGCGCTCTTCGCCTTCCTGGCCGGTTTCTCGATCGTTCTGATCACCGGCCGGAGGGCGCCGAAGACGGGCCGGGCGGGTCGCCAGGCAGTCGCCAAGGTGGTGATCAGGGCCGTCATCCTGGTGGGCCTGGGCACCGCGCTCACAATGAGCGGAACCCCCGTCGAGGTGATCCTCGCCTTCTACGGCCTGTACTTCCTCCTGGTCCTGCCGCTGTACCGGCTCGGCGCCCGCCCGCTGGCGATCATCGCCGCGAGCACCGTGGTGATCCTTCCGCAGATCCTGTACGTGGTGCAGCGCGCCCTCGACTCGGGCGGTGCGGACGGCGATCCGGGCGGAATCTGGGCCTGGCCCGCCGACGCCGACGGCATCGTCTCGCTGCTCTTCACCGGCAGCTACCCGGCACTGGCCTGGATCCCCTTCGTCATCGCGGGCATGGCCGTGGCCCGGCTCGACCTGGCGTCCACGACCGTGCGCATACGCCTCGCGGTCACCGGCGGCGCTCTGGCCGTGCTCGGATACGGCGGCTCCTGGCTCGCCCTGCATCTCGTCCACGGCGCCGCCGCGGCCATCGGCGCCTCCAGCCAGGACGGTGGCGGATCGCCCCTGTCCGCCTGGTGGTCCGACTCCGTGGGCTACCCGACGGGGGACACCCCCGCCTGGCTGCTGGCGGCATCCCCGCACAGCGAGACGACGCTCTCCGTGGTGGCCAGCACCGGGGTGGCCATCGTGGTCCTGACCGCCTGCATCGCCGCCACCGACGCCTCTCCCCGCTTCCGCGGGCTCGCCCGCCCGGTGGCCGCCGTCGGCGCCATGTCCCTGACCGCGTACGTCTTCCACATCATCGGCATGCAGGTCCTCGGCATCGACGATCTCTCCGGCTTGCCGCTGCACGTCCTGCTCGGCTTCATCGCGGCCATGACCGTGTTCGCGACGCTGTGGTCGCGCTCCTTCCGGCGAGGTCCGCTGGAGTGGCTCCTCGGCAGGGCCACCAAGTTCGCCGCGCGCGTGCGGTGAGCGGCCCCGCGGGCGGTCGCTGGGAGCCCCGGCTGCTCACGGCGGCCGTGGCGGCAGCCGTGCCGGCGGTGCTGCGTCCGCAGTTGTACGCCGACGCACTGCGCCACGTCGTCAACACCGCCGCGGGCCCACACCACCGAAGACGCCTCGGAACAAGTCATGGCGAGCACGACCTGGGTAACGCCCCCCGAAGTTCGCCCTTCTGCTCAGGAGCCGAACCCTCACGCCCCCACGCTCTCCAGATCCAGAAGCTGCCGCTTGCGTTCCAGCCCCGCGGCATAGCCGGTGAGCGCTCCGCTCGCGCCGATCACCCGGTGGCAGGGGCGCACGAGCAGCAACGGGTTCGCGCCGATCGCCGTACCCACGGCACGCACCGCGGCCCGCGACGCGCCGATCCGCGCGGCGATCTCGCCGTAGCTGGTCGTCGTCCCGTACGGGATCGTCTCCAGGGCCTTCCAGACCCGCTGCTGGAAGTCGCTGCCGCGCGTGACGTACTCGATGTCGAAGCGGGTCAGCGTGCCCTCGAAGTAGGAGCGCAGCTGGGAGGCGATCTCGGCGAACGCGTCCGCGTCCTCGACCCAGTCGTCCTGGACGACGGCCCCGTGCTTCTGGCCGGGCATCGACAGCGAGGCCAGTGCCGTGCCGCCCCTCGCGGTGGCCGACTTCTCGCCCACGAGCAGCAGCTCACCCAGGGGGCTGTCGATGGTCGTGCAGACCGTCATCGGGAGGGTCCTCTCAAGAGTGCTTAAGCGGTACCGGGACCGCTCCACCAGCAATTTTGCCGCTTGTCCGGCACTCCGTCCGGCGGGAATCGGACACCGACCTGTCGCAGGACATGTGAAGGGGCCGACGGCGTCGGCCGTCGGCCCCTTCACACACGTCGGGTACGCGGATCAGTGCTTGGTCAGCTGTACGGACAACCCCTCGGCCGTGTACACCGGCACCGCCCGGTAGCCGTCCGCCCGCACGTCGATCCGTCCGAACCGGCCCCGCAGCGCCGACGTCCGGATCACCGACATCGTGGTTCCCGCGGTCGGCGTCCGTTCGGTGTCCAGCCGCACCGAGAGCGTGGCGTCCCGTCCCAGCAGTACCCGTCGGTCCACCGTCAGCGCGGGGGTGCCGCCCTCGCGCAGCGTTACCTCCAAGGTCGCCCCGGATGCCTGCGCGTAGGCGCCGCGCACACGGGCGGCCGTCGCCGGAGCCACCCGCAGCGTGCCGCTCTCCACCCGGACGTCACCGTGTCCGAGAGCGCCCGAGGAACCGGCGGTCAGCACGCCTTCCTCCAGCAGCGTGCCGCCCGTGTGACGGTTGGTTCCCGTCAGGGTGAGTGAGCCGCTGCCGCGCTTGATCAGGCCGCCGCAGCCGGAGATGTCGTTGCGCCATGTGTCCGCCGCGCCGAAGCCGCCGTCGACCGCGTTCAGGGTGACGGTCACGTCGGAGTCGAACGCGCCGTACCCGTCGGCGGCGGCGAACAGGTTGAGGCGCCCCCACTGCTCGAAGCCGTCGAGCAGCACGTACCCGGAGGGGAGTGCCGTCGTGCGGAGCACCTCGCGACGCTGCGCGGCGTCGAGGTAGGGCAGGCGTGTCTCCAGCAGGACCTCGGCCCCCTTGGGCACGCTCATGTCCTCGGAGCGGCCGTGCCGGGTCAGCACGTAGGTCAGACGCGGCTCGAGCGCGCGGGCATTGGCGGTTCGGTCGGCGTACGGGTCGGTGTCGACGCCGGCCGCGTGGGCGTAGGCGTACAGCGTGTCCGCCGTCGTACCGGTCTGCTGCTGGAAGTACGCGGCGGCCTGGGTGCGGGCCGCGGCCTTGAGGTCCGCGTACTGCGGATCGGCGAGCGTGGCGGCGGCCAGGGCCGTGGCCATGATCCGGCCGCCCAGGACGTCGACGGGGGAGTGCATGCCCGCCATGATGCGGGTGTGGCTGAGCTCGAAGGCGCGGGCCACCAGCTCCTGGAATCGCTCCGGTACGGCATACGCGTACGCCAGTGCCGCCAGGTGGAAGGCGTTGGTGTGCCCGCTGGGGAAGCCGCCGTCGTCGGTCGGCGTCGTGCCGCGCTGCCACAGCAGTTGAGGGGCGACGATCACGTCGGAGTCGTAGACGGGGAAGCCGAGCGTGTCGACCTTGCCCGTGTCGACGACCTCGCTCTCCTCGTTCATGCGCCATGGGCGCGGGTACTGGTAGGCGTACTTGGCCGGGTTGCCCGAGGCGTACGGGCCGCGCACCGTGTCGACCAGCTCGGCCACCTTGCCGAGCGCGGAGGTGTGCGAGCCCGCGCCGAGCGTGGAACCGGCCGGAGCGTCGGCGGGCACCGCGTCGTTGATCTTCCCGGCGGGGGTGCCGTCCGGCGCGCTGGTGATCGACGTGACCGCCTGAGCACCCGACGTGTACAGGTCGGCCAGTGGACCCAGGCCCGCGATCATCGCGTAACTCTGGTGCTGGCGGTCGTAGATGAATGCTTCCTTGGCCTGCGCGTCGGTGCGGGCGGCGGTGATCCGGGCGCAATAGCGCATGTTGGCGCGCAGCACCTCGGGCTGCAGCGGCGTGCCGGTGTTCCACGCGTCACCGGTCTTCCACACCTTGGCCATGCCGCCGAGGATCCGGACCACCGCATTGGTCTCGGGCGTCAGGTTGGTCGGGATGTTGGTCGTGTAGTCGTCGACGAACGCGGCGGGACCCGTGGCGGCCTTCGCGTCCGCGGCGACGAGCCAGCTGACGACGGTCGGAGCGGCCAGCAGGCCGGCTGACGCGCCCAGGGAGGCTCTGAGGAATCCCCGCCTTTCGACGGTGAGTTGACCGGCCGAGGGGATGGCGCGGTGCCCGGCTGGTGACGGCATGGGTGTGCCTCTCTCGAGTTCTTCGGCCGTGCGGCCGGTGGGAGGTCGTTCGATGGACCGGACATCAGGGAGCACATGAGACGTGTCAGTCGCAGGTGTCCCGTGGCGAGGGTGTGTCGTACAAGCGAAGATCTACGGCCGAGTCATGTCGGGCCGGGTTGGGCTCGGCGTCCGAGACATGTCATACGAGTGAACGGGCCAGCGCCACCGCCCCCTCGACGGGTGGCACCCGCAAAGGCCTCGGCCGCGCGCCCGGAGCGGCCTCGGCCAGCGACGCCACGAAGGCGTCGTACAGGTCGGGTTGGGCGAGGACGGTGCTGCCCGCGACCACGACGTCGTCGACGGCGACCCCGCGTTCGGCGAGGCGCACGACGAGCCCGGCGAGCGCTCGTCCGCCCTCGGTGATCACCCGGCGGGCGAGCGCCGAGCCCGCCTCGGCGGCCGTGAACACGACTCGTGCGTGTCGACCCCACTCGGCGGAGACATCCGTGGCGCTCTCCAAGGCCGCGCCGAGCGCGGGTACTTCGCTCACCTCGAACGCGGTGATGAGTCCCAGAGCCAGCGCGTCCGGGTCTTCGCCGCGATCGTGCGCGGCCCACGCGGCCCGCGCCGCCTCACGGACGAGACCGGCCGAACCGCCTTCGTCGCCGAGCACCGCACCCCAACCACCGACCTGAACGGGGCTTCCGTCGGCGAGCCGGCCCACCGCCACCGATCCGGTACCGGCGACCAGGCCGACGCCCTTGTCGAGCCCCGCGGCGGGGACCAGGAGTTCGGCGTCACCCAGGACGAGCGCGGGCACATCGAGCCGCTCCCGCAGCGCGGCGCGGATCTCCTCGCACTGGCGGGGCGTCTCGCAGGCGTGTCCGCCCACGGCGACGGCGGACGGACGTATGCCGGGCGGCAGCGCGTCACCGACCAGTGCGGTCAGCCACGCGGCGGCGGCGGCCGGGTCGTGCGGCCGCCATCCACTGCTCGTACGGACGTGATCCGCGACGGAACGCTGTCTCTCGCGCGCACGGAGATGGGTCTTGGTGCCGCCCACGTCGATACCGACCACGAGGGGCGTGGAGTCCTGCACGGAACCTCTTTCGTCGCTGGACCGAGCTGCGAACGGCGGGCGAACCGTGCCTGGACAAACCGGAGTTGAAGCATTCGGGAAGCCCCGGGACGGGCCTCTGACGGGCCACGGCAGGCGAGTACCGTGGAGTTCGTTAGGAAATTAACTAACGAAGTAGGGTGCGTCAAGAGGTTTGGGCGCGGTCCGACGAATTGCGGGAGAGCTGTGGCATACGACCTGGGCGAAGGCATGGGGCGGCTGAGCGAGAGTGCGGGCGCGGTCTTCGCCGTACTGGCTGCGGTCGGCACCGCCACCCGTCCCCAGCTGGCGGCTGGTGCGGGCCTTTCCAAGCCGACCGTCTCCGCCGCGGTGGCCGAGCTCGAGGCGGCCGAGCTCGCCGCCCACTCCGGTACCGTCTCGGGCGGCACCGGCCGTTCCGCCGCCATCTACGGACTCGGGCCGGCCGCCGGGGCCGTCCTCGCCGTAGACCTCGGGCCCGCCCGTACCCAGGTGCGTGGCTGCGCCCTGGACGGCACGCTGCTCGCCCAGGGCACCGGCTCCCGCGCGCACGCCGCCGACGCCGTACGCACGGCGCTCGCCGGGTTGCCCGCCGACGGCCCGCTGCGCGCCATCGTCGTCGCCGTCGGCGACGTCACCGCACAGGACCAGGACGGCACCGGTATGCGGCCCGCGACCGCCAAGGCCGGGCCCGTCTTCGATGCCATGGCCGTCGCCCTGCCGCCGGGCGTTCCTGTCCATCTCGAGAACAACGTCAACTGCGCCGCGCTCGCGGAGCTTCACGAGGGTGCCGCCCGTGGCCGTCAGACCTTCGGCTATCTGCGCATCGGCGTGGGCATCGGCCTCGGCATCGTCATCGGCGGCCAGGTGCTGCGCGGGGCGAACGGCGCCGCGGGCGAGGTGGCCCGACTGCCCTATCCGTGGGACGAGGGTCGCGAACCGCGCCGTGAGGCGCTGGAGGAGCGCATCGGCTCGCGCTCCCTGCTGCGCCGGGCCGCTGAGACGTGGCAGGACGCCGACGGACCGTTCCCCGGCACCGCCGAGCGGCTCTTCGCCCTCGCCGCGGAGGGCAGGGCCACGGCCCGCGCCGTGGTCGGCCGCCATGCCGCCGACGTCGGCCGGCTCGCCGCCGCCGTGGCCGCCGTGCTGGACCCGGGGCTCATCGTGCTGGGCGGCAGCACCGGCGCGGACCCGCAGCTCCTGCCGGGTGTGCGGGCCGAACTGGCGCGGCTGAGCTGGCCCACCGAGGTGGTCAGCAGCACGGTCGGGGACGCCGGTACCGTCGTGGGCGCCGCCCGGCTCGCGGTCGCCCGGGGAATCCAAACCGTGACCGGTGGCTCATGGGTGAAGGATTGACGGCCTCCGGCTCGGTCTGCCAATGTCCGGACAAGCGCTTTCTAAGTCGGCCGGGACGCCGACTTGGGGTGAGCGTCCCGTCTGTACGCGAGGTACGGCGGCCGCACGAGGGCGTGCTCGTGCGGTGGGCCCACGGTGGCCGGGAGCCCCACCCGTGAGAGCGGTGCGGCTGGGCGAGGCCGTGCCGCCGGAGGCGCACTCCGAGGCAGAACAGACCCGTGCCGCATCGACCGGCCGGGGAATCCGTCACGCACATCAAGGAGGACCCGGTGGGTCACCAGATCTCGCGCAGAAGCCTGTTCCGCACGGCGAGCGGCATAGCCGCCGCGGCCGCGATCGGCGGCTCGCTGAGCGCCTGCGCCGGGGGCACCGGCGCAGGCACCACCAGCGACAAGCTGACCATGGCGTGGTGGGGCAGCGACGACCGTCACAACGCCTACAAGAAGGCGCTCACCACCTTCCAGAAGAGCAACTCGAAGATCAAGATCGAGGAGCGCTACTCCGGCTACGACGGCTACTTCGACAAGTTCAACACCCAGGTCGCCGGCGGCAGTGCCCCCGACCTGCTCCAGATGGACACCGCGCTGGTCGCCCAGTACGCCCGCAAGGGAGTGCTCGCCCCGCTCGACTCCTACGTCGGTAAAACCCTGGACCTCACCGGCTTCTCCAAGACGCTCCTGGCCGCAGGCACCGTCGACGGCAAGCTGTACGGCGTTCCGTCCGGCATCGGCGTCAACCAGCTCACCCTCAACCGCAGCGGCCTGGAGAAGCTGGGCCTGAAGCTGCCGGACCGCGAATGGACCTGGGCCGATCTGAAGAAGATCGCCCAGGACGTCTACAAGAAGAGCGGCGGCAAGATCTACGGCGTCGACGACGGCGGCGGCTCCACCCTCCAGTGCTTCGAGATCTTCGCGCGGGAGAAGGGTCAGACCTTCTTCTCCGACGACGGCAAGAAGCTCGGCTTCACCTCCGACACCCTCCAGGAGTGGTGGGAGTACTGGGCCGAGATGCGCAAGACCCATGCCTCCCCGCCGCCGGCGATCACCTCCGCCGCGCACAACGACCTCACCAAGAACGCGGTCGTCATCGGCAAAGCCCTGTTCACCTTCGACTCCGGCGTGTACGGCGCGGGCGGCTCCATCACCGACGCACAGCTGGACTTCCTGCCCACCCCGCAGGGCGACTTCTCCGGCGCCCGCGAGGGCAACTTCGTCAACGGCGGTGTGCTGCTGAGCGCCACCAAGGCCAGCAAGAAGGTCGCCGACTCCGTCAAGATCATGTCGTTCTTCGCGCAGGACGCGACGGCGATCAAGGACATGCAGTTGCTGCGCGGCATCCCGCCGACGGACAAGGCTCGCAAGCTGATCTCAGCGGGCCTGACCGAGACGGACAAGCTGAACATGGAGAACGCCGACTACATCTCCCAGCGCGTCTCGAAGGCGACCAACGCCCTGCCCGCTCCGGTGCCCCCGCCGCAGGGCGCCGACCAGATCTGGGACCTGCTGTTCCAGGCCAACCTTGCCGTCGCCTTCGGCAAGAAGTCGATCAAGGCGCAGCTCGGCGAGTTCTTCGACCAGGCGGCAGGCACCCTGTCGGCGTAGGCCGCGGCGCAGGTACGAACACCGGGAGAGGGCCAGGGAGATGACAATGACCACCGCGAAGACCGATGCGGTCGTGAAGGAGCCGCCGGCTCCGGCGACACCCGCCGACCAGCGGGAACGTGATCGCATGCGCCGCCGCCTCGCCAGACGGCGGGGCGGCGGATGGTGGCCCTACGTCTTCCTGGCCCCCTGGTTCCTCGGCCTGTTCGGGCTGACGATCTACCCGATGCTCGACTCGCTGTATCTCTCCTTCACCAAGTTCGACCTGCTGACGCCCGCGCAGTGGGTCGGCACCGAGAACTACCAGCGGATGTTCACCGACGACCCGGTCTTCTGGGACTCGGTGCACGCCACGCTCCTGTACGTCCTGGTCTCCGTACCGCTGAAGCTCGCGCTCGCGCTCGGCGTGGCGATCCTGCTGAACCGCCCGTTGAAGGGCATAGGGCTCTACCGGGCCGCCTTCTACCTGCCGTCGCTGCTCGGCGGGGCGGTCGCCGTGGCCATCGTGTGGCGACAGGTCTTCGGCGGCGACGGCCTGTTCAACGACTTCCTCGGCTGGTTCGGCATCAAGGGCCAGGACTGGATCTCCAGCCCCGACACTGCGATCTACACGCTCGTCCTGCTGGCCGTCTGGCAGTTCGGCACCCCGATGGTCATCTTCCTCGCCGGCCTCAAGCAGTTGCCGAAGGACGTCTACGAGGCGGCCGCGATCGACGGCGCCGGCCCCGTCACCCGCTTCTTCCGCATCACCCTGCCGCTGCTGACCCCGATCGTCTTCTTCAACGTCGTCCTGCAGATCATCGACGCGTTCAAGACGTTCACCCCCGCCTTCGTCGTCAGCAACGGCACCGGCGGACCACTCAACTCGACGATGCTGTACTCCCTGTACCTGTACAAGAAGGGCTTCACCGACCTGCAGATGGGGTACGCCTCGGCGCTGGCCTGGGTGCTGTTCCTGGTCATCGCCGGCTTCACGGCGGTCAACTTCATCGCCAGCCGCTACTGGGTCCACTACGACGACTGAGCGAGGAGTCAGCCCATGTCCGCCATCACCCCGTCCGTTTCGCCACTGCAGAAGCTGCGCTCGCTCACCGGCCCGCGCCGCATCCTGGTCCACACGCTGCTGATCGGCATGGCGATCGCCATGCTGTACCCGCTGCTGTGGATGCTGAGCAGCTCGGTCAAGCCCGACACCGAGATCTTCACCCACCCCGGGCTCGTCCCGAACGCGCTGCGCCCGGAGAACTACTCCGAGGGCTGGAGCG
The DNA here is from genome assembly GCF_044457265.1 of Streptomyces sp. NPDC050564. Classification (NCBI taxonomy): domain Bacteria; kingdom Bacillati; phylum Actinomycetota; class Actinomycetes; order Kitasatosporales; family Streptomycetaceae; genus Streptomyces; species Streptomyces sp. NPDC050564. The sequence continues at coordinate 137,936 of NZ_JBITGS010000013.1, read as the reverse complement.
GCTCCGGCAATTCCTTCTCCCTCTACATCACCAACTCGCTGATCGTCACGATCGGCGCGGTGATCGGCAACGTCGTCTCCTGCTCGCTGGCCGCCTACGCCTTCGCGCGCTTCGAGTTCCGCGGCAAGAAGATCTGGTTCGGCATCATGCTCGGCACGCTGATGCTGCCCATGCAGGCGACGCTGATCCCGCAGTACACGATCTTCTACAACCTGACCTGGATCAACACTTTCCTGCCGCTGATCGTGCCCAAGTTCCTCGCGGTGGACGCCTTCTTCATCTTCCTCATGGTCCAGTTCATCCGTTCCATCCCGCGCGAACTGGACCAGGCCGCCATGATGGACGGCGCCAACCCCTTCCAGATCTACTGGAAGATCATCCTGCCCCTGATGCGCCCGGCCCTGGTCACCACGACCATCTTCACCTTCATCTGGACCTACGACGACTTCCTCAGCCAGCTCGTCTACCTCCAGCAGAACGCCCGTTTCACCGTGCCGCTCGGCCTCACCCTGTTCCTGGACAAGACCAGCGGCTCGTCGTACGGCGCGATGTTCGCCATGTCGACACTCGCCCTCCTGCCCACGCTCATCTGCTTCCTCATCTTCCAGAAGAGACTGGTAGAGGGCCTGGCGACCTCCGGCATGAAGGGCTGACATCCGGTGCATCTTCCCCATCAGCGCGGCCCGCTGCACGACCTCCCGGACGATCCGGCCGCGTACGACGCCGTCCTCACCGCCGTCGCCGAGGAGGCACTGGCCCGCCTCACCCCCGAAGGCAGTCTCGAACACCCCGCCGCCCTCGACGACATCGGCGACACCTCACTCGGCATCACCGCACTGCTGGCACTTGCCTGGCAGCGTACGAAGGATCCCCGCCTGGCGGAGGCCGTGTGCCGCAGCCTGCGCTTCCATCTGCGCGAGCGGGTGTTCACCGAGGACAACCCCGGTTACCCGAACCTGAGGATCCGCGGATCCGGCCTGCCGTACGCCCGTTACGTACTGGAAGCCGGCGCGCACCCCATCGGTGACTGGCCGAGCACGGTGTGGGCGCTGCTCCAGGCGGTGAACATCCTCGCCACGGCAGACCCGATCGTCCCCGACGAAGAACGCCACGAACTCGTCGAGCTGGCACACGGCTACTGGCACTGGCTCACCGAGGCGACATTCTTCAATCCTCAGGAGGCCGGGAACCAGGCCATCGGCTGTGTCGTCGGTGGGCTCATGCTTGCCCGCCACCTGCCCACGAAGGAAGCGGAGCCGGTCCGTGCGCGCGCCATGAGCCTGTACGTCGACGAGATCCGCGCCCGGCGGGTACGCGACCGGGGCGCGCTCCTGCCCCCGGAGCACGGCGGAGCGTACGACAACAACTACGGCCCGATCTCCCTGTCCTTCCTCGCCCAGGCCCACCGGATCAGCGGCGAGGAGATCTTCGCCGAGGACGGTGACGCCCTCGCCCGCTACATCGACGCGCGCCTGGCTGTCGGCGGCTACGACAACGGCGGCCCCCGCTACAGCGAACAGCACTCCGGCTTCGAGTCGGTGCTCGGCCTGCGCTACTTCGGCCACCGCATCGGTGCCGACCTCGGCCGCTACCGGGGAGACACCCGCTGGGGCCGACACGCGGTCCAACGGGACGGAGGCATCGACGGCCACTTCGCCTTCATGCTGGTCTGGCAGATCCAGGACACCTCGCGCTGGCACCGCGCACCCTCGAAGGACCCCGTACGCCATCAACTCCGCGCGGGAACGGTCTCGGTGGCCTTCGACGACCGGATGACCCCGTCGCTGGTCGAGGCGGCGGGCACGTACTACCTGGCCGCCGCGGTCAACCGCCAGCACGGCTTCGGCCCGGTCACCGACGGGTTCCTGCTGTGCCGCCCCATGGGCGAGGTCCGCGTACGCGACCTGCGCACCGACGCGCTGACGGCCAAGCTCGTCACCAAGCCGGTCGTAGGCCGCGACCACGTCCTGCGCCACGTCCGGTCCCTGTACGTCACCAACGGCACGAGCCTGTGGGTGACGGTCGCTGTGGAACGGCTCGACGGGACTCCCTACCTGCTCGCCGGGCTGCCGTACGCCAAGGACGACGGCGACCGGGTCCGCAGAACCGCGGAGTCCGACGTGACCTCCGCCGGTGGCCTGAGTCTGACGCACCCGCGGGCGGAGGGCGCCGACCACTTCGACGCCCGCTCGGAGACGACCCAGGAGCTGGAGGCCTTCGCCCTGGCGGCCGACCCGCGCGGGTACGGCAACCCGGACGACGGCTGGCGGCATCTCGTGGCCTCCACGGCCCTCGAAGCGGACCCGGCTCCCGGCGCTCCGGAGGACCTGCACGTCTTCGCGGTGCGGTACGGCCCCGGCGGCGCCTTCACCCCCGCTTTCGAGGGGAGCCCGGCGGAACTGACCATCCGCACCGAGGCGTTCACCGCACGGATCGGCGATCCCGCGGGCGATCCGCGAGGGGAACCCGAACTGGAGCTCCGTCCGCGCTGACCGCCGCATCGACGACCAGGTCGGCGCGTCCGCGTGTCGCGGCGACCAGGTCGGCGTTGCGCTGGTCCGTGCCGAGCACCCAGGCCACCGCCGTGTCGTGGTCCTTGCCGAACTCCTCGTGGCGGGCGACCAGACGCCGCAGGCGTTCGGCCTCGTCGAGCTCGCAGAACCAGACCTCGTCCAGCTGCGCCCGCGCGCGAGCCCAGTCGGCATCCCCCAGGAGCAGGTAGTTGCCCTCGGTCACGACGAGGCGGGCGGCGCGGGGCACGGGGACAGCACCCGCGATCGGTTGTTCCAGAATCCGTTCGAAACCGGGCGCGTAGACGAGGTCGTCCTCGTCCTCCCGCAGCCGGCGCAGCAGCGCCGCGTACCCCGCCGCGTCGAACGTGTCGGGAGCGCCCTTGCGGTCGCGGCGGCCCAGGCGGTCCAACTCGACGTCCGCGAGATGGAAACCGTCCATCGGCACCTGAGCGACCCAGGCAGGACCGGCACCGTTCAGCCGCCGGACCAGACGCTCGGCGAGCGTCGTCTTGCCCGCACCGGGACTACCGGCGATACCGAGCAGGGCACGCCGCCCGGGACGCACCAGCGATGCCGCCCGCTCCAGAAGATCGTCGAAGGTCATGGGCACCCCGGTCTCCCCGACTTCCTGTTCCGTATTCACCGGCGCCGCGCCTACCGTCCGGCCGGCGGCATCCGCACGACCGCGGCCCCGCCGACCAGATCGACCGTGGTCCGGTTCGGCGGCGCACCGTCCTCCTCGTCGTCCCGCATCAGCAGGGCCGACTGCCGTTCCTTGAGCTCGTTCTGCTTGCCCGGCGACAGACTCGCGTGCAGCTGCTCGAACCCGGTCGCGGATATCTGGCCCTGCCGCGCACCGTTCCGCCAGGGCAGCAGGCCCGCCCGCCCTGCCCGGAGCAGCAGCTGACCCGCGAAGGCCACCAACGTCAGCAGGATGACCAGGCCGGGCAGGGTCATCTGGATTCCTCCGTGGATACCCCAGCCTTCAGGCTGGGGAGGAAACGGACTCCTGCGGAGCAGGGCAAGGGAAGACGATTCGCCGCCAGGGCGGATCGTCGTCCACCAGCAACTGCCTGCGGATGTAGTAGAGTTGCCAGGCACGGCCGGTGATAACCAAGCTGGCCGGGCCTACCGCCGGGCTGGCGGGATGTCAGGTCTGTGGAGCTGGCGTAAGACTGCTGGGCGTCCCCACGTCCCCCGCCGTTGATTCGGGGCAGCTGCTGTCTGAGAAGCAGAAAGCTCAACCCGCGAGGGAAGAATCCCCCTGCTTCAGCTGGGGGAGATGTCAAGAAGACGGCGAATTCCATGGCCCCAGTATCCGTGCCCGGCAGCGGTTGAGAAGTCCCGGACAGGACGGGGCATGCATGGACCATGAACAACGATGACCAGGAGCAGATCCGTACCCTGATCGAGCGCTGGGCCGCCGCGGTTCACCAGCGCGACCTCGACGGTGTGCTGGTGGACCACACGGACGACATCGTGATGTACGACGTGCCGCCGCCCTACGAGGGGGTTCATGGCATCGACGCGTACCGCGAGACCTGGCCGCCGTTCTTCGAGTGGCAGGCGCAGGGCGCGGCGTTCGAGATCGAGTCCCTCGACGTCACCGCGGGCGAGGACGTGGCGTACGCGCACGCCCTGCTGCGCTGCGGAACCGCGAAGGAGTTCGCCGAACAGCCCGACCTTCGCCTGCGGCTCACCCTCGGACTGCGCAAGGAACACGGGCGCTGGAGGGTTGCCCACGAGCACCATTCGTACCCGCACGACTGATCCGACGCGATGCGGTGTGTCGTTCGCCACCCACTGTCCGCGGGTCCCCGGGGCACACTCCTCCTATGACAGAGCTCGGTCTTCCGAAAGAAATCCTGGCCTGCCTCTTCGACCTCGACGGCGTCATCACCAAGACCGCCGTCGTCCACGCGGCTGCCTGGAAGCGGACGTTCGACGACTTTCTGCGGCAGCGCGACGGTGAGGGATTCCGTCCCTTCGACGACAAGGCCGACTACGACGAGTATGTGGACGGACGCCCTCGTGCCGACGGCGTCCGCACCTTCCTCGCCTCTCGCGGCATAGAACTGCCCGAGGGGGCGCCCGAGGACCCACCGGACCGCAGCACCGTCCAGGGCCTGGGCAACCGCAAGAACGACCTGCTGCTGGAGCTGATCCGCAGCGACGGCGTCGAGGCGTACGACGGTACGCTGCGTTACATCGAAGCGGTGCGCGCGAGCGGGCTGCGGACCGCGGTCGTCTCCTCCAGCACCAACTGCCGCGACATCCTGCGCTCGGTCGGCGCGGAGTCCCTCTTCGACGTACGGATCGACGGTGTCGTCGCCGCCGAGCGGCGGCTTCCCGGCAAGCCGCACCCGGACACGTTTCTGGCCGCCGCGCGCGACCTCGGAGTCGAGGCCGCGGAATCCGCCGTCTTCGAGGACGCGCTGGCCGGCATGGACGCTGGCCGCTCCGGCCACTTCGGGTACGTCGTCGGCGTCGACCGGGTGGGACAGGGCGCCGCCCTGCGCGCACACGGCGCGGACATCGTCGTACGGGATCTGGCGGAACTGGGGGAGCGGGCGTGATCACCCACACGTCGTACGGCGTCGCGCCCTGGATCCTGCGCGAGCACGACCTCCACCTCGACCTTCTGCCGCAGAGCGAGTCCGTGTTCGCCCTCTCCAACGGACATGTCGGCTGGCGCGGCAACCTCGACGAGGGCGAACCCCACGGCCTTCCGGGCTCCTATCTGAACGGCGTCCACGAGGTCCACCCGCTGCCCTATGCCGAGGCGGGATACGGCTACCCCGAGTCCGGCCAGACGGTCATCAACGTCACCAATGGCAAGATCATCCGTCTGCTGGTCGACGACGAGCCGTTCGATCTGCGCTACGGACTGCTGCGCTCCCACGAACGCGTGCTCGACCTGCGCACCGGCCTGCTCACCCGGACCTGCGAGTGGACCTCACCGGCCGGCTCCACGGTCCGGCTGCGCTCCACCCGGCTGGTGTCCTTCACCCAACGGGCGATCGCCGCCGTGGCGTACGAGGTGGAGGCCGTCGACGCCCGCGTCCGCGTGGTCGTCCAGTCGGAGCTCGTGGCCAACGAGCAGTTGCCCGGCCGGGGCGGCGACCCGCGGGCCGCGACCGCCCTGCAGGCGCCGCTGGAGGCGGAGGAGCACTTCGCGGCGGGGCGGCGGCTGCGGCTGGTGCATCGCACTCGGCGCAGCGGACTGCGGGTCGCCACGGCCGCCGACCACGTCGTCAACGGACCCGAGCCGACCACCACGAGCAGCGAGAGCGGCGACGACATCGCCCGGCTCACCGTCACCTCCGTCCTGGCACCCGGCGAGAAGCTGTGTCTGGAGAAGGTCGTCTCCTACGGTTGGTCGAGCCCCCGGTCCTTGCCGGCCGTACGCGATCAGGTCGACGCGGCGCTCGCGGCGGCCGAACACGGCGGCTGGCAGGCGCTGGTCGACGAACAGCGCGCCTATCTGGACGACTTCTGGGCGCGCGCCGATGTCGAGGTGGAGGGCGACGAGGAGATCCAGCAGGCCGTCCGCTTCGCGCTCTTCCACGTCCTGCAGGCCGGCGCCCGCGCCGAACAGCGCGCGATACCCGCCAAGGGGCTCACCGGCTCCGGATACGACGGCCACGCCTTCTGGGACACCGAGACCTTCGTGCTGCCGCTGCTCACCTACACCTCGCCCGGCGCCGTCGCCGAGGCACTGCGCTGGCGCCAGAACACCTTGCCCGCCGCACGCGAGCGGGCGGCCCAACTCGGTCTGCGGGGCGCCGCGTTCCCCTGGCGCACCATCGAGGGCTCGGAGGGCTCGGCGTACTGGCCCGCCGGCACGGCCGCCTTCCATGTGAACGCCGACATCGCCGACGCCGTGGTCCGCTACACCGCTGTCACCGGCGACGCGCGGTTCGAACGCGACACCGGGGTCGAGCTGCTGGTCGAGACGGCCCGTCTGTGGCGCTCGCTCGGCCACCACGACCACCAGGGGAAGTTCCACATCGACGGGGTGACGGGACCCGACGAATACAGCGCGGTCGCCGACGACAACACGTACACCAACCTCATGGCCCGTACGAACCTGCTGGCCGCCGCGGACGTCGTCGAGCGCCACCCTCGGCGAGCCGCGGAGCTCGGCGTCGACGCCGAGGAGAGTGCCGCCTGGCACGACGCCGCCGACGCCATGCACATCCCCTACAACGACGAACTCCGCGTCCACGAACAGCACGCCGGGTTCACCCGCTACCAGCGCTGGGACTTCGCCGCCACCCGGCCCGACCAGTACCCGCTGATGCTGCACTTCCCGTACTTCGACATCTACCGCAAACAGGTCGTCAAGCAGGCCGACCTGGTGCTCGCGATGTACAAGTGCAGCCCCTTCTTCGACGAGGAGCACACGGCCCGCAACTTCGCCTACTACGAGCCCCTCACCGTCCGGGACTCCTCCCTGTCCGCCTGCTGCCAGGCCGTGATCGCGGTCGAGGCCGGGCATCCGGGCCTCGCCTACGACTACTTGGTGGAGGCCGCGCTGATGGATCTGGAGGACCTGGAGCACAACACCCGTGACGGCCTGCACATCGCCTCGCTCGCCGGGACCTGGATGGCCCTGGTGGCCGGGTTCGGGGGCATGCGCCACCACGGCGACACCCTGGAGTTCGCGCCCCGGCTGCCGGAGCGCTTCAGCCGGCTCGCCTTCTCCCTGGAACTCCTCGGCCGTCGTCTGCGCGTGGAGATCGAGCCGGGCGTCGCCACGTACACGCTGGTGACCGGCGAGCCCCTGGAGATCCGCCACTACAGCGAACCCGTCACCGTCGACGGCGACAAGGCCCAGGGCCTTCCCATCCCGGCGCCGAGGCTGCGCCCCGCCCCCGACCAGCCGCCGCACCGGCGGCCGAACCGTCAGGGGTGAGGCGCGGCGCGAGCGGTCAGTAGCGGGCGACGCCGGGTGCGATGTTCTCGTTCCGCTCCACGGGCGCGGAGCCGCGCGGGGCGGCCTTGGTCGCGGGCTTGCCGCAGAACGCGGATTCCAGGGTGGCGTACATGGTGTTGAGCACAGTGGTGTTGTTGGAGGTGTTCGCCAGCGCGGTGAGGCTGCGCTTGCCGTCCTTCGAGGTGAAGGCGTACGTGTAGTAGCCCTGCACGGTGCCCGTGTGCCCGTACACGGAGACTCCGCACGACAGGTCACGGCGGCGCAGCCCGAGGCCGTAGCTCGTGGTGCTGTTGACCGTCGTCCACTTGCGCATCTGCGTCAGCTGGGCGGCGGACATGAGCTTGCCTCGGATCAGGGCGGAGTAGAAGGTATCCAGGTCGTGCGCGGTGGAGATGATCGCGCCCGCGCTCTGCGCCCAGGAGACCGTCTGCTTGGTCGCGTCCACCAGGGCGGCACCGGCCGCGTCGGGGGTGAGGTAGCCGTTGGCGTGGCGACCCGGGATCGCCGTGCCGGGGTGGACGTAGAAGGTCTCGGAGAGGTTGAGGGGCTCGAAGATGCGGTTCTGGTATTCCGTGGCCACGGGATGGCCGGTGAGCTTCTCGATGAGCATGCCCGCGACGACGAAATTGGTGTTCGAGTACGCATAGGCCGCGCCCGGCGCGTTGGTGCGCGGCTTCTTCAAGGAGAGCTTCACCAGGTCCCGGTAGCCGAACACCTTGTTGCGGACGGCCTCGAAGCCGGGGACCGTCTGGGCGAACATGTCGTTGGTGTAGTCGTACAGGCCGCTGCGGTGGCTCAGCACATGGCGCACGGTGATCCCGTTGTCGGGCAGCAGCCCGGGCAGATAGCTGTTGACCGAGCGGTCCAGCTTCAGCTTGCCCTCGTCGACGAGTTGGAGCAGCACCACGGCGGAGAAGGTCTTGGTGACGCTGCCGACGCGAAACCGGTCCTTGGTGCTGATGGCCCGTCGGGTGGTCCGGTCGGCGACTCCTTCGGTCAGCCGGTGCACTGTGCCATTGTCGTCGATCCGCGCCATCGCGCCGGGGGCTCCCTGCGTCAGCGCCGTGCGCAGCACCTTGCGCAGCCCGGCGTCGTCGGGCGCCGCCAACGCTCCCGCCGCTGCGACCCGTTCGGTGTCGGCTCCGCCGGTGGCCGCGGGCGCCGCGGCCTGCGCGGGGGCCGCCAGGAGGGACACCAGAACCGCGCCGAGCGCCGTACCCGTGCCCACCGTTGCTGAGACCATCTGAGTTCTCTCCCGAGTTCCTTCTGCCGGTGTGATTCCGGCACGGACCGCGCCGCGGATGCGGGCGTCGGCACCATCTCTACGCGCTGGAAGGCGGAGTGGGTTGCATTGCCCGGGGATGCATCAGAATCGGTGAATTCGAATCGGTGAATTGGCGGAAAAGAGGCAGCGGCAGTGGCTGCGGTGCCGATGCCCATGTGGGTCAAGTCGGGGTGGAGGATGACGGCGCGGTGGACGGGGCTGTTCATCCGGCCGCGGACGACGCGCGGCGACTCACCCCGGCCCCGAAGCTGCACCCGGCCCCTGGCGGGCCGCGCACCGGCGGCCGAAGCGTGCGGGGTCAGGTGCAGCCCGGGAGGTCAGTTGAGGGTGATGGCCGGTGCGATGTCCTCGTGCCGCTCCTGGGGCGCCGCGGTGCGTGTGGCGGCCTTGGTCGCGGACTTGCCGCAGAACGCGGATTCCAGGGTGCGGGCCATGGTGTTCAGCACATCGGCGTTGTTGGAGGTGTTGGCGAGCGAGCTGATGGTGCGCTTGCCGTCCTTCGAGGTGAACGCGTAGGTGTAGTAGCCCTGCACGGTGCCCGTGTGCCCGTAGACGGACACCCCGCACGACAGGTCCCGGCGGCGCAGACCGAGGCCGTAGCCCTGGGTGCTGTTGACCGTGGTCCACTGCTGCATCTGCGCCAGTTGGGCGGCGGACATCAGCTTTCCGCCCATCAGTGCCGAGAAGAAGACGTTCAGGTCATGGGTGCTGGAGATCATCGCGCCGGCGCTCTGCGCCCAGGAGACCGTCTGTTCGGTGGAGTCCACCAGAGCGCCGCCGCCGTCGGGCGGGAGGTAGCCGTTGATGTGCGCCCCCGGGATCGCTGTGTCGGGGTGCACGTAGAGGGTGTCGCTCAGCTCCAGCGGATTGATGATGCGGTTCTGGTATTCCGTGGCCACGGGATGGCCGGTGAGCTTCTCGATGAGCATGCCCGCGACGACGAAGTTGGTGTTGGAGTATGAGTAGGCGGCGCCCGGCGCGTTGGTGAGAGGCTGCTGCAGAGACAGGTTCACCAGGTCCTGGTAGCTGAAGACCTTGTTGCGCACCGCTTCGAAGCCGGGGACCGTGTCGGCGAACATGTCGTTCGTGTAGTCGTACAGGCCGCTGCGGTGGCTCAGCACGTGCCGCACCGTGATCCGGTCGTCGGGCAGCAGTCCGGGCAGATACGTGTTCACCGAGGTGTCGAGGTCCAGCTTGCCCTCGTCCACCAGTTGCAGCAGTACGACGGCGGAGAAGCTCTTGGTCGCGCTCCCGATCCTGAAGCGGTCGCTCGCGTTCATGGCGCGCCCGGTGCCCCGGTCGGCGATACCCCTGGTCACCGTGTAGGCCGTGCCGTCGTCGTCGATCCGCGCCATGGCTCCCGGTGCGCCCTGGCTGATCGCCGTCTTCAGAACGTCGGCCAGCCCCGTCACATCCGGCGCCGCAAGATCCTGGGCCGTCGTCGGCGAAGTCGCCGCGCGGGAAATGGCGTTGACGCCGTCCGCAGCGGGCTCGGCGGCCTGTGCGGGAACCGCCAGGAGGGACACCAGAACCGCGCCGAGCGCCGTACCTGTGCCGACCATTCCTGAGACCATCTGTTCTTCTCCCCTGTCGTTCTGTCGGTGCCACACGCCCCGGCCTGATCGCGTCCTGAACATGCGACGGCTCATTCTGTACGCGTGGGGCGGCTGAGCAGGTTGCATTGTTCTGCCACCTGCGGTGAAACGATGGTCTTGAGCCACGAACGGCCGAATCTCGCGTCCGCACGCGTCATTTCAGCGCCGGTCCGCACACGCGTGTCGCACCCGAAAGCCCCTGCCGGCAGCCGAGAGTTACAGTCGGCGGCTGAAGGGCCCTCAGCCCGCGGCCGAAGCGTTCTTGTCGGCGGCCCGGGCGTCCCGGTCAGCCTCCGAAGAGCTGTGTCCAGTACGTGCCCGCCTCGCCGCCGCCCGCGAGGCCGACGCCTATGTGGGTGAAGTCGGGCTTGAGGATGTTGGCGCGGTGGCCGGGGCTGTTCATCCAGCCGCGGACGACCTCGGCGGAGGAGCGCTGACCGCACGCGATGTTCTCGCCGACGGTGCGGCGGGTGGAGCCCGCGGCGGCGGCCCGGTCCCAGGGTTGGCTGCCGTCGGGTGAGGTGTGGGCGTAGAAGGCGCGGGCCACCATGTCGGCGCTGTGGGCCTGGGCCGCCGCGGTGAGAGGGGAGTCGCCGGACAGCGGCGGCAGACCGGCCGTGGCCCGTTCGGCGTTGGTGAGGGCGATGACCTCGCGCGTCGTGCGCTCCAGGCCCGCGGGGCTGAAGGGCAGCGCCCACAGCGCCGTCCAGTACAAAACGCCGGAGCGGCCGTCGCTGACGTGCGCCAGCCCCGCCTGGCGGAACCCAGGGTCGCACAGGGTGCGCCGGGACTGCTCGGAGGAGAGGCAGTAATCCACGAACTCCGCCGGTGTGCGCGGGCCGGACACGAGGTGTTCGCCGATGGTGAGATACGCGTATCCGGCCGAGGTGACGCGCTGGTACACGGAGACACCGTCCGGGCTCTCGGAACGGAGCTGTCCGCGGGCGGCCATGCCGGAGGCGTGGGCCCGCGCCGCGGCCGTGAGTCGTGCGTCGAGGGAGACGGGCGGGGAACCGGCCGCGGAGCGGGCGGCATTCACCGGACCGAGGAAACCGTCCGGGTCGGCCGTCGCGCCGGGGGGCGGGTCCGCCGGGGCGTCGTCCGCGGTGACATCCACCCCGAAGTCCCGGGCGATGCCCGCCAGTCCGTCCGCGTAGCCCTGGCCCAGGGCGCGGAGTTTCCAGGCGGTGCCTCGCCGATACAGCTCGGCGAGCAGCAGCAGCGTCTCCCGCTGTGGTCGTGGCGGGGTGAACCGGGCGAGGGGACGACCGTCCGGTGCGATGACGTGCAGCGTGGGCGCGGGCAGCTGCCCCAGGGGCGTCGCGGGGTCGGCGGGACTGACGACCACGGTGACGCGGCTGGCTCCGGGCCGCAGCCCCAGGGGATCGATGGTCAGGCGCTCGCCCTGGAGGCGGGCGCCGGGCGCGGACGGCTGGTTGTAGAACACGAAGTCGCCGTCGCCGCGCACCTTCCCGCTGTCGTCGGTGACGAGCGCGGACACGTCGAAGGGGCCCGGCACCCTGAGGGTCAGGGTGCCGCCCGGCAGGGGCATATTGGCCCCGGGAACCAGCTCACTCATGGTGCCGCCCGTCGACGTGGTGCTCGCTACAGACGTCAACGTCCTGTCGGCGCACGCGGGTTCCCGCGCATGTCGGGCAGCGGTTCCTTCGGCAGGGCGCGCAGCGACCGGAGGGCCAGCAGCAGTACGCCGATGTCGTCGAGATACACGGGGTCGGGCAGCAGGTCGGCCGGGAGCACGAGGTAGAGGACCGCGCCCCAGAAGACCCAGCGCGGCCCGGACGGCAGTCCGGCCCGCCGCAGGTCGCGGCGGGCGCGGACGAGCCGGATCAGGAGCACGATGGCCACCGCGAGTGCAGCGGCGGCCAGCACCGCGACAACGAGGATCAACGTCCACGCTGTGGAATCCATGCGACCGTCCAGTCCGCTCGTCGGGCTGTTCGCTCTGCGTGTTCCCGCCCACGCCGTTTCCTATCGCGCCGGCTTGGGCCATTCGCGGTGCGTCCGCGTTCCTAATCCGCGTCCGGAGTGTCGCGGCGGCAGATCACGAAGTCGTCGAACACATGGCGTCCCGGCCGGTCGCCGACGGTCTCGATCGCCGCTCGGATGTCACGCAGTTGATCCGTGGTCATCTGCAGCGGCGGCTCGTCGGGTTGATATGTGGTGCGTACCGGGTAGTCCCGGCTCTGTTGCCGGGTCATCTCGATGTGGCAGCCGAGGACGTGGGTGACCGGCCGGGTGGCACAGAAGTCGATCAGTCGGTCGATCGTGCGGGTGAACGCCGGCCAGTCCTCCACGTACAGACGGCCGGGATAGACCGTGTCGCCGGTGAGCAGGAACCCGGTCCCGGGGTCGAAGAACGTCACCGCCGCCTCGTGATGCCCGGGCGTCGCCAGGCATTCGAGGACGCGGCCACCCAGGTCGACCCGGGCGACGCCCTCGGGATCGTCGTGGAAGCCGAAGAACTCCCAGGCGCTGTCCAGGGCCGCGTCCACGACTCTGGTGCCGGGACGGCCGGTGAACTGACCGTCCCCCGCGATGTGGTCGCTGTGCGGATGCGTGTGCAGCACCAGGAGCTCGTAGGCGTCCCGGGGATGTGCGGCCAACCAGGTCTCCATCACCTCGTCGACCACGCGACGCAGCGGGAAGTACTCGGCGGACGCGGTGGCGCCGGTGTCGATCAGAACGGCCCGTTCCTCACCGAACAGCAGGAACATGAAGGGCGCTTCGTAGTCGATCGCCATGTTCTGCCGGAGGATCATCGTGTGCGCGTCGTACGCGTGGACCTGGATGTCGGGATCGGTGTTGTGCTTGGCCGACGGCGACCCGTGAATCCACCGTACGTCGAGGGTGTGTGCCGGTGCGGATTCCCCGGCTCCCTCCACTCCCCGTGCTCCACCTGCGACAATCTGCGGCGGCCTGTGCGTGTCCACGGCGACTCCTCGGTGACGGTCCTGCCGGAACCATCACACAGGCCCCGGGACCTCAGTTTCGCGCGGCGCTGCCGTCCGTCAGAGCGTGGGTCACCGCGCGGATGCTGCGGGCGATGTGCTGGAGCTGCATGACCTCGGCGGCGTACAGCTTGATGGTGTGCTCGATGACCCCTTCGTGCAGCCCCAGGGCGGGCAGTTCGGCCCGGGCGGTCTGCAGCGCGGTGCGGGCGACCCGTATCTCGTGCTGCACCTGGATCTGGGCGTGGCGGGCGAGAAGTACGGGGTGCTTGAGCAGGACGGGGTAGCTCGCGTAGCGGCTCGGCACCAGCTCACGCAGCCATTTGACCGCCGATCGCTCCCAGTCGAAGCTGCCGGGGGTCTTGACCTGGCACGGCCAGTCCGAGGTGATCGGTGAGTATGTCAGGGCCATGTTCATCGCTTCCGGGTTACGTCGGCGGGAAGGGTCGTGGGGGTCTGGGGCGGCCCCGGTCTAGGGGATGGCCGGGGCCGCCACCACGGGCGCTCGCGCAGGCGAGGCCCGTCTGAACACCCGGGACCCGATGCGGGTAGGAGCGGACGGTCCCGGGTGGTCGTCGGACGCGACCCGGAGGGCCTCCTGGTCGCGATCCGCGAGAAGTATTTATATATACCGCCGGATACGCAAGAACATGAAAACATTCATGCGCGAATTGATGTGAATGATCCCGTGATGCCGTGGTGGCGGGCGGTAGGGGAAAGGGTTTTCTGCAAGGGGACCCGAGAGCTCGACGAAGGTCGATCGGTAGCTCGACGAAGAAAAATCAGTCCTTGAGGAAGAACTGGTGCTGCTCGGCGACCTGCTCGTACTCCTCCAGGCGGGCCTGCGTCCGCTCCGGATCGGCGTCGGTCATGGCCTGCAGCAGCGCCGCCGACATCACGACGGGCGCGGCGTAGGAGTCGAAGACGAGGCGTGACCCGGTGCCGATGGTGAAGGTGACGTCCGCCTCGTCCGCCAGCGGTCCGAGCCCCAGGTCGGTGATCAGGGCCACCTGGAGCCCGGCGCTGCGCGCGACCCGCAGGGCCGTGAGCGTCTCCTGGGCGTGCCGCGGCATCCCGAAGGCCAGCACCCAGGTGCCGCCCGCCTCGCGCGACTGGAGGAGTGCGTCGTAGGCGACGCTGCCGCCCCGGGTCACCAGCCGTACGTCCGGATGGATGCGCCGTGCGGCGTAGGCGAAGTACTCGGCCAGCGACACGGAGATCCGCAGTCCCAGCACGGTCAGCGGCGTCGACTTCGACAGCGCCCGGCCGACACGGATCACCTCGTCCGGATCGGCGAAGTCCCTCCGCAGGTTCTCCAGGTTCTCGATCTCGGCGTCCACCGCCGCCTGCAGCTCGTTGCTCGTGGTCTCCGCGGGCGTGCCCGGCGTGCTGCCGAGGATGCTGAGCGCGATCGACTGGAGCTTCTCCCGTAGCGCGGGGTAACCACTGAAGCCGACCGCCGCCGCGAAACGGGTGACCGAGGGCTGGCTGACGCCCACGCGCTCCGCGAGATCCGTGATCGACAGGAACGCCGCCTCGGTGATGTGCTCGATCAGGTACTGCGCGATGCGCCGCTGGCCCGGCGAGAGCCGCGGTCCGTCGAACAGCTCCCTGAGCTGGGCCGTGGGAGCCACGCTCGCCTCCGGGGCCTTCTTGCCCGAGGTGATCGCGGATGCCTGTGCGCGTGCCTGCTGCGGCGATGGCACCGGTGCGCCTCCTTTGTGTCCCACGAGCACTCAACATAGCTCACTGAGCGTGTTGACCTGGGGGTGTCTCACCACACGTGGCCTGCACGCACGGCCGTTTCACTCGCGCCTGTGGGGTACCCGCGACAACGCAAGGACTCGCCCGATCGAAGGCGAGATCCCCGTGCGAGAGGGGAGAGGATTTCCATGAGCGCGCATCCGCTGCCCGGATCGCAGGTCCAGGTGGTGCTCAGCGACTGCTCGGCGGCCGACGCCGGGCACCTGTTCGCCGTCCTGTGCAGTCGCTTCGCCTCGGACCGGTGTGCCGAGGACGAGATTCGAGAGGCCGAGGGCCATCACCCGACGGTGTGGACCGGCACTTTCGACACGGAGGACGCGCCCGAGGGCGCGGCCGTACCAACGGGCCGGCTGTCGGGACCGGTGACGGCGGAAGTGCAGGGAACCCCCCACGCGGTGCAGGTCGTGCGGGAGACCCTGCGTGAGGCCTTCGCCCTGTCCGAGCTGGGTGAGGACGCAGGAGACCAGGAGGTCCAGGTCCAGCTGCGGCTGGAGGCGGTCCCGGCGCACCAGTCCGGATCCGTGTGAACGCCGATGCGGTGACCCGGAGCGGCCGGCTCCGGGCCCGCCGGGCGGCGACGGGATCGGTACGGGAGGGCACCGCCAGGGCGGGGCTGGTGGCGCGAGGCGTGATCTACCTCCTGGTGGGCGCACTGGCGCTGCGGATCGCCTTCGGTGACGGTGGACGCCCGGCGGACCGGAGCGGCGCGCTCGAAGAGATCTCCACGAAGCCCTTCGGGGCCGTCCTGATGTGGGCCCTTGGCGCCGGACTCGTCGGGATGGCGCTGTGGCGGCTCTCCGAGGCGCTCTTCGGGGCGGCCGGGCGCGACGGCCGTACCGCGCGAACGCGACTGCTGTCGGCCGTGCGCTGTGTCTTCTACGCGTGCGTCGCCTACTCCGTGCTGTCCTTCGCCGCCGGTGCGGGGGGCACGACCTCCAGCGACCAGCAGTCTCAGGATGTTACGGCCCGGGCGCTGGAGTGGCCGGCAGGGCAGTGGATCGTGGGCATGGCGGGAGTCGGCGCCGTCGTGGTGGGTGTCTGGATCGCCGTTGGAGCCGTGCTGCGCAAGTACCGCGAGCAACTGAAGCTCGGGGAGATGTCGCGGCAGGTGCGGCGGGCGGTCGATACGACGGGCGTTGCGGGCGGGGTGGCGCGCGGGCTGGTGTTCGCCACGGCGGGTGCCTTCGCGGTGCGGGCCGCCGTCGACTACGAACCCGACCGGGCCAAGGGCTTGGACGACACGCTCCGCTCGTTCTCCGAAACCCCGTTGGGCCCGTGGCTGTTGGCCTGCGTCGCCGCGGGGCTCGTCCTGTTCGGGGTGTTCTCCTGCGCGATGGCGCGGTGGGGGAGGGTGTGAGAACGCGGGAGCCCGGTTCCTGAGAGCCCAGGAGCCCGGTTCGTGAGAGCCCGGGAGTCTCGGTTCTGCAGTCTGAACGAGGTGCGCTGAGTTGAACTGCCCTTGATTTGCGACCAGTTGACGACACGCCATGGACAGCGTGTGAGGCGGGAGTTGAGGATGGGAGTCCCCATCCGTAGGAG
Source organism: Streptomyces sp. NPDC050564 (assembly GCF_044457265.1). Lineage (NCBI taxonomy): Bacteria > Bacillati > Actinomycetota > Actinomycetes > Kitasatosporales > Streptomycetaceae > Streptomyces > Streptomyces sp. NPDC050564. Next base: position 121,332 of record NZ_JBITGS010000013.1, on the reverse strand, counting down.
TTGTTCACATGCATAGACGACGCCTGCTCTCCGGCGCGGCCACGCTCACGGCCTCCGCATCCCTCCTGCCCTCCCTGGCGGGCACCGCACACGCCGCCTCGCGCGCCGCCTCGCGCGCCGCCTCATCCGGGCTGCCGCCGAAGGCCGAGATCACCGCTGTCCTGCGCCGTGTGGCCGACCAGTGGATCGGCGCCCACACGGACCCGGGTGACAACGGCTGGGCCAACGCCACCTTCTTCAGCGGGCTGCTCGCGCTGCAGCGCCTGACGGGCAGCGCCCGCTACCTCGCCTACGCCCGCGGCTGGGCCGAGAAGCACGCGTACGGCCTCAATGGCGGTGTGACCACCCGCCACGCCGACAACCACAATGCAGGGCAGGCCTACCTCGATCTCTACGAGAGAGAGCCCGAGGAGCGCAAGCTCACCGCGATCGAAACGTCCCTGCACCGCATGGTCTACGAGGACCAGCCCGACAAGAACGACGACTGGTGGTGGGACGACGCCCTCCACATGGCCATGCCGCCCTTCGCCCGCATGGGCGCCCTGCGCAAGGACCCCCGGTACTGGGAGAAGCTGTACGCCCTCTACAACCACACCAAGCGCATCGAGGGTGGCCCCGGCCTGTACGACCCCACCACGGGCCTGTGGTACCGCGACAAGCGTTTCCTGCCCGGAGGGATCGTTTCTCCCGCGGGCAAGCCGGTCGTGTGGTCGCGCGGCAACGGATGGGTGACCGGCGGACACGTCAAGATCCTCAAGGCCCTGCCCCCAGGGGAAGGGCACACCGCGGAATACCGCGACACCCTGACCCGCCTGGTGAGGGGCGCGGCCGGCGTGCAGCGCGGTGACGGCTTCTGGAACGTCAACCTCGCCGACGCCGCGCACCTGCCGGGCCCCGAGACCAGCGGCACGTCCTTCTTCCTCTACGGCACGTCGTACGCGATCGGCGCGGGCCTGGTCGACCGGCCCACCTACCTCCCGGTCGCGGCCCGGGCCTGGAACGGCCTCGTCACCACCGCCGTACACCCCGACGGCTTCCTGGGCTATGTCCAGAACGTCGGCGACCGTCCCGAGTCCAGCCAGCCCGTCACCTACGACAGCACCGCGAACTTCGGCGTCGGTGCCTTCCTGCTCGCCGGCACCGAACTCGCCCGACTGGCACGCTCCTGACGACGACAGACCGGTGCCCCCGCCGCTGGAGTGCGGCGGGGGCACCCTCGCGCCGAGCGGTCAGGGCTGCGCGGTGAGCGTGAAGCTCTGTGCCGCGGAGCCGTCGCAGGTGCGCTGGGTGAGTTGCACGCTGTTCGTCGAAGCGCTCGCCGCGGTCAGGCACTTGCCGCTGTGCCGGGCCGTGAAGTGGTAGCGCCCGGTGCTCTCCTTGCCCGGGAGCCACTGCTGGTTCTGCCCGCCTCCGTAACTCCACAGCTGGAGCGGCGCGTTGTCGGCCGTCGAGACACCGGTCACGTCGATGACCTGCTGCGGGTTGCCGCGGATACCGACTCGGCGGTAGCCGCTGTCGGTCGAGGGGAACTGGAACTGCTGTGCCTGCGTGCCGTTGCAGGCGTACTGCTGGATCGCCGTCCCGTTCGCCGTGGCGGCCGAACGGGCGTCCACACAGGTGCCGTTGCCGGCATTCGTCAGCGAGTACCAGGCGGTCTCGGAGATCGAGTCCGACGGCGGGGTGGTGGTATCCGCCCCGCCCAGCCATTTCAGCCCGTCCAGTACGAACCGGTTCTGTGTCTCACTCGCGAACGTCGACGACAGACGGGTGTTGGTCGAGTAGTCCATCGCGTTGTGACCGAAGTTCGCGTACAGCATCTTGTACTTCGTGTTGGTCCACAGAATCGGGTAGTAGCCGCTGTACCAGCTCTGGTCGGGATCGGTGCCCAGCGGAAAGCTGCTGGGGTCGACCGAGGCCAGGATCTTGATGTCCGGGTTCTGCCGCAGGTCGTTGGACCAGCTGTACCACTCGCTGACCGACGAGGTGAACGTGGCCGGCAGGTTCTTGGTGGAGGGGTGCGTACGGTCCTCGACCTTCAGGACCGACGTCGTCGGACCCCAGGTGTTCGACCGGAAGTTGCCGCTGCCGAGGAACTGGTTGTGGTACCACGGCCAGGCTGCCGCGTCGGTTGTGAAGGCCGAGACATGGAAGCCCAGCCAGGCACCCCCGTTGCGCATGTACGTCTCGAACCCTGTCCGCTGGGCCGCCGTCTGCGGCAAATCGTCGAGGAACAGCACGACTTGATACGCGTTGACGCCGCCGTTGCTGAGCAGGTCCCAGTTGTTGCTGGCCGTGTAGGTGAAGCCGTTCGCCGCGGCCTGCTTGGGGAACCAGTCGTTCGCCTCCTTGACGAAGTCGATGTGCGCCGCGTCCCATGTGCCGTTGTAGAGCGCCAGCACCTTGAACGGCGTCGCCGCCGTACTCGCCTGGGCGGCGGGCGGTGCCGCGAGGCCCAGCAGCGTCGCCAGCAGGAGAAGAATCCGCAGGGCCGCGCGCGCCGGACCGGATCTGATCGTGTGCATCGGTTGATCGATCCTTTCTGTGCGGGTCATGGGTAGCTGATGAGGTTGGCGACATTGGTGGAGGAGTTGGACGGGCCGCCCTTGTCGTTGACGACATGCCGGATCGTGCCGGTGCCGCCCAGGGAGACCGTCACCATGTCCTTGAACTTCACGTTCGCGGTGTTGGGTGCCTCGATGGCGTGCTCGGCGGCCACGCTCGAGTTGGTGCTGAAGTAGCAGTAGCTGCCGAAGCCGTACACCTGATGACTCGTCACGGAGTTGGCGACCTTGTACGCGGCGTAGCCCTGCGTCGAACCGTTCATCCAGGACGACTGGTTGGGCGGGTCGTACGGCATCTCGTTCTGGTAGAAGAACGTGCGGCCGCCGTTGCCGTTCCAGATGGTCTGGTACTTCTGGTAGTGCTCGACGAACAGGCCGTACATCGTGACGTCGTCGCCGTTCACGACGAGTCCGGTGTCGGCGGTGTTGCTGGTCCAGCCGACGCCACTGCCGTGGTCGGCGCGCCACAGCCACAGATGGTCACCGATGACGTCGTCGCTGTTGATCGTCAGGCTCGTGGTGGCCTTGCCGACGCCCGCACCGCCGATGCGGAAGAACACGTCGTGCAGCGAGCTGGGGTCGGCGCTGTGGTCGGCGGAGGAGCCGCTCGGCCCCATCTCCATGAGCTGCGACGAGTTGGTGGTGCCCGCGTCGATCAGCAGTCCGGCGAGCTGGACGCCGTTCACGTCGGCCACGGACATCGCGGTGATCCCGTTGTCGGGGACGAGCGTGGCGAGACCCAGGCCCAGGACGACGGTGTCGGCCCTGGTCACCTTCAGCGTCTGGTCGAGGTGGTAGACCCCCGGCGTCACCAGCAGATTCTTGCCCTGCGCGAGCGCGTCGTTCATCTGCGCGGCCGTGGCGCCCGGCTTGACGATGAAGAAGTCGGCGATGGGCAGCGACGTGCCCGCGGGGGTGCCGGAACTCCATGTGGTGCCACTGGTGTTGGTGCGCACGGACGGCACGAACACCTTCCAGGCGCCCGTCGAGTCGACGTACAGGAAGGGCTTCTCACGCGTGACCGGGGTCTGGTCGACCGTGGTGTACGGCGGACTCGGGAAGCTGTTCACCGGAGCGTTCTTGGAGCCGACGAAGACCATGTTCCAGTTGGAGCCGGTCCAGCTGCCCCACTCGGTGTTCCGCGACAGCCACTGCTGCTGCGAACCGGAGTCGACCTGCCCGTCGATTTTCGTGTCGGCCATGTAGCCGCCACTGGACCAACCGCCGTCGTCCAGCGCGAGGTTGCCCTTCAGGTGCATCCGCCGGTAGGGCGCGGCCTGCGACACCGCCCAGCGGTCCGAACCGCCCGTCGGAGTCACCGACAGGTTCTCGGCCGACCGCCAGAAATTCTGGGTGGCGTTGCCCTGGAACCAGTCGGCCTCGGCGTGCACCGCGCCGCGGATGTTGACGTCGTCGGGGGACAGGCCAAGGCCGGCGACCTGTGTGTAGAAGCCGACATTCGCGTTGGCGTCGTACGTACCCGGCTTGAAGAGGAAGGCCTTTCGGGCAGTGCCGAACTGGTTGGTCTCCTGCTGGGAGAAGGCCGAGTCGAGGCTGCTCTGGATCGTGGCGGCCGGAGTCGACGGGTCGAAGACAGTGACGTTCGGACCGAGGTCCGGAGTTCCGGGCGGCGGCGTCGCGTCGACCGGGTTGACGTAGAAGGACTGGGCCGCCGTGCCATTGCAGGTGTACTGCTGGAGTTGCACGCTGTCCGAGGTGGACGCGCTCGGCACATCGAGGCACTTGCCGCTGCCCCGGTTCAGGAAGTGGTACGCGCCACTGGACTCGGCCACGGCCTGCCACTGCTGGTTGTTGCCGCCGCCGTACGTCCACAACTGCACCAGGGCGTTGTCCGCCGTGGAGACATCGGTGACGTCCCAGACCTTGGTGGCGTCGGCGCGAAGGTCGACCTGGGAGTATCCGCCGGACGTGGCCGCGAACCGCCACTGCTGGGCCTGGCTGCTGTTGCACGCGTACTGCTGGACCGCGGTGCCGTTCGCCGTGGCGGCGGCGCGCGCGTCGACGCACTTGCCGCTGCCCGCGTTGACGACGGTGGCCCAACCGGTGGGCAGCGCGGCCGGCTGCGCGGCAGCCTTGTCCTGCGAGGCGATCGCCACGGCTGACACCGTTGTCGCCACCAGGGCGAACACGATCAGCACTTTCGGTATCCGGTGACGGCCGGACTGCCTTCTGGATCTGGACACGGGGCTCTCCTGTGCTGGTGGGGGGTGGGCAAGGTCAGCCGGTGTACTTCGCGAAGACCCGCGTGTAGTCCCAGTCCTGCTGGCTCACTCCGGAGCAGCTGTCGGCGACGCCGCTCGTGCACGGCCGGTCACGGTTGACGGACCAGAACGTCAGCCGTGCCAGATGGTGCTGCTGCGCATAGCCGAGGATGGTCTGGAAGTCGGCGACGGTGACCGTCTCGTTCTGGTCGGTGATCCCGTTCATGGAGGAGATGCCCATGTCCCGGTACGCCTGGTCGTCGCCGTAGCCGTAAGCATTCTTGAGGGCCGTCTTCAGACCTTCCGCGGCCCGCTGGGTGAGCGTCCCCATGTTCTGGCCGGCTCCGCCGAAATCGAACGGCATGATCGTCCAGCTGTCCACGGTGAGCCCGGACGCCGCGGCCCGGTTGATGAGACCCGTGTCGGGGCCGCTCTGCCCGGTGCCGATGGTGACGTACACCTTGATGCCGGGGTTGTTCGCCTTGATGGTCTTGAGCGCGTCCACTGTGCGCTGTTGGACCGTCGTGTTGCTGTACGCGTCGGCCTCGATGTCGATGTCGATCGCCTTGAGCCCGTAGGCGTTGATGACCTTCTGGTACGCGGCCGCCAGCTCCCCGGCGCTGGAGCAGGAACTCTCCAGCTTGTTGCCGCTGTAGCCGCCGAAGGACGGGATGACGTCACCACCGTTCGCCCGCACGGCGTTGACGGTCTGCTGGTCGACACCGCCGGTCAGCGCGCGGCTGCCGTCCCACTGCGGGTTGCAGTAGCCGTTGCTGAGCACGAAGGCCAGCGTGAACCACTTGACGCCGGTGGCGTTCATGACGGTGGCCGGGTTCGGCGGGCTGCCCCAGCCGTTGTAGAGGTACGGGGCGACGGCCATCGGCGCGGCGGGCGTCGTGCCCCCGTCGGGAGCGGGCGCGGTCCACTTCTGGTTGGCGCCGCCGGTGCAGCTCCAGATCTGTATCGGGGTGCCGTTCGCCGAGGTGTTGCCCGTGACGTCGGCGCACTTGTCGGCCTGCGGATTGACGATGTCGCGCGCCGAGGAGACCGTCCACTTCTGGTTCGCGCCGCCCGTACAGTCCCACAGCTGGAGCCTGGCCCCGTTCGCGGTCGAATTGCCGGTGACGTCAAGGCACTTGCCGAGGGCCCGTATCGACCCGTCCGAGCCGACGGTCCACTGCTGGGCGGCGGTCCCGTTGCAGTCGTAGAGCTGTACGGCCGTGCCGTTGGCGGAGTTCGCGCCCGCCACGTCGAGGCACTTGCCCGCGAGACCGGTGATCGTGCCGGTGGCGGCGGAGGCGGGCGCCACGCTCAGGGCACTGGCGGAGAGAGCCAGCACGGCGGTGGTGAGCGTGCCGCGCAACGCGGTGGAGCGCGCGAGGGATTGTCTGGACATCAGGGGGGATCACAGCCTTTCACTGGAGGCTGATGGTGGGGGAGTGTTCACGTTCCTGAACAACGAGCGCATTCATGGAGCTGTGGTGATCGGGAACCTAAAGGTCTGCACCAAAGTCGTCAAGAGATGAAGCAAAGTAGCCCGTAAATTGGGCCGTGTTCACAAGGAGTTGAACGCGTGGAGACCCAGTGGCGACGACGAGGAGCCGAGGCCCTGCCTGCGCAGAGCCTCGGCTCGGTGATGCGGTGATGCGGTGATGCGGTGATGCGGTGACGCGGTGACGCGGTGACGCGGTGATGCGGTGGCCGGGGAGGGCGGCTTTGCTCGGTGACCAAGTCGACGGCGGGCCTTGCCCATTGACCAGATACGGGTGCGGGGGGGTCCGCACGGTCACCGCGCGGCGCCTCCCGCGCGCGCCGCCCGGAGTCAGGGGAACAGCTGCTTCAGGAGGGCGTTGTCGAAGACTCGGTGCGGGTCGAGCCGGTCCAGTACGGCGGCTGTCGCGTCCCAGTCCGCTCCTTCGCCGTCGTCGAACGAGGCGGGCACGGTGCTGCCGAGGACCGCCGGATCGGACCAGGCCGCCTGGTCCGTATAGGCCCAGCCCTTGGACCATTCGACGCGGGTGAGGGCGTACCCGCCGTCGAATGTCGTGAGAAGGAAGTGCTCCAACTCCCGGTAGAACGCCTCGGCGTCGGGAGTCCCGGGCAGCGTGAGGACATCCAGCCAGACGGCCGTGTCCCACTCGGGGTGGTCGGCTCGGGGTCGCAGCGCGGACAGCAAAGGGGCGTGTGCGCCGGACGACGCGATGTCCGACGGGTCGTCGAGGCCGGTCACGCGGATCTCGACCTGGCCGTTGACGGGGTAGCCTCCGCGGGCCGCGTAGGAGGCCAGCCGCTCCCGGTAGAACGTGGTGAACTCCCAGACGACGCGCTGCACTTCGGCCCGTGAGGTGAGCACGGCGTAGCCGTTGGCGGTCACGCGCAGGGTGGTGGGCCTGATGTAGAGCAACGTGTTCTTGGACGGCCCCCAGATGTCCGCCGACAGCGTGGCCGTCAGGCCCAGGGCGGCCGCGGTGAGCTGCGCGGTGCCCAGGGCCGGAGCCAGGTACCAGGCCGCTTCGGTCACCATCCGCCCGGCGAGATCGGCCACGGCCGTGGGGATGTTGTCGGAGAAGGGATAGTTGTACGGCGATGTCACGCGCCGCGAGGTGAGGGGGCGGGCGGGGGCGACGCTCCACACCTTCAGCCAGGGAAACTCGGTGAACGCGAACCAGATCGCCTCGGCCCGTCCGGCCGCGTCGAGGAAGCTCGTGAAGGTACGCCCCGCACTACCCGGCGCCGCGAAGAGCTCTGCGGCGGGGATGTCGACGCGGCTGACGCAGCGCAGGTTGGTGTTCACGCCCACGCGCAGCACGGCCTCGGTGACCAGGGCTCGGCCCAGATGCGTGAGGAGCGCCGCGCAGTCAGCGTCGGCGCGGTCGTACGTGCGCAGCACATAGGCGTCGGTGCCGGGATCCCAGACCACCGCCGTCAGCGACAGTGCGAGATTGCTGAGCGAGCCGTAGGTGTGTCCGGGCAGCCGGCTTTCGCCGTCGGCCGGAACGGCGGTGCCGTGCGCGTCGATGGCCAGCGCGCCGCCGAGCGTCAGATCGCCCGGCGTGGGCGTCGCGGTGAGACCGAGGCCGTGGTCCTCCAGGAAGCCGAGCAGGGTTTCCAGGGTCACGCCGGCACCGGCTCGTACGGCGGCGGGCTGGGCCGACTCCAGCGAGAGACCGGTCAGCCGGGTGGCGGTGTCGACCAGCAGGACGCGGGCGTCCGCCGCGGTCCCTTCGGGGATCGTCAGCGGCGCCCAGCCGTGCGAGCAGCCCCGCGCGCGGACCGTCCATCCCTGCTTCCAGGCCCAGTTGACCACCTGGACGACCTGGTCCCCGCCGCGTGGAGCGCAGGCCCACAGTCCGTCCGCGGTGATCTCGCCGACCCAGTTGCGGTAGGCCGTACGGTGGACGTCGACGCCGTCGGGGAATCCGGGCAGATCGGCGGCCGCGGCACTGCCCCGAACCGAGAGCGGCGGCCCGGCGGCCAGCGTGGCGGCGCTCAGCAGAAACCCCCCGGCGCGACCACGCGGTTCGCCCTTCACTTCTTGAACGGTCGGTCATGCGCTGCACGCTAGGCGGCGGTTGACACGAATCAATCAATCGTCGAAGCGCTTCACTCGTACGAGTGGCAAACCCTCACAGGAGGTTCTCTGTTGACGCATAGGCAACAGGGTGGGTGGGGTCCTGTGCGGGGGCGCAGAAGTGTCAGACTGACGGCATGGACGAGCGCGTATTCGACAGGTTGGGTCAGCATGCTTCGGTGATCGGTCTCGGCACGTGGCAGTTGGGTGCCGACTGGGGTGATGTGAGCGATCGGGATGCCCTGGCCGTGCTGGAGACGGCGGCCGAGTCGGGGGTGACCTTCTTCGACACGGCCGACGTGTACGGCGACGGGCGGAGCGAGGAGACCATCGCCACCTTCCTGCGCAGCAGGCCGGACCTGCATGTGCTGGTCGCGACCAAGATGGGGCGCCGCGTCGAGCAGATCCCGGAGAACTACGTCCTCGACAACTTCCGTGCCTGGAACGACCGTTCCCGGCGCAACCTCGGCGTGGACCGCCTCGACCTGGTGCAGCTGCACTGCCCGCCGACACCCGTCTACTCCTCCGACGAGGTGTACGACGCCCTCGACACCCTGGTCGAGGAGGAGCGGATCGCCGCGTACGGAGTCAGCGTCGAAACGTGCGACGAGGCACTGACGGCGATCGCCCGCCCGAACGTGGCGAGCGTCCAGATCATCCTCAACGCCTTCCGCATGAAGCCTCTGCGGCAGGTGCTCCCGGCGGCCCAGGAGGCGGGCGTCGGCATCATCGCCCGGGTACCGCTGGCCTCCGGCCTGCTCTCCGGCAAGTACACCAAGGACACGGTCTTCGCGGCCAACGACCACCGGACGTACAACCGCCACGGCGAGTCCTTCGATCAGGGCGAGACCTTCTCCGGTGTCGACTTCGCCACGGGTGTGGAGGCGGCGGCCGAGTTCTCCGCCCTCGCCCCGGAGGGGTACACCCCGGCCCAGCTGGCGCTGCGTTGGGCCATTCAGCAGTCCGGTGTGACCTCGGTGATCCCGGGCGCCCGTTCACCCGAGCAGGCCCACGCCAACGCGGCGGCCGCGAAGCTGCCGGAGCTGTCGCAGAAGACGCTGGACGCGATCGAGGATCTGTACGAGCGGCGGATCAAGGAGCAGGTGGAGAGCCGCTGGTAGGAGTCGGCGACGTGCATACGGCCGGGCGGTCGCACCGATGGTGCGGCCGCCCGGTCCGTCGCTACCGCCTGCCCGACGTCGTGAGAGCGCTGAGCTGCCGGTCGTGCAGGCGGCTCAGCAGCAGCACCGAGACGGTGGCCCCGATCAGTGCGCAGAACATGTCCCACTGGGTGTCCCACACATCGCCCTGGGTGGCCAGGAAGTCATCGGCCGCGTGTCCGCCGATCACCGCGGCCGCCCACTCGAACATCTCGAAGACCGCGCTGAACGCGAGACAGGCGCACACGGTCAGCGGCGCCAGCCAGCGACTGCCGCGCAGTGGTGAGGTGCGGCTGAGCAGTTCCCGCACCAGCACGGCGGGCACGAAGCCCTGCATGAGGTGCCCGAACCGGTCGTAGGGATTGCGGTCGAGTCCGAGCCCGTCCCGCACCCAGTCGCCCAACGGCACCTGCGCATAGGTGTAGTGGCCGCCCACGGCGAGCACCAGCGCGTGCGCCGCGAGCAGACAGCACAGCAGATTCGTGAGCGGGAACCGCCGCCGGGTCAGGACGACCAGTGGCAGCCCGACCAGCACCCACACGGTCTCCAGCAGCCACGTCGTCGGGTCGTGCGGGTGCCAGGCGGAGAGTGCCATGCCCGCGACGACGACCACGACGAGCGCGGTCGGCAACGTCCGCCGCGGTACACGCTCCTCGGGCACCGACTGACGGGTGGGCGAGGCGAGGACGGGCTCGGGCATGAGTGGGCTCCTTGGTCCAGGTGGCTCCATCGTGCTGGAGCGGATGGGCCAGGACATGAGTACGACTACTCACTCAGGCACCTGTGCGAGAGGGCGAACATGTTCGTGCCATACTTGTTCGTGACGAACATGTTCGTTACCTTGGAGGAGTGACAGCACCCTCCACTCCCCGCCCCAGCCGTCGCGAACGTCCGGCGAAAGGGACTCTGACCAGGGACGGCATCATCGAGACGGCGGTCGCGATCTTGCGGGCGGAAGGCCTGCGACGCGTCACCATGCGCCGACTGGCGCAGCAGCTGGACACCGGTCCGGCCTCGCTCCACGTCTACATGCGCAACACCGCCCAGCTGCACGCGGCGGTGCTCGACGAACGCCTCGGTGCCGTGAACCTGAGCCCGGCCCGGGCGAGTGGCGACTGGCGTGACACACCCGACACGCCGTGACGGTCATCCACACCCGACTGTCGTCGGTGCCCACGCTCCTCGACCGTCGACCGATATCAACTCACCTGGAGAACCTGCCATGTCGACCCCTCACCACCACCCCATAGCCGTGATCGGCGCCGGTCTCGGCGGCCTCACGCTCGCACGCGTACTGCACCTGAACGGCATCGCCGCCGCCGTCTTCGACCTCGACGCCTCACCGACCGCCCGCACGCAGGGCGGCATGCTGGACATGCACGAGGACTCCGGCCAGGCCGCGCTGCGGGCCGCCGGACTCTACGAGGAGTTCCGCGCGATCGTCCACGCCGGCGGCGAGGCCATGCGCATCCTCGGCAAGGACGCCATCGTCCGCATGGAGGACGACGGCGAGGCCGGTGAGCGCCCCGAGGTCACCAGGGGCGCCCTGCGCGACATCCTGCTCGGCTCACTGCCCGAGGGCGCCGTCCGCTGGGGTGCCAAAGTCACCGGCACACGGACGCTCGACGACGGTCGCCACGAGGTGACGCTCGCCGACGGGGAGACGTTCACCGCCGATCTGCTGATCGGGGCCGACGGCGCCTGGTCGAAGGTGCGGCCCCTGCTCTCGGACGCCACCCCCCTCTACTCGGGCATCTCCTTCGTCGAGGTGCTCCTCCTCGACGCCGACACCCGGCACCCGGAAAGCGCCGCCGTCGTCGGCGGAGGCATGCTGTTCGCGCTCGCCGAGGAGAAGGGCTTCCTCGGCCACCGCGATCCCGACGGCTCGCTGCACGTCTACGTCGCTCTCAGGGTGCCGGCCGACTGGTCCACCTCCGGTGCCATCGACTTCGCCGACACCGAAGCGGCCAAGCAGAGCCTTATGGAGTACTTCGACGGCTGGGACGAGCGGCTGCGGTCCCTCCTCGCCGACGCGGACGGCGCGCTCGTCCCCCGGCCGATCCACGCCCTGCCCGTGGACCACCGCTGGGACCGCACTCCCGGCGTCACCCTGCTCGGCGATGCCGCCCACCTGATGTCCCCGTTCGCGGGCGAGGGAGCCAACCTCGCCATGCTCGACGCCGCCGAGCTCGCGACCGCGATCGCCACCCACCCCGACGACATCGAAAAGGCCCTGACCGCCTACGAGGAAGCTCTCTTCCCGCGCGCCGAGGAGGCGGCCATCGGGTCCGCGGCCAACCTCGACATCTGCTTCAGTCCGGACGCCCCGCAGAGTCTGGTCGACCAGATGGCCGCCCACCGCGCCGAGGCCGACTGACGTCGGCGGGTGCCCACGTACTGGCGCCTGCTTCCGGTCGCCGCGGGGCGGCGGATGCCCCGCGGCGCGCCGCCCCGGCGCTCCGTGTTCGGCGCACCGCTCTTACAAGGCGGATGAGTAACCGCTCCCGGTCGGCAGCGCCTTCCAGGGGCCTCAGAGTGGCCTGTATGACCGCCGTTGACCGATCCGGCTAGAGCTAGGTCTCTGACATCCAACGCTGACATCAACGACAGCGGACACCAGCAACCTTGGGCAGTCGTAAACGTCGTCCGATACAGGGAACCGGCCTCCACGCGAGCACCCGAATCGAACTCCTACAGCCGGTGTCGCAGGTTCGATTCCTGCCAGGGGGTACAGAGGGAAGGGCCTGCTCAGGAGGGGTTTCCTCCCAGGCCGGCCCTTCGGCGTTTCGGGCGCCGTGCCACAGGCGTGCCGCTACGTGCCGGTGGGGTCCTCTTCGGGGGTTCCTTGTCGTCCAGATCGGTCGGCGGGTGCCGCACCACAACCGCACGATTGGCCGAGGCCGCCGCGTCCGTCGTCCCCTGTCTCGCCGCCAGTCGCAGCCGCACACGCACGCGAGTCGTCGAAGTGACTGCCGGCGAGTGCGGACGACGGCGTGCGGGAAGGTCGGGCCAGGCCGAGGGGCAGGGGCGTCGGCACGGGAGCCTTCGGCGGGTGTGTCAGGCGGCTGGGCATCCGAACCAGTTCACCGTGTCGTCGTCGGAGGTATAGCCCAGGCACCTGATGGTTCTGTTGTGCAGGGTCTCGGTCCGGTCGACCCCTCCCTCCACAGTGTCGCCGTCGTAGTGGGTCTGTACGAGGGTGTCGATCTCGACGGTGTACCAGCGGCTCCTGTCCGTCGGGATGCTGCAGCGGTAGCCGGTCACGTTGCGGCTGGGATCGCCGCTCCACATGTCCTGTTCGGCGCGGTCGCAGTGCGCAGTGTCGGCGGCGACGGCTGTGCCGGCGCCGGCGCCAAGCAGGGCCGCCGCGCCCGTGGCCACCGCCGCGGTAACGCCGAGCAGACGCTTCAGAGTGATGTTCATCGAATTGGTCCTCCTGCCAGGTGTGGTGACGGCTTGGAGTCGCCATGTCACCTTGGCGTGATGATCACACTTATCCGGGATGTCCGGCCCGGCAGCCGGCGGCACAGTCCCCCGACCCGGTGACGTCGGTGATGCCAATGCAGCATGCCGCGGTCACCCCCCGGCCGGCCCCGGAGCGGGCCTCGGTTGGTGCCGGGGAGCGCCGCACCACTCTGGTCACTGCCGACGGCCGACGAGCCCTCACGGTGTGGAAACGATGGCGCCACGGCCGGCCGACCAGAACCGTGCCCAGGAGTGCGAGGCCTTGCGTCCCCTCCTCCACGGCGAGCGGGTCGCGCGATTCGCAGCGCAGGCCCGTGTGGAGGAGGAGCGCAGGCGGGCCGAGAGCGAGAAGTTCTCCGCAGCCGCCGCGCGGCTGCACGGCTGGGAGAGGCATCTTCATCGAGCGGCGAGGGGCACAGCGACTCCTCCAGCCGGAGCACGACTTCTGAAGCGGCCCCGAACTGTCGGCCACAGTGCGTGGGTTGACGATCACTTTCGGCGCTTTCTGGCAACGTCCCGAGCGCCGCTCTGGCCGTGAGCTACCACTCAGCGCGCGCAGATCACAGAAGTTGACCAGGGTCCACCACGGCGCGGACGGCAAGTGGGCCGGCGTGACCGTCGACCTCAACGACCCGTCCAGCCGGCCTGGGTCGCCCGGCGAGACCAGGACCCGTCCGGCCGAGCACGGTGGAGGCAGCGGTGCCCTCGTCGGTGCCGCGTCTGCGCCGTGTTCGTCGAAGCGATGCCTGAACAGCCCCTGATGCGGCCGTTCCACGGCGACGGCGTTCGTGGTGACGAGGGCGGCGGAGGTCAGGCCACCGTGTCGGCGTCGAGGGCCACGGCACGCAGGGCGGCTGCCACGCGGGTGACCGGTTCGGTCGGGGGGTGGGGGAGTCGGGCCAGCAGCAGGCGCCGCTGCTCCTGGGGCCCGCCGCGGACCGGCAGGATGCGTACGCCCGGTGGGACGGCGGGGGCGAGCGAGGCGGGCACGGTGGTCAAACCACAGCCAGTGGCGACGAGGTGGAGCTTGGCCAGCCAGTCGCGGGCCGTGTGGGCGATCTCGGGCCGCTCGTCGAGGCCCGGCCACACCCCCATCAGTCCGTCTTCCCCCGAGGAGGAACCGGCGATCCAGCGCTGTCCACGCAGGTCGACCACGTCAATGAAGTCGCCACGGGCGAGCGGATGGGTGGACGGCACCGCAAGGCACAGCGCACGTTCGGTGAGCGTGTGCAGTGCCAGCGGGGGCGATTCGGCGTCCGGTGGGCGAAACGGCGGTGCCGACGCCAGCACGGCCAGGTCCAGACTGCCGGCCCGCAGTGCGCGTACCAGCGCCGGCGTGCTGCCTTCCCGGCTGACGACCTGGATGGCGGGGTCGGTGCGGCGCAGCGCGGCCAGGGCCCTGGGCAGCAGGACGGCGCCGGCGCTGGGGAACCATCCCAGGCGGACGGTTCCGGCCTGCCCGGGCAGGCCGGACAGCTCGCGCGCGGTGGCGTCGATCTCGTCGAGCACGATCGTCGCGCGGCGCATGACGACGCGGCCGGCCGCCGTGAGCCGTACTCCGTCGCGCCGCCGCTCCAGCAGCTCCGCGGCTGCCGCACGCTCGATCGAGGCGATCTGCCGGGACACCGCCGACTGGGTATAGCCCAGCGACGCGGCGGCCGCCGTGAAGGTTCCCTGCTCGGCCACGGCGCGGAAGACGCGCAGCGCGGTCAGTGACACATCAGTGAAGTCCATGACGATCACGCATAGTAGCGGTGCCCCGATGTCGTTGGACTCATGGCACCGGTGTTCTAGGGGTGGCAGGCATGAACGCTTCTCGCGTCGCCCTTGTGACGGGCGCCCAGCCGGGGCTCGGTCGTGCCTTCGCCGAACGGCCGGTGGCCCGGACGACCTGGTACTGCTGACTGGCCGCGGCCACCAGCGGGTCACGGACGCCACCCGTGAGGTGGCGCAGGCGCCGGGCAAGCGCAGCCAGTGGCAGGGCCGCGTCCTGGACGTGACCGACGCCGACGCCATCGTCCGACGCGCCGACGAACGCGGTGAAGTGTCCGGCCATTGCACGAGGTTGGGCCGATCGGGTGGCGGCGGTGTCGGCAGGCGGCTGGTTCACTCGGTGTTCTTTTCATTCGAAAAGCCAAGGCTTCCGACACGGAGTTAGGATCACCGCGTGATCACGGTTCGGTCGCCTTACGGCATGCAGTGGAGTCGCTCATCAGCGGCTCTCTGGCGCGTCCTGGGGCTGGGCCTGCTCCTTCTCGGTCTGCTGTACGGGCACGCCGTCAGCCCTGAGTCCACGCTGAGTCACCTTTCCGTGGGTGAAGGCGTGTGGGTCACCGGCGGCCATTGTGAGCCCGCCACCGAGAACGAGAACATGGCGAGTGCAACGTCGGTCCCGTCGGCGGGCCGGAATTCGACCGGGCACCGGGACGGGCACGGGCACCAGCACGCCGTCGAGGACTGCGCGCTCGGGCAGCCTCCACAGAGCCCGGATGCTGGAGTGCCCTGCCTGTCTCCGCTGCATGCGGCGAGCCACGACAACGAGGCGCTTCGCCCAGTGCTGGCCCGTCACGCCGCAGCGCGTGACGCCGTGGCCCCGATAGCGCACGCGGCGGACTCGGCGGTTCTTCGTATCTAGGTCAGCGCCTCTCGAATCGGTCGACCCCTGATCGGATGCACCGACTCGGCTCAAGGCCGTGGTCGGTGCCGTCTCCGGCGGCCGGCTCATGGCGTCTGCCCTCCTGCGCATCGCGCTCTCCGGCACGGCGCGGGGATGGTCGACGATCGTTCACCACCACCCCACTGATCGCTGTCCGTCCACCCTGATCGAGAGCGAAACACATGCATTCCCTCACCACGAGTGACTTGACCCCCGCCGGCTCCAGCCTCCCGAGCCTCGTCGGCAACACCCCTGTCCTGCACGTGTCCCGGCCCTTCACCGCGCCCGACCGCGGCTTCTGGGCGAAGCTGGAGGGCTTCAACCCCGGTGGCATCAAGGACCGTCCCGGACTCCACATGGTCGAACGGGCCCGCACCCGCGGCGAGTTGCGGCCGGGCTGCCCGATCATCGAGTCGACCAGCGGCACATTGGGCCTCGGCCTCGCCCTGGCCGGAATGGTGTACGGGCATCCCGTCACGCTTGTCACGGACCCGGGCCTCGAACCTTCGATGACCAGGCTCCTCGTCGCCTACGGGGTCACCGTCGACTTGGTGCCGCGGCCGCACCCCACGGGCGGCTGGCAACAGGCCCGCCGTGACCGGGTCGCCGGGCTGCTGGCGGAGCATCGGGGAGCGTGGTCCCCGGATCAGTACAACAACCCCGACAACGTCGCCGCGTACACCCCGCTGGCTCTCGAACTCGCCTCGCAGCTGGGTCACATCGACGTACTCGTCTGCAGTGTCGGTACGGGAGGCCACTCCGCGGGCGTCTCGCGCGTGCTGCGACGGCTCTGTCCGGGGATGCGTCTGGTGGGCGTCGACACCATCGGCTCGACCATCTTCGGCCAGCCCGACCGGCCTCGACTCATGCGGGGACTCGGATCGAGCATCTATCCGCGCAACGTCGCGTACGAGGACTTCGCAGAGGTGCATTGGGTGGCCCCGGCCGAATCGGTCTGGGCGTGCAGGCAGCTGGCCGCCTCGCACTACGCCACCGGCGGCTGGAGTGTCGGCGCGGTCGCGCTGGTCGCCGGCTGGCTCGCCCGTACCGCGACTCGGAACACCCGCGTCGTGGCGATCTTCCCGGACGGGCCCCAGCGCTATCTGGAGACCATCTACGACGACCGATTCTGTACCGAGCACGGGCTGTTGGGGGTGCCTCCGGCGCCCGAACCCGAGGTCGTGGGCCGCCCGGACGAGAAGGAAGTCACCCGCTGGACGCGCTGCACCGCGGTCCTCGACCCGCTCTCCGCGACGGTCGAGACGGTCGGCACGAAAGGCGGCGGGAAGTGAAGACGACACTCGCGCGGGCCCGCTCGTACGACCGGAGCGTCCAACTGCTCCTGGCGAACCAGTTCACCATCAACCTCGGCTTCTACATGCTGATGCCGTATCTCGCCCAGCATCTGTCCGGCACTCTCGGCCTGGCCGGCTGGCTGGTCGGACTCGTCCTGGGCGTACGGAACTTCAGCCAGCAGGGCATGTTTCTCGTCGGCGGTACTCTCGCCGACCGTTTCGGCTACAAACCCCTGATCGTCGCCGGATGTCTGCTGCGTACGGTCGGCTTCGCCGCGCTCGGCCTGGTCGACTCGATCCCGGCGCTGCTCGCGGCCTCGGCGGCCACCGGCTTCGCGGGGGCTCTGTTCAACCCGGCTGTGCGCGCCTACCTCGCCGCCGATGCGGGCGAGCGCCGCGTCGAGGCCTTCGCCCTCTTCAACGTCTTCTACCAGGCGGGCATTCTGCTCGGCCCACTGGTCGGGATGCTGCTGACCGGCGTCGACTTCCGGTTCACCTGCCTGGTCTCGGCAGCGATCTTCGCGTTGCTGAGCGCAGTGCAGATCCGTGCTCTCCCCGCCCGCACGGCGGGCCATGCCGGGGACGCGGAGGCCGGTGATCGCACGAGCGTGCTCGTGCAGTGGCGAGGCGTCGTGCGCAACCGCCCGTTCCTCCTCTTCGCCACGACCATGATCGGCTCCTACGTCCTGTCCTTCCAGGTCTATCTCGCGCTGCCGCTGGAGGTGCGACGCCTGGGCGGCGAAGGGGAGTTCGGAACGGCGGCCGTCGCGCTGCTCTTCGCCGCCTCGGGACTGGCCACCCTCTTCGGACAGACTCGGGTGACCGAGTGGTGCACGGCACGGCTGGCGCCGGGTCAGGCCCTGGCCTGGGGGTTGCTGGGCATGGGGCTCGCCTTCGTACCGCTGCTCGCGGGCACGATCATGCCCGTGCCCGACGCGCAGGTCGGGCGCCGGCTGCTCGCCGCCCTCCTGCCGACGCTGGCGGCACTGCTCCTCGCGCTGGGCACGATGATCGCGTACCCCTTCGAGATGGACACGATCGTCCGCCTCTCCGGTAACCGCCTTGTCGCCACCCACTACGGGCTCTACAACACCATCTGCGGCATCGGCATCACGCTGGGCAACCTGCTCACCGGAGCGGCCCTCGACGCCGCCCGGGCGGCCGGCCTGTCCGCACTGCCGTGGCTCGCGCTGCTCGTCCTGGGCGTGGTGTGTGCCGCGTCCCTCCACCGCCTGTACCGGGCCGACCGTTTCGCAACCATGACCGCCGAGCCCGCGTCCGTCAACGCGGAAGGAATCTCCTTGCTGCAGCGAGGAGAGCAAGTCGAAGTCACCGGGAACTCTCCCGGGATGGTGCGGCGTTGAGGTCACTGAGGATGAAGCCTTGGCCGAAGCTTTTGGCCGGGACAAAGCAGACACACGAGCAATACGGCAACAGGCAAGCTTGAAACGACGCGATGTGATGACCTTCACCCCGATGTGGCTGAAAGTGATGAATTCCTTACGGCCATGACACGTACGGGTGGACGTACAGCATCGTGAAACCGGGGAGGATTTTTCATGCGACCGTTCACTCTCAACTACGCCATGCCCACGGGGCAGTCGGCCGCAGTAACCCCGTACCACTTCGATGTGGCGCTGCAGTTGAACGTGCTGCCCGACGGCCGACCGGCCGTCAGCGACCGCGCGCTCCTGATGGCCACCGGTACCACGACGTCCACGGCCGGCTCCCAGACGCACTTCGACGACTGACGGCCGCCCGCGCGCATGACGGTCCTCATTCTCACGGCCGAGCAGGACGTCACCGCCGACATGGTGGTGGCTCAACTGCACGAGCGGGGCGTGCCCATGGTGCGCCTCGACCCCGCCGACCTGCCGGGCAAAGCGGTGTTGTCCGCCGACTACGCCCACGGTGACTTCGACGGCTATCTGTCGGTCAACGGCCATGTGCTCAGCATGGGTGGCCTGCGGTCCGTGTGGGTGCGCCGGCCGGGCGAGCCGGCCGCCCATGCCGCGGAGCCCTCGCCCTGGCTCACCGCCGAGACCCGGCAGGCGCTGTTCGGCATGCTCTACTCCGCCTCGACCCGCTGGATGAACCATCCGCGCCGCGCCGAGCAGGCCCGGCACAAGCCCTGGCAGCTGCGGGTCGCCCACAGCAGCGGCTTCGCGGTGCCGCCCACCATCATCACGACCGCTCCGCGCGTGGCGCAGGAGTTCGTCGAGGAGTACCGGGACGTGGTGGTGAAGTCGGCCTCGGGGCCCCCTCCCGGCGAGCCACCGGTGGCCCTGCCGACCACGCTCATCGGACCCGACGCGGACTTCTCCGGCGTCGCGGCCGGCCCCGCGCTCCTGCAGCAGTACATCCCCAAGCGCGCCGACATCCGGCTGACCAGCATCGGCACGCGCATGTTCGCCGCCAGGAAGGCCGCCGTGCCCGGACAGGTCGACGGGCGGTTCGGAGACACCGGACACGCATGGGAGGCCATCGCCGTGCCGGGGCGCATCGCCCGCTCGGTCCACGAGTACCTCGTCTTCACCGGACTCGCTTACGCCGCCTTCGACTTCGCCGAGGACGAGGACGGCGTCTGGTGGTTCCTGGAGGGCAACCAGGGCGGCCAGTTCGGTTTCATCGAACTGGAGACCGGGCAGCCCATCGCCGACGCGGTCGCCGAGTGGCTGTCGCAGCGAAGACCCGCGCACCGTATCCCCGAGGGGCACTGACACTCCTCACCACAGTCCCGGGACCGGCAGGCGGCTGGACCCGTTCGGCGCGAAGGGCGCTGTTGCTGACGGGCTTTGAGGGCCGTAAGCGTGCTCTGTCATGGAACGCATGGAAGCAGTACCGCCCTTTCCCTCTCTCGCCGTCAACTGCTCGCCGCGGCAGGTGTCGCCGGGGCCGCCACCGCCCGGCACGGCTCCGGCGACGGCCGGGGCCCGCGCCGGTGTGACCGTGCTGCCGGCCCGTCTGTTCGGAGTCGACCGTGACCTGGGCACTGTGGAGCCAGGGAAGCTCGCCGACCTGACCGTGCTCGACGGCGACTGGTTCACGGACTTCGACACCCTCGTACGCACGGTGTCGGTGACTCTGAGGCCGGCTCAAGGGGGGATCGGGGAACACTCCGAAGCCGGCCGGCCGGAGCGTATTCCTGATCACTTCGAACTCGGCTGAAAGGACTGGAGGAAGACGTCCAGCGCCTTCCGGTTCGCGGAGGCGTCCCAGTCGCCCGCCGGGGTGGTCCAGCGCAGTGAGAAGCCCCGGTGATCGCCGATCAGGAAGCCCCGGCCGAAGGTACGCTCGCGAACCCCGTCGGTCACGGAGTACCACTCCATGTCGGCACCCTTGCGGCCGCGATAGTCCACGGCACGGATGCCGCCCACCCGCTCGTAGCCGGTGGAATCGGCGCGCAGGGAGGGCTCCAGCGCGCTCCAGACGGCGACGGGATCCGGGCCCAGCCGTGTGCTGTAGGTGACGGCCAGCGTGCGCGGGTCGCCACCCGCGCCGAAGGTGACCCGGTAGGACTGGTCCGCGGAACTCGTGGTCCGAAGGCGTTCCCAGCCCTTGGGGAGGTCGATGGAGAAGCCCTCGGGTGCCTGATAGCGCGAGAAGCCGGACGGCGCCTTCTCGCCGCCGGTCAAGGAGGGGGAGGGCGTGGGGGAAGCCGACGGGGTCTGCTCGGGGAGGGTGGCGGGGGCGACGGAGGGGCTGCCCACGGCCGTCCGTGCGGGACCCGCGCCGGATGCGGACGTGTCCCCGTCGGGCAGGCCGCCCGCCGCGGTGAGCACGGCGAAGCAGATGACGGTGACGGCCAGCGCCCCGCCGAGCAGGACCGGCCCACTGACCGGCAGTCCGCCCCGGGCCCGTCCCGCGTGCTTGGCGACGGTGTCCGGATCCAGGTAGAGCGGCAGGGGCGCCGTGGCCGTCGCTTCGTCGAGGTCCTCCTTGAGGATGCGTGTCAGGGCCTCGCGAACGACGGGCTCGGGCACCCGCTCCAAGTGATCACGGCGCAGCAGACCCTGAATGGCCGGTGCGAGCGGTCCCGCGCTGAGCGGGGCCCGGATCGGCAGCCGGACCACGGCGCGCAGCGTGGCGTCGAGGCGCCCACGGTCGCGGATGGGTGGCCGGCCCTCGACCATCGCGTACATCATCGCGCCCAGCGCCCACAGGTCCGCCGCCGGTCCGGTGCCCTCGCCACGGGCCTGCTCCGGGGAGGCGTACGACGGCGCGGTGACGCGCGGCGAGACGGTGGACCCCATGAGCCCGAAACCGCTCACCGTGACCGCACCCCCCTCGTGCACGTGCACCTGACCGGGGCTCAGATCGCCGTGCGTCACCCCCGCGTTGTGGGCGGCCGCGAGGACATCGAGGAGGCCGAGCCCGATGCGGGCCGCGCGGATGTAGTTCACCGGGCCGCGCCCGAGGAGTTCGGTCAGTGGGACGCCCGGGGACCGCTCCGTGACCGTCCAGACGAAGTCGTGCTCCTCGATCACGTCGACGACCGTGGCCACCCGGCCGGGACAGACCAGCCCCAGGCGCTCGGACGCGCGCAGGATCCGCGCGGCGGTACGGTGCTCCGCCTCCTCGCGCCGATGCTCCGGGAGCCGCGACCGGGTCAGGTCGACCGGCCGCTCGAAGCCGACGTCCTGAGCGTGCCAGCCGACGCGGCCCTCTTCCCGGTGGACGACCTCGAGCAGTCGGTATCTTCCGGCGACCAACTCGCCCGTGGGGTCTTGCACCTTGACCATCGTCATCCCTCGCTGCGCGCCGGGCTCTCACCTTTCCCGGAAGTACGGAGGGTGTGACATTGAGTGTTCAACGGCGAGGGGTTCCAAAGACCTGTTTTTCCTCAACTCCCCGACGGTCGCCCACGCGTGCGAAGAGTTCAGGCCGACGGCGCGTGACGGCGGCTCACCGCACGGGGTCCTTGCCGATGTAGGAGTCCGCGAACGTGGCCGCCGCGGCGGGCGAACCCAGCAGCCGCCGCAGCCGCGCACCCGCGGAACCCGCCCGGAAGGGATCGCCCGACGACGGCCCGTGCAGCAACTCCGCGAACCACTGCGAGAATTCCTGGTACTCCCATACGCGCCGCAGACAGGCCGCCGAGTAGTCACGCAGCCCGCTGCCGTCGCCCGTCCCGAAGTAGGTGACGAGCGCGTCCGCCAGGAGCAGGGCGTCGTACAGCGCCAGGTTCATGCCCTTCGCCGCGATCGGCGCCACGAGGTGGGCGGAGTCGCCCGCCAGGAACAGCCGTCCGTACGTCATCGGCTCCACGACATAGCTGTGCATGTCGAGCACCCGCTTCTCGATCAGCCGTCCCTCGGTGAGCGGTGGGGCACCCGTCACCGACAACCGAGCGTGAAGCTCAGACCACACCCTGTCGTGCGGCCAGTTCTCCGGATCGTCGCCGGGCCTCACCTCCAGGTAATAGCGGGTGACCTCGGGGCTGCGGGCCATGTGAGCAGCGAATCCACGGGAGTTCACACCGAAGACGACACAGTCGGACGACGGCGGTGCCTCGGCGAGCAGCGCCAGCCAGCCCACTCCGTAGTCGTAGCGGGCCAGGGAGCCGCGCTCCGGCGGTACGTAGGTGCGGGTCACTCCGCGCGCGCCGTCGCAGCCCGCGACAATCTCGCACTCGAGGCGCCGGCGCACACCCGTGGCCGAGTCCGTGTACAGCACCGAGGGCCGGTCGCCGTCGATGTCGTGCAGGGCTACATCCCGTACGCCGAACCGGATGTCGCCACCGCGCACGTCGGCGTACTCGCGCACCAGGTCGGTCACCAACAGCGGCTGCGGATAGACGAAATGGCGGTCCCCGGTCAGCTCGGCGTACCGGAACCGGTGACGTTCGCCGTCCATCCGGAACTCGCACTCGCTGTGCGGCTGGGCCCGCTCCACGAGCCGGTCGGCCAGCCCCCGTTGCCGCAGGGCGCGCACCGCCCACTCCTCGATGAAGCCCGCCCGGGGCCGCTGTTCGATGAACTCCCGGCTCTCGTTCTCCAGGACCACGCAGTCGACGGACGCGGCGCGCAGGATGTTGCCGAGGGTGAGACCGGCCGGTCCCGCGCCGACGATGGCGACGGGAACGCGCTGTACGGATGTGAGGGAGGGGGAAATCACTCGATCATTATGACGGTGAGCTGTCAACACCGGACATCCGCGCACGTGGTGGCGCCCCAGCGGGGCCCGAGGCACGGCTCGGCGGACGGCGCATGCCCGTTCCCGCGCCACGTGCACAACCACTCCAAGCCCGCGCGCAACGCATGGACACACAAGCGCCCTGACGGGAAAGATGGCGTACGCATGCACACGGTTTCCGTCTGCCGCGCCACAGTCACTGTCCCGAGCCGCCCGGAGGCCACCCGTATGAGTGCTCGTCCCCTGCCTGTCAGCACGCCCGGCGAGCAGGGCGTCGACGCGTCCGGCATTCACGCGTTCCTCGATGCCGTCGAGGCCGCCCCGGACATCGAACCGCACAGCCTGATGATCCTGCGCCACGGTCACGTCGTGGCCACCGGCTGGTGGGCGCCGTACACACCCGAGCGCCGTCAACTGGTCTACTCGCTGAGCAAGAGCTTCACGTCCACGGCCGCGGGATTCGCCGCCGCGGAAGGACTGTTGCGCCTCGACGACCCCGTGATCTCCTACTTCCCCGAGTTCGATGCCGACATCACCGACCCGCGCAGCCGTGCCATGCTCGTACGGCATATCGCGTCGATGGCGAGCGGTCACCTCGCCGAGACCTACGACCAGGCGTTCCGGCTCGACCGGAAGGAGACCGTGCGCGGCTTCCTGCTGATACCGCCGGACCGCGACCCCGGCACCGTGTTCGCCTACAACCAGTCCGCCACGTACACGCTCGCCGCGATCGTCCAGCGTGTGACCGGCCAGTCGTTGACGGCGTATCTGCGGCCCCGGCTGTTCGATCCCCTGGGCATCGGGGAGACCGCCTGGCGGCAGGGCCCGCCCGGCCGCGACCTCGGCTTCAGCGGCCTGTACGCCGCGACCGACGCGATCGCCCGGCTCGGCCAGCTGTACCTGCGGGACGGTGTCTGGGAGGGGCGGCGGCTGCTCCCGTCATCGTGGATCACGGAGGCCACCCGCGCGCACATCTCCACCGCGGACGGCACGGTCGAAGGAGCGCTGTCGGACTGGCAGCAGGGGTACGGATTCCAGTTCTGGAGGTCCCGGCACGGGTACCGCGGCGACGGAGCGTACGGACAGTTCTGTCTCGTCCTGCCCGAGTACGACGTGGTGATCGCGACGACCGCGGCGACCGACCGGACGCAGGACCTGCTGAACCTGGCGTGGCGCCACCTGCTGCCCGCGTTCGGCACCGCACCGCTTCCGGGCGAGAAGGACGACACGCTGCGGAGCCGTCTCGCGCGACTCGCCCTGCCGCCGGTCGAGGCGCATCCCGACCCTCCCGCGCGCAGCGATGCCTGGGCGGGCGCCGAGTTCGTCCCGGCGGGCGGTGCCTGCACGGACCAGCGGACGTTGACGGGAGTCGCGGTCGCGGCGGCGAACAAGGGCTGGCGCGTGTCGCTGGCCGAGGGCGACGGGCGCATCGAGTTGATGCTGGGTACCGCCGACTGGACCGTCGACTCCGGCGCGATCCCCACAGCCGTGAGCGGGGGATGGACCGACCCGGAGACCCTTCGCGTCGACGTGCTGTTCCTGGAGACCCCGCACCGGATGACGGTGACCTGCTCGCTCCGGGACCGCACATTCACGGCGCGGTGGCACACCACCCCGCTGCACGGCGGCTCACTGCAGAAACTTCACGCACCGTCGCACCTGCCGTAGCCGGCCGACGGGAAACGCCAGACCGCGCCACCCCTTCCGCCACGTAGAAATATCTACCAACATTCATATGCCGCGGGGCTGATGGACAGTCGCAGTCCCCGCTGGCTGCGCCTTTCTCCGCGCGTGCCGAGCGGAGTGAAATATCCCCGGGGTGGGCCATGACGAACGCGATGTGGATGCAAAGTGTGGAGTGGCTCGCCGCAGCGGCCAAGGACCCGCGGGCGTGCAAACGGGAGTGGGACCAGGGCAGTGGCGGCGCGCTCCTGGAGGCCGGGCGCTTCTGGGACGTGCTGAGCGTTCCCGAACAACTGGGGCTGCTCGCCCTGGACATACTGTGGTCCAACCCGCTTCAGGTGCCGGGGCCCACGCTGGTGGACTCCGCGGCCCGTCGCGTCGGCTTCTTCCTGCCGCCCGACCCCGCCAGCCGCTGGGTGGGGTCCGGACTCCGCCACCTCGGCAAGGGCTCCTGGATCGCGGTACCGCCGCCGTACCGGTCCGCGGGACCTCTGGAGTGGATCATCCCGCCGGACGGGACCGGTGCCCTGCATCCGGCCCTCCCTCTGGAGCTGGCGCTGCGTCAGGCCAACGGTACGCTCGCCATTCTGGCGCCCGTCAGCGAGGAGTGACCCTCACCCAGCAGGGGAGACCGCGGGGCACGGGAACCGCGGGCACGGGTTCGGCTTCCTCCGCCTCCGTCTGCGGAGCCGGTGCGGCGAAGGTGGCCCAGAGCACCGCGCGCACATCGCGACGCTCAGGAATCACGCGGCCCTCGGCCCGCCACTCCGCAACAAGCTGAGCGTAGATCGGCGCATTGCTCAGGTAGTCGTTGGTCAGTTCGGCATACGGGCTGCCAACGCGTGCGCGGGTCGGAACGCGGCGCAGTGCTGTGTGAGTACTGTCCATGTCGGAGCAACGTTCGCGTGCCCGCCGGTGATACGCATCCTTGCCGCCGCCCACCGGGTCGGGTGAGCGCGCCCCCCGTTCGGAGCAATGGCGGAACCGACTCACCCGTGCACGATCCGGCCCACGAGGAGCCGGATCGCGCCGATCGTGAGCTCGGGGACGTGAACCTTTCCGGAGGGGTCGTCTCCGGTGGCGAGTCGGCGAGGGGGCTGGGGTGCCAGTTCCACGAGAGTCTGCTGCACCTGCGGCCAAACCCGCTCCAGGCGCGTCCGCAGTGATGCCGGGGTGCCCTGGGAGGCCGCGAAGCCGGCACCACGAGGGGCATACGTCATCGCCGGTCACCGCCCCGACCGGAGGCGCAATCAATGGCACCACCCTGACCGGGGGCGCAATCCATCGCCACCGGGCTCTGCGAGCGGCGGACCGATGCCGTTTCCGGGCGAAGTCCGCCTACTACGTGGCCCCGTAGAAGTGTGCCTGGCCCCCACGCCACTTCACCCACGCGGGATCGTCCAGGAGGTCTTCCGCGTCGGGCAGGCCCGCCCGGCCGAGGAACTCGATCAGATCCTCGTCCGAGAACGCCACGCCGAGGTTCTCGCCCCGCGCGGTCACCTCGCGGCCGCCGGTGCCGAAAGTGGGATGCACTACCAAAGGAGCCCGTCCGGACATGTATCCAGCATCGTCCTGAGCGCCGCGCTCCGCATCCGGACGGCCGCAAACCGCTCCGGACGAGTCCAGCGAGGAGGTCACGTGCCCGGGTATCCTCGCCCTTCGTCGGGGGCGTGGGCGGGCGCTATGCCGGGCCGCGGCAGCCGTGGGGGTAGTCATGCTTGCTCCGGGCGTACACATCCTGGCCTGGGCTCGGCGGCGGGGCTCTCTGCGGAAAACCAGCCGACCTGCGGCAGAGGGCTCTCCGCGGGAACCTGCCGACCCGCGGCCGGCGGGCCGTGCTCGGCATCCCACCTGCCTCGGCGGAATCGTGCTGATCGTGTCGCCCTTCCGCTCCGGCGCCGCGCCGACGCCGGCCGCCGGACTCCGGCCCACCGTGCTCGCCGTCACGGAGATCGCGTACGGCATCCGAGTGCGGGCGCGACGCGTCAACCGGCCGGACCCGGGATCGGGGGAGGTCTAGAGTGACTTCAAAGTGGTTGAACTTGGCACCAAGAGTGGCTACTCCCTACCTGAGGAGCTCCTGATGGATGCGGTGGACCTGGCAGCGATCGAGGCGGAGCATCAGCGGATCCGGGACGCGTATCTGACCGAGGAGAGGCCCGCGAGTTCCGCCCGCGGGGTGCATCATGTCGCGCTGCTCTCCTCGGACGTGGAGCGGACCGTGCGGTTCTACCAGGAGGTCCTGGGGTTCCCTCTCACCGAGATGATCGAGAACCGCGACTACAAGGGCTCCACCCACTTCTTCTTCGACCTCGGCAATGGCAACCTCCTGGCCTTCTTCGACTTCCCCGGCCTCGACCTCGGCCCGTACGCGGAGGTACTCGGCGGACTGCACCACCTGGCCATCTCGGTCGACCCCATCACCTGGCAGCGGCTGCGCAAGCGGCTGGACGCCGCCGGAGTCGAGTACGTGCAGGAGGGCGGCACGTCGATGTACTTCCGGGACCCCGACGGTGCCCGCGTCGAACTGCTCGCCGAACCGCTCGGCGAGATGTACGGCAGGTCGGTGCGCTGAGAGCTCCGCTCTTGGTGCACGGAGCGTGCCCAGCACCGCTCGGACGTGTAGTTGCCGTCAGCGCAGTGTCTCGGCCCAGTTCGCGGGGACCCGGCCGGCGGGGCCGGGTGTGGGCTGGTCGGCCGGGTGGCTGACCGGGGGAGCGAGGTCGGGCCCCGACTCGTACACCTCGGAGGTCTCGTAGTTCCAGAACCAGTTCTCGCCGGGCTCGAAGCTGCGGATGATCGGATGCCCCGTGCTCTGCGCGTGCGCGGTGGCGTGCTTCGCGGGAGAGTCGTCGCAACATCCGATGTGACCGCACTGGGCGCAGCGCCTCAGATGGAACCACCATCCGCCGACGGCGTCGCACTCGGTGCAGCCGGTGCCGCTGGGCGGAACGGCGGGATCGATTCCGGTGGGCGTGGTCATGACGGCTCCTCGGAGGTGTCCGTGGCGGTCAGGGGAAGTCGTACCTGGAAGCGGGTGTTGCCGGGCACGGACTCCACATGGATGCTTCCGTGGTGCTTGTTGGCGACGATCCGCCAGGAGATGTCCAGACCGAGCCCGGTGCCCTCACCCACCGGCTTGGTGGTGAAGAACGGGTCGAAGATGCGGTCGCGGATCTCCGCGGGCACCCCGGGTCCTGTGTCACGGAACTCGACGAGCAACTGGTCCCTGTCGAGGCCGGTGCGCACCGTCAGTGTGCCCTCGCCGTCCATCGCCGAGACGGCGTTGTCGATGAGATTGGTCCACACCTGGTTCAACTCGCCCGGATAGGCGGGGATCCGCGGCAGCGCACGGTCGTACTCCTTGACGACCTTGATGCCCGAGCCCATCTTCCCCGAGAGCATCATCAGTGTGCTGTCCAGCAGTTCGTGCACGTCGGCGACCTGGTAGGGCGCGCGGTCGAGCTGTGAGTACTGCTTGGCCGCGTCCACGAGGTGCGAGATACGGGATGTGGAGTCCTCGATCTCGTTCATGAGGAGCTCGGTCTCCACGGTGTAGTTCAGCCAGTGGACCGCGCCCTGGAGCGTCTCCTCGTCCACGGCCGCCGCGACCTGGTCCAGCCAGTCCGTGTCGAGCCCCGCCTGTACGAACGTCGGTGCCAGCTGCCAGCCGCCCGCGATGTCGTGGTCGTCGAGCCAGTCGGCGAGGGCGTCCTCCCGGTCGGAGGCTTCGAGCGGGCTGAGCGGCGTCGCCTTGGCGACTTGTTCGGCGGTGCGCTCCTGGATCTCGACGAGCGTTTCGAGCGTGTCGCGCTGGTACGGGCCGTGCGCGATCGCGCCGAGTTTCTGCCGCATCTTGGCGACCCGCTCACGCAGCGCGGACGTGGCCCGGACCGCCGCCGCGGCCGGGTTGTTGAGCTCATGGGTCAGCCCGGCCGACAGCGAGCCGAGCGCCAGCAGCCGCTCGCGCTGGCCGATCGCCCGCTGGGTGTTCTGGCTGCCGAAGAACAGCCCCTCCAGCAGGTGGACGGCCATGGGGAACCAGTCCCGCAGGATCGCGGAGAACGTCTCGGCGGGCAGGACGAAGAAGCGTGAGGGTTCGGTGACCCGTGCGGAGCCCTTGTAGCTGGCCTGGTCCGGTTGGGCCAGATAGGCCTGCATGGCCCCCGCGTACACCCCGCGCTGGGAGGTGCGGCTGATCTCCACGTCGTCGGCGCCGACTCGGCGTGACATCACGATCGTGCCTTCGAGGAGCACGAAGAAGCAGGTGGCAGGCTCGCCCTCCTGGTACACGTAGCCTGGCTCGAACAGTTCCACCCGGCCTTCCTGGCAGAGGCGGCCGAGCTGGTCGGCGTCGAGCTTCTCGAACAGGAACAGTGTGCTGAGCTCCGCAGGGCTGCACAGCTGCGGCTGACCGCTCATGACTGCTCCAGATAACGGTGGACGAGCATGACGGCCATGGCTCCCTCTCCGACCGCGGACGCGACCCGTTTCGCGGACTCGGCGCGCGCGTCCCCGGCCACGAATACGCCGGGCACGTTGGTCTCCAGGTGGTACGGCGGCCGGTCCAGCTCCCAGCCCACGGGCGGCTGCCCGTCGGGCGTCATGTCCGGGCCGGCCATGATGAATCCGCGCGCGTCCCTGAGCACGGTTCCCTCCAGCCAGTCGGTGAGCGGCGCCGCGCCGATGAACACGAACATCCACTGCGCGTCGACGAGTTCGGTGTGCCCGCTCACCACATCGCGCAGGGTGAGCTGCTCCAGATGGTCCGAGCCGTGCGCGGCCTCGACGACCGTGCCGGTGCGCACCGTGATGTTGGGCGCATCCTCGATCTGCCGGATCAGGTAGTGCGACATCGACGCGGACAGCGAGGAGCCGCGTACGAGGATGGTCACCGACTTCGCGCCCCGCGCCAGGTACATGGCGGCCTGCCCGGCCGAGTTCGCCCCGCCCACGATGTACACGTCGTGGCCCTGGCAGGCGGCCGCCTCGGTCAGTGCGGAACCGTAGAAGACCCCGCACCCGATCAGATCGTCCAGCCCCGGAGCCGCCAGCTGACGGTAGGACACGCCGGTCGCCAGGATCACCGAGTGCGCGGCGATCGCGGAGCCGTCGGAGAAGCGGATGGTGCGCGATGCCCCGGTGACCTCGAGCCCGGTCACCTCACGCGTGGTGAGGATCTCGGCGCCGAACTTCGAGGCCTGCCGTCGTGCACGGTCGGTGAGCTGCGCCCCGGACACGCCGTCGGGGAAGCCGAGGTAGTTCTCGATCCGCGAGCTCTGTCCCGCCTGCCCACCGGTCGCCGACCGCTCCACGAGCACGGTCCGCAGCCCTTCGGAGGCGCCGTACACAGCCGCGCCGAGCCCCGCCGGACCGCCGCCGATGACGACGAGGTCGTAGAACTCCTCCGTCGGCGTCGTGGCCAGCCCCACATGGGCCGCCAGATCCGGATCCTCGGGCTCCACCAGCGGCGTACCGTCCGGTGTGATCACGAGCGGCAGCCGCTCCCCGTCCTGCCCGGCGGCCGACAGCAGCCGCTGACCCTCCGGGGTGTCGGACGAGTACCAGCGGTAGGGCACCTGGTTCCGGGCCAGGAACTCCCGTACGCCCGACGTGCGCGCCGACCACCGGTGCCCTACCACCTTGCAGGTCGCCACGGGCCGGTAGTCGCTGGCCCGCCACGCGTCCAGCAGATCGTCCACGACCGGATAGAGCTTCTCCTCCGGCGGATCCCACGGCTTGAGCAGGTAGTGATCCAGATCGATCACATTGATGGCGTCGATCGCCGCGTTCGTGTCCGCGTAGGCGGTGAGCAGTACGCGCCGTGCGCCCGGATACACGTCGAGCGCCTGCTCCAGGAACTCGATGCCGTTCATCTGAGGCATCCGGTAGTCGGCGAGGATCACCGCCACCTGGTCCCCGCGCAGCTTGAGCTCCCGCAGCGCGTCCATCGCGGCGTCCCCGGACTCGGCACGCACGATCCGGTGCGCCTCGCCGTAGCGGCGCCTCAGGTCGCGGGCCACGGCGCGCGACACCCCGGGATCGTCATCGACGGTCAGAATGACGGTCCGCGCCGGATTGGCGGCCTGTGCCATGTGTCTCCCACCCCGAGCAGGTCAGTGTCGTCCCGGCCGCGCGGACGCCGTGGCGAGTCGTTCGACCGGTACAGGCATCAATCGTATGTACGATCGGCCACCTTTGCTCAGGAACCGGGCACTCACGCGGTCGGCGTGGGGGCGTCCGCCCGTGGCGGCAGGGCGTCGCGGACCTTGGGAAGGATGTTCGCGACGTAGTCCTCGACAGCCGTGTCCAGGCCGATGTCGTGCTGTGCGTGCTCGGACAGGAACCAACGGTGTTCGAGGAGCTCGTGGTACAGCTCGGCCGGGTCCATGGAGCCGCGCAGGTCGGGCGGCACGGCGCGGACGGTCGGCCGGAACACGTCCCGCACCCAGCGGTGGGCCAATACCTCGGGGCGGGCGGCGAGGGGGTCGCCGGGCGCGTAGTCGTCCTGGGTGGCCATCCAGCTCTCCAGGTCGTTCAGGAGCCGACGCGCCTGGTTCTCCTCGGTGTCGAGCCCCGTCAGCCGCAGCAACTGGCGCTGATGGTGGCCCGCGTCGACGACCTTGGGCACGAAGGTGACCGTGTCGCCGTTGGGGGAGTGCGCTATCTGCATCTCGGCGACGTCGAAACCGAGGTCGTTCAGGCGGCGTATGCGGCGGTCGATGTAGTGGTACTTGCCCGCCGGATACACCGAAGTACGGGTCAGCTCCTCCCAAAGCCCCCGGTAGCGCGCGCAGATCTCCATGCCGAACTCGATCGGGTCCACCGAGGGGTGCAGGGCTCCGGCCGCCTCCAGGTCCAGCAGCTCGCCGCTGATGTTGACCCGGGCGAGATCGAGGTCGTACTCGCGCTGTCCGTTGCTGAGTTGGGGGTGGAGATCCCCGGTCTCGGCGTCCACCAGGTACGCCGCGTACGCCCCGGCGTCACGCCGGAACAGCGTGTTGGACAGTGAGCAGTCGCCCCACGCGAACCCCGCCAGATGCAGCCGCACCAGCAGCACGGCCAGCGCGTCCATCAGCCGGTGCATGGTGGCCGGCCGCATCGTCGTCTCGAACATCGAGCGGTACGGCATCGAGCCGCCCAGGTGCCGGGTGATCAGCACGGGCTCCAGCGGCGCGCCCTTTGCGTCGGTGCGCCCCGTCACCACGGCGAGCGGATCGACCGCGGGGATGCCGAGCCGGTCCAGGCTGCGCAGCAGCTCGTACTCGCGCACGGCGGGCCGCTCGGCGAGCTCCTTGACGGCCACCACCTCGTCCCCGGCGCGCGCGTAGCGCACCACATGCCGAGAGATGCCGCGCGGCAGCGGCACCAGGTGGTGCTCGGGCCACTCCTCCAAGGGCAGCTGCCAGGGCAGTTCGAGCAGGAGCGCGGGGTGCTCCGGATTGGTGGCGCTGATCTGCAAAGCCATGGCTGGGCTGCCCTCACCTCGGGGTCGAAGCGCTGTCCGGACCTCGGGGTCGACCGACATCCGGCTCAAGCATCTACGAATGATCCCCGAGGTGGAAGACGCGGCGGGCGTTGCCCGACAGGAACAACTCGGTGCTCTCCTCGTCCAGGCGCAGGTCGGCGAGGTGTTCCAGCGCCCGAGTCGGCGTGACCATGGGGTAGTTGGTGCCGAAGAGAACCTTCCGCCGGCCCCTGCCGCGCAGGTACTCCACCAGCTCGGGCGGGTAGCGGCGCGCGGTGTAGGCGCTGGTGTCGATGAAGACGTTCGCGTGCTTGTCGGCCACGGCGATCATCTCGGTGGTCCACGGGTAGCCGATGTGCCCACAGACGATGGTCAGTTCGGGGAAGTCGAGCGCGACCTGGTCGATGTACGGGATGGGCCGGCCGGTCTCGGAGGGGCGCAGCGGTCCGGTGTGCCCGACCTGGGTGCAGAAGGGGACACCGAGTTCGACGCAAGCGGCGTACAGCGGGTAGTAGAGCCGGTCGGTGGGCGGCAGCTGCCACAGC
This sequence comes from Streptomyces sp. NPDC050564, assembly GCF_044457265.1. Taxonomy (NCBI): domain Bacteria; kingdom Bacillati; phylum Actinomycetota; class Actinomycetes; order Kitasatosporales; family Streptomycetaceae; genus Streptomyces; species Streptomyces sp. NPDC050564. The sequence goes on along the minus strand of NZ_JBITGS010000013.1, from coordinate 88,571 downwards.
CACGGCACGATCCTCAGCGCCACGAAGCCCAGCTCGTCGACGGCCCGCCGCAGCTCCCGCACGGCCGCGACCGGCTTGCTCAGATCGACGCCGGCGACGCCGCGCAGTCGCCCGTCGGACCGTTCGACGAACTCGGCGACCTCGTCGTTGCTGATGAGCGGCCCCTGCGGCGCGTACCAGGCCGCGGAAAGGCCGATCTCCACGTCGGCGGCAGCCAGCGCGGCCACCGTGGCCTTGACCGGCAGGGGTTCCGCCAGCAGTTCCATGCCCGTCCAGCGGCGCAGCGACTCGAACATCTCGTGGTTGGAGTGGCGGAGAGTGGGGTGCTGCATCCACGCGTCGACGACCGGCATGATCCCGTGCCTCCCTGAACCCATGGCTAAGCGTTTGCTTATCCGGATCCTAGTGCCCCGGGCAGGCAACGTTTGCCGGGCGTCGCGACGGGGCGAACGTTGCCTGCTGGGGGACTAGGGGTGTCCGTGTTGCCCGGCTAGCTGTCCACGGCATCGACCAGAGCCGTCAGCGCCGAGACGAGGCGCGAGAACCCCGGGCCCGCCGGACCGCCCGGTTCGGTCATGTACGTGTCCCTGCGGATCTCCACCATCAGGGCGGTCACCTGCGGCTCCCTCTCGTAGTACCGCAGCGGGACGTACGCCCCGGAGAACGGGCTGTCGATCCCCACAGCCCCCACGCCCGCGAACGCCTTCTCCGCGAGGGCGACCAGCTCGGGCGGCGTGTGAAAGGAGTCGGTCCCCACGCAGATCGGCGGCCGCGGCCCGTCGCCGTGCAGCTCGTAGGGCAGCCGAGCCGTCGGATAGGAGTGGACGTCGACGATCACGGCCCGCCCGGTCGCGGCCAGCCGGTCGGTGACCGCCGCCGTCATCGCCCGTGCGTACGGGTGGAAGTAACGGTCGATCAGCGGATGCGGGTCGGCCTCCGCGGGCCGGAGGCGTGCCCGGTGCGTGGTCCGTGTGTAGACCGCGCCCATCCCCACGGCCAGCATCTCCTCGCGTTCGTCGGGGAACCGCTCGGGGTCGACCACCAGCCGTGACAGCCGGTTGACGAACCGCCACGGCGTGACCCCGGCCTCCTCGGCCACGGCCGCGGCGAGCTCCGCGGTGTGCGCGTCCGTGATGTGGTCCAACTCGCACTCCAGCGCCGCGTCGTCGAGAAGGATGCCCTCGCGCACCGGCGCGGGCATCCGCCGCGAGGAGTGCGGGACATGCAGGATCACGGGCGAGTGGGCCGCGCCGGGCAGGAGTTCGAAGGAATCCAGGGCATCCAGGGTGTCGTCCATACGAGATTCCTATCCCAGCCCGGCTTGCGCGTGCGCAAGCCGAGGGGACCTGTCGTCACCCGCCACCGCCGTGGCGCGCGTAGTGCTCGATCAGCGCCGCGCGTGTCGTTTCGAGCCGATGGGCCAGGATGGCGCCGATTGTCCGGGTCATGGACAGCTCGAGCGTCGGATCCGCGTCGAAGAGAGTCCGCACCTGAGCGGCGTCGAACTCATAGGCGCGTACGGGGCTGAAGGCCTCGGCGCCGAAGTCCCAGGTGTGGGGCCGGAACAACCATGACCAGCCGAGCAGATCACCGGGTCCCAGGGTCGCGACGGAGATTCGTCTGTTCGCGATGACCTGCTGGTAGAGCGAGACGGTCCCGGAGCGAATCACCCAGAAACGGTCCGCGACCCCTCCTGCCTCGAAGATCCTTCCGTCCGCGGGGAACGAGACCTCGCGGGCCACGCTCATCAGGTGTTCGCGGTGGTCGGGGGAGAGGGCGGGCAGGAGCCGGAGAGCAGTGGGCATCGCGGACCTCCATCGCGCCGCGCGGGGACCGCGGGGTTCGGCGGCGCCTGTCGTACCGGTTGTATCCCGTCACCCTCTATTGGAGCCCGATCCGCGGTTTCCGTCGCGTCGTGGGCGAGCCGACTTCATCCGGCGGCGGGTGCACCGGCCACGTCGGCACCGCGTCCCCGCCCCTTCGGGCGCACTCCCGCCTGGACCACGGCGCCGGTCGACCACCAGGCTCTCGGCCCATGTGCGGGGCACTGCGCGAGGCGGGCCGCTGGTGTCGCACCGGCCGGGGCCACGACGTCCGCTACGGGTGCATGGCACGGGGGGACGCGCTGGTGGCCGGGGTCCGACCTAAGCGCCGATCTTGGAGGTCACGGTGAAGCGCGCTCCGTCGGGGTCACTGAGCACCGCCTCGGTCGAGCCGACCCCCTGTTGGTGAGCCGTCCCGCCGTTCGCCCGCGCGGCCCGGGCGCAGGCGTCCACGTCGGGGACCGCGAAGTGAATCTGCCAGTGCGGCCTGATGGTGGGGTCGGGCGCCGCCTCCAGCGCGCCCGAGTGGATCCGCGCCACGACGTCTCCCCGGCTGCGTAGCACGACCTCGTTCTCCTCGTAGTCGACTGCGCAGCATCCCGACTCCGAGGTCGCCCAGCCCAGGACCTCTCCGTAGAACAACGCGGCGTCGAAGGCGTCGCGCGTGTGCAGTCGGATGAAGGCCGGTGCGGCGCGCCGCCACGTTTCCCAGCCGGCCACGAGTTCGCCCTCCCAGATACCGAAGACCGCTCCGTCCCGGTCGGCCAGCAGCGCCACCCGCCCGGGCGGGAGCGAGATCGGCCCCACCGCGGTCGTACCGCCGCGTTCCTGGCTGCGGGACACTGTCTCGTCCGCGCTGGCCACGGCGAAGTACGGGGTCCACGCGACGGCCATCTTCGCGACGAAGTCCACCTCGGAGACGCCCGCGACGGGGACTCCGTTCACGCGCGCGATCCGATACTGGTCGCCCATCTTGCGGCCCGAGTGCCAGGTCCAGCCCAGCACGGCGTGGTAGAACGCCTCCGCGACCTTCAGGTCGCGTGTGGACAGACTGACCCAGCACGGTGCGCCGAACACCGAGTGACTGGTGACGACCTCACTGCGAAGCGTTCCGTCGCTCTTCATGCCGTACCGTCCTGACATCACTGGCCGACAACGTTCGCGGGCGGGTGCGAGGCCTTCGGCAGGCCTCCGGGACCAACCCAGCCGTCAGGGGCCTCCCGGACCGGGAGGCCTCCGACGGCATCAGTAGCACCTGCGGATCCGCTGTCCCATCAGCTACAGCATCCCTCGACTCGGGGCACCGCGCACCACACGCGGGCTATCGGCGCGGCCGCTCCAGGGTCAGGAGCAGCCCCTCGACGGCGCCGGGGCCTATGCGGCCCTTGACGTCGGCAGAGGTGATCGCCTTCAGGGCCCACCCGTCCTCGGCGTGCTTGTTCAGGACCTTCTCCAGCTTGTCGCTGTCCAGCGCGTCGCCGATCAGCGACTCCCGGAAGGTGACGACCTTGTACTCGTACATGAAGGGGCTGCTCATGGCTGTGACGCTCTCCTGCGGTTCGATTGGCGTGGCCGCGCCCACCCAATCACTCATCGGCGGCGCGGCACAGGGGAGGGGCCCGCCTGAGACAGGGCCTTGTTGAGGCTTCAGCGATTGTTGGGAAGCCGTGTCACTCCGCCCGCGCGGGCGGATGATGAGGGCCGATCGGAAGCCGGTCCGCCGAGTACCGGACGGGACCGGCCGGGCGGAGGGGGAACTATGGGAAAGACACAGACCACGGGCCACATAGGCGATGCCGGAGACACCTCCGGCACGGGCGGGGCGGGCGGCTTCGCCGAGTTGCGGGCGCGCGAGTTCGGCTACCTCGACGAGGGCGGGCACACCTACCTCGACCACACGGGTTCCGGGCTGCCCCCGCGCTCGCTCGTCACGGGGAGCGCCGAGCGGATCACCGGCGGATTATTCGGCAACCCGCACTCCGAGAGCCCGGCCTCCAGCGCCTCGGGACGCCTGCTCGCCGAGGCCCGCCGTGCGGTCCTGCGGCACTTCAACGCCGACCCCGCCGAGTACGCCGTGATCTTCACCCCCAACGCGACGGGCGCCCTGCGCCTGGTCGGCGAGGCCTATCCGTTCGCGCGCGGCAGCAGACTGGTGATGTCGCTGGACAACCACAACTCGGTGAACGGGCTGCGCGAGTACGCGCGGGCCCGGGGAGCCGCGACGGCGTACGTGCCGGTGGACGGGCCAGGCCTGCAGATCGACGAGCGGCGACTGCGGGCCGCACTGTCGGGGCGCGACAAGGGGCCCGGCCTGCTGCGGCGGCGCGACGGCCTACGCTCGCGCGGAGCGATAGAAGGGCGTGTGAATGGCCCACGCATGCGCGCACTGCTGCGTGCGCGTGTGGACGGCGCTCGCTCGCATGGACAAGGTCATGATGCCGACGCGCGCTCGCGCGGACTCCTGGCGTACCCGGCGCAGAGCAACTTCACCGGTGTCCAGCACCCGTTGGAGTGGATCGCCGAGGCCCAGGAGCACGGCTACGACGTACTGCTGGATGCCGCCGCCTTCGTACCGACCAACACCCTGGACCTGGACCGGTTTCACCCGGACTTCACCGTGGTCAGCTGGTACAAGGTCTTCGGCCACCCCACCGGCGTCGGCAGCCTGATCGCCCGTCGGGAGGCACTTGCGAAGCTGCGCCGTCCCTGGTTCTCGGGCGGCACGATCTACGCGGTCAGTGCCCAGGCCCAGTGGCACGTCCTCGCCGAGGACGAGGCGGCCTTCGAGGACGGCACGGTGAACTTCCTGTCCATACCGGACGTGACCGCCGGGCTGGAGTGGATCGACCGCATCGGCATGGACCGCGTGCACGCCCATGTCACCGGTCTGACCGGCCAACTGCTGGCGGGCCTGCGGACATTGCGGCACAGCGACGGCACCCCGATGGCCCGGGTGTACGGCCCCGAGGGCGGCGGCGGGGCGGCCCGCGGCGGCACGGTCGCGCTGAACCTGCTCGGAGCGGACGGCCGGATCGTCGACGAGCGGATCGTCACGCGCGACAGCGCCGCCCGCGGCATCTCCCTGCGCACCGGCTGCTTCTGCAACCCAGGCGCCGGGGAAGCGGCGTTCGCCCTGCCGCTGAGCCGACTGCGCTCGGCCGCGCGCAGGCAACTCGGCTCCCTGGAGGACTACTTGGAGCTGCTCCGGCTTCCGTCGGCGGGCGCCGTGCGCGTCTCGCTGGGCCTGTCGTCGCAAGCCAGGGACATCGAGACGTTCCTGACGTTCGTGGCGCAGACCTATCGGGACCGGGTGCCAGAGGTGGCGGGGCTGGCCGCGCGAGTGGGCTGCTGAGGCAGGATCCAAGAGGCGTCCAATGGCGGAGACTTCGCAGACCCTTCGGCGGGGACTTTCAAGGCCTGCGGCCACAGCGGTAGGGGCCTTTTCGGCGAGGACTGCCACGACGCTTCGGCAGGATGCTTCCCAGACGTGGCCCCGCGGCTCCCGGGCGAGCACTCACCGCCCGTCCCGGCTCCGCACCGCCGCCTCCCGGCACTTGCGCACCAGGACCACCCATGTGACCGCCATGAAGACCAGCGCGAAGGCCGCCAGGATCACCCAGCCACGACTCGCCGGATGACCGAACGAGTCCCCGTACGAGTCCAGCAGCGGCGGACCCAGCGGCGAGCCACCCCCGCGCCACAGCGCCTCCAGGCCGACCCCGCCGCCCAGCGCCTCGAACGCCCAGCGGTTGGTCATCGCCCAGCTGATGGCCTGTCCCGCGCCCGTCATCCGGGGCACCGGTACGAAGGCCCCCGAGAACAACACCTGCGGGAAGCAGAGCAGCGGCAGCATGAGCGTCGCCTGGCCGGGCTCGGACACGGCCGCCGACGCCAGCAGCCCCAGCGTCAGTGCGGCCGCAGAGGCCAGCACGCTCGACACGAACAGCGAGCCGTAGGCACCCCACCCCGCCGAGGGCAGCCGGTCCAGAGCCCGCAGAACGACCAGCAACAGCGCGTCCGCGACCGCGAGCACCGGGAGCATGGTGGTCAGTTTCGAGGCGACGTACGGCCCGATCCGCAGCCCCGCCAGCCATTCGCGACGCAACACGGGAAGCTCGGCACAGATCTGCAGCAGCCCGTACGTCAGCCCGAAGAAGAACGCGCCGAACGCGATCCAGAACATGATCATCGCGGTCGATCCGGGGTCCGGCGCCGCACGGTCGAACGCGTTGGCGCGGAACAGCACCGCGAACATCGCCACGATCATCACCGGCGAACCGGCCAGGACCGCGACCGAGAGCCGGTTGTGCAGCAGCAGCGCCGCACCCCGACGGGTCAGCAGCGCCCACTGGCGTACGGCCCCGACACGCGGCCTCGACCGGGGAGTTGGCGAGGGCTCCGCCGGGCATACCTCCTCAACGGCGGCCTGCGGGACGCGTACGTCCTCGGACACCGCCTGGTACACCTCCTCGACCGAGTCGGCCCCGAACGCCCCGCACAGGGCGTCCGGTTCACCCACGAACGCGACCTCACCGCCGGGGGCGAGGAACACGACCTGGTCGCAGCGGAGCAGATCCGCGAGGACATGGGTGGTGAGCACGACGGTCGTACCGTCCTCGGCCAGCGCGCGCAGGGTCCCCAGCAGGGCTGCCCCGGTGACCGGGTCGAGCCCGGAGGTCGGCTCGTCGAGGAACAGCACGCGCGGCCGGGTGAGCAACTCGACCGCTATGGAGGCCCGTTTGCGCTCACCGCCGCTCAGCGCGTGCACGGGAGTCGCGGCCCGACGGGACAGGCCGAGGATGTCCAGGACCCGGTCCACACGCACGGTGACGGTCTCGGCCGCAGTGCCCGGAGGCATGCGCAGGCCCGCCGCGTACACCAGCGTCCGGCGCAGCGGAAGCTCACGGTGGATGATGTCCTCCTGCGGCACGAACCCGAACTCCGGCCCGGGCAGCCCAGGTTGAACTCCGTCGTGCAGCACCTCACCCTCGGAAGGCGCGCGCAGCCCCGCAAGCGTCTGCAACAGAATCGTCTTGCCCGCCCCGCTGCTCCCCGCGATCACAGTGAGCCGCCCCGGGGCGACGTCGAACGACACGTCGCGCAGCACCCGCCCCGCCCCACGCACCTGCTGGCTCACCCGACGCGCCCGTACGCACAGGCCGTCGACCGGGGCGAGGGAGCCGTGTGCGGCAGCGGACGGGCTCGGGCGCATCGGAGTCGGCATGAGGGCAGCATGCCAGGGGGATCGTCCGCATGACCCATTGCGTGTGGGGAACGCAATGAACGGCGTCCGGGAGGCTTCCGTGTCCACGACGGGCATCGCATCGCGGCGCCGTAGCGTTGTGCACGTAAGGCGGGATCTCGTGACGGCGGACCCACGGTGGCGCGATGTGTTGGAGTGCGACGGCCGATCTGGCAGCCGGTGCCGGTATCGCCGCTGTCGGGGTGGCCTGTGTGGCGCAGGTACGCAGGGCGGGGGATCTCCCGCTGGCCGCACTGCCGTTGCTGCTCGGAGCCCACCAGATCGTCGAGTCCGTGGTCTGGGATTCGGGCGGAGGCAGTGGCCCCGCGACGGTCGCCTGGACCGTGATCGCCCTTCCGCTGCTGGCGGTGTGGGTACCGGTGGGCGTGGTGTGTGCGGCGCCACGGCACGCCCGGCGCCGATTGGCGCTGCCTCTCGTGGCCGGCCTCGCGACCGCGACGGCACTCGTGTACGCCCTCGTCGCACGTCCCGTCAGGGCCGAGATCCGCGGCCACACCATGGGCTACGTCGTCGACCTGTCCCACGCGGAATGGCTCATCGCGGGCTACCTCCTGGCCACTGTCGGCGCGCTGTTGCTCTCCGGCGATCGCGGACTGCTGCTGCTCGGTGCCCTGGTCGCCGTGGGGGCGCTGATCTGCTGGGCGCTGTGGGAGCTGGAGTTCGTCTCGACCTGGTGCGCGTTCGCGGCGGTGTGCTCCGTGGCCCTTTGGTGGTGGGTGCGCGGGCGCCCGCGGGCAGGTGCGGGCACACCGCGGTGAGGCGCGCGCACGGGCCGGCGGCGGTGAGGCGCGCGTGCACGTCTCGGCGCGCAGCGGTACTGCCCGCGACCACGGGTCGACGCGCAGCGGTACTGCCCGCGAGCGTCGCAGGCAGATGTGAGGAAGGTGTCAGCGTGTGGCAAGCACCTCTCACCCGCAGTGCTGTCGGCCCCGGGCGCTTAGCATCGGCCGCGTGTGCGCATATGTGCTGGTCGCGGAGGACGACGAGAAGCAGGCGGAGCTGATACGCCGCTCACTGCTGAAGGAGGGACACACCGCCACCGTGGTCCATGACGGCGGGGCCGCACTCGCCGAGGCCCGCCGCCACCGGCCGGACCTGGTCGTCCTGGACCTGATGCTCCCGGTCGTCGACGGCTTCGGCGTGTGCCGGATGCTGCGGCAGAGCGACGACATCCCCGTCCTCATGCTCACCGCCCGCTCCACCGAGGACGACATTCTGCTCGGCCTGGAGCTCGGCGCGGACGACTACATGACCAAGCCGTACAGCCCGCGTGAGCTGATGGCCCGCATCCGTACCGTGCTGCGGCGAAGCGGACGTCCTGTCTCCGAACAGCGCGACGATCCGGTCGTACGAGCCGCCGGCATCGCGGTGGACCCGGCCCGACACGAGGTGACATGCGACGGCTCGCCCGTGGACTGCACGCCCGCGGAGTACGAGATCCTGCTGGCCATGGTCACCGAGCCCGAACGGGTGTTCTCCCGTCGGCAGTTGCTGCACCGGACCCGGGGGACCGACCGGGCGTCGACCGAGCGGGCCATCGACGTGCACATCATGAACCTGCGCAAGAAGATCGAGGCGGACCCGCGCAGACCGGTTCGCCTTGTGACGGTCTTCGGCGTGGGATACAAGCTCAAGGGTGACCGGCCGTGAGCCGCCGCATCCCCCTGCGCAAGCGCCTCCTGGTACGGCTGCTGATCACCTCCGTGCTCATCGCGCTGTGTTCCGTGGCGGCGACCGCCTGGCTCGCCGTGCAGACCACGACTCGGGCCATCCGGGAGGAGCAGGGCCAAGTGCTCGCCGACGACATGGACATCCTCCGGCAGCTCAGCGGATACGCGGCCACCCATCGCGACTGGTCCGGCGTCAACAGGACCGTACGCACACTCTCGGCCGAGACCGGTCGGCGCATCGCGCTGACGACCTCCGACCGCACGACGATCGCGGACTCCGCGGCCCGGAAGTCCGCGCTGCCACCGCGGGCCGCCGCCACGGTCGACCCGCTGCACACCGACACCTTCACGGAGCCCGGAGCACAGCTCAGCGGAATCGACCCGCGTGCGGTGGGCCCCTACCGGCTGACGGCCACCGAGCGCCTGAGGGTGGCCAAGCTGGCCGTGGTGCGCCAGAAGTGCTTCGCGCGCCACGGAATCGACATGGGCATCACGCGGACGCCCAGCGGCCGTTCCGTCCTCACGAACGCGGACGGGAGCACCGAGTCGGGCGACGCGCCGGAGGAGTGCGCCGACGGGCGGCTCTATGCCGCCACCCCGACGGAGGAGAAGGCCCTGGCGGCCTTGACCGAGCGCGTCGACGCGTGCCTGATCCGCCATGACATCCACCTCCCCTCGCCCACCGGCATCTCGGTCGACACCACGGCCGTGATCATGAAGCCCCGGCTGCTGCGGGGAAAGACGCCGAGCGCTGAGCGGGGTGCCACGACAGCGACGACGAACGCATGCGTCGACAGCGCACGCCGGGAACAGCTCACCCCGTATATCGCCCCTGCCGCCGAGCTGTTCCTCGGCACGGGGGACAGCGCCGTCCCGCGCTTCGACATGTCGACGGCCAACAAGGCCAAGGTCGTGGGCGTCGCCGGTCTCGTCCTCGCCCTCACCGTGGCCGTGACCGCGCTGGTCGCCACCCGGCTCGTACGCCCGCTGCGCGCGCTGACGCAGGCTGCCCAGCAGCCGCTGGAGCAGCACGTCCGGGTTCCCGTCACCACGCAGGACGAGACCGGCATCCTGGCCGTGGCGTTCAACGAGCTGACGGAGCGCCGCGAACGGATGGAGGCGCAGCGCAAGGCGATGGTCAGCGACATCGCACACATGAACTGCGCACCCCGCTCACCAACATCCGCGGCTGGCTGGAAGTGACCCGCGACGGCATCGTCGACCCCGACCCGGAACTGCTCGCCTCCCTGCACGAGGAGGCGGTGGTCCTCCAGCGTGTCATCGACGACCTCCAGGACCTCGCGGCCGCCGACGCGGGCGCCCTCAGGCTGCACCGCGAGGAGGTCCGCGCCGACGAACTGCTCGAACAGGTCGCCGCGGCACACCGTGTGGGGGCTGAGGCGGCCGGCATCCGCCTGCTCACCTCGGCGTACGGCACGCCGTGGCTCGACGCGGACCCGGTGCGGATGCGGCAGGCGCTCGGCAATCTGGTGTCCAACGCGATACGCCACACCCCGGCCGACGGCACGATCACCCTCTCCGTCCGTGGCCGGGACGGTCAGGTGGTCTTCGAAGTGGCCGACACCGGTACCGGTATCGCCCCGGAGGACCTGCCCAGCGTCTTCGACCGGTTCTGGCGGGCCGAGAAGTCCCGCAGCCGACGTACCGGCGGCAGTGGCCTGGGCCTTCCCATCGTCCGCCAACTGGTCGCCGCCCACGGCGGGACCGTCACGGTGACCAGCGAACCCGATGCCGGCTCGGTCTTCACCCTGCGGCTACCCTGCACCACGGCTCACGTCTCTCCTGCCGCCGAGGCCGACTGACCCGGGACCGGCGTATTCCCGCCGACCGTGGTGGCGCCGGTACCAGGACCAGCGGTCCTGCTCACGGCAGGGATCTGGTTGCCCCGGCTCGTTCCGCGCAAGGTGTACGCATGAACACCACCATCAAGCAGCCGGAAGCCAGGAGCCGCGTCACACCTCTGAGGTCCCTCCTGGGAGGCACGTACGTCCCGCGCCGTGGCGGCACACGACCGGTTCACCGGAATACGTTGTCCGAGTCCTCCCAGATGGAGGGCTCACTGCTCGAGTACTCCCGCGGGACCCGCGACGACGTCTGATACATCGCCTCGATCTCGGCGGCGAACCGCCGGACGATGGCGTCCCGGCGCAACTTCATCGAGGGCGTCAGCAGTCCATTGGCCAGATCGAAGGGCTCCGGGAGCACCCGGAACACCCGGATGGATTCCGAGCGGGACACAGTGCTGTTGGCCGCGCCGACCGCGCGTCTGACCTCCTCCCGCAATTCGTTCTCCTCGCGCGCGTCCCGGACCGGGGTTTCACCCTTGGTCCGGGACGCGCGCCAGTGCGCGACGAATTCGGGATCCAGCGTGATGAGGGCCCCTACACACGGGCGATCGTCACCCACCACCACTGCTTGGTGGATGAGGGGGTGGACACGCAGACGTTCCTCAAGAGCCGCGGGAGCCACACTCTTTCCGCCGCTCGTGATGATGATGTCCTTCTTGCGGCCGGTGATGGTCAGATATCCCTCGGAGTCCAGGCGCCCGATGTCGCCCGTGGCCAGCCAGCCGTCCAGGAACGACGCCTGAGTGGCGGGTGCGTCGTTGATGTATCCCTGGAACACCGAAGGCCCCGACACGAAAATCTCCCCGTCGTCGGCCACATGGATGTCCGTACCCGGCAACGCGCGTCCGACCGTTCCGAACTTCTCGCGTCCCACAGGCTGCGCGGTGACGCCTCCGCTGGTCTCCGTGAGCCCGTATCCGTCGTGCACGAGGATTCCGATTCCGGCGTAGAAGAGGGCGAGTTCACGATTCAGCGGTGAGCCGCCCGACACGGCGCCGCACACCCGTCCGCCCAGTGCGGCTCGCAGCTTCTTGTACACCGTCTTCTCGTAGAGGGAATGCTGCAGCCGCAGATCGAAGCCGGGACCCGGGCCCCTGCCCAGCCGGTGACGTTCTTCGGCCAGGGCGAAATCCTGCGCGGTGCGGGCGGCGCGCTCGAACAGCGTGCCACGGCCCGTCTGCTGGGCCGCCCGCAGGAAGTTCTTGTAGATCTTCTCGAAGACGAACGGAACGGCGTACAGGTAGGTCGGCCGGAAGGACAACAGGGCCGCCGAGAGCGCGTCGTCGCGCAGGTCGGGTTCGTGCCCCATCAGGATGCCGCCCCGCAGACAGAGCCCTTGGATCATCAGGCCGTACACATGGGAGAAAGGGAGAAACGCGAGGATGGCCGGCTGTTCTCCCGGCGGAGCCGCCATGTGTCGCCAGCCTGCGATCAGCGTGTCGCAGGGGCTCGCCAGGCTGCGATGCGTCAGGGCGCAGCCCCTGGGCGATCCCGTCGTGCCGGACGTGTAGGCGATGACCGCGGTCGAGTCGGGCAGCACGATCCGGCGGAGCGAGTCCACCGTCGTCGCCGGAATCGCCCGGCCCCGCTCGACGAGGTGCGCCAGCGCCCCGGTGTCCAACTGCCAGACGTGGCGCAGGAACGGAAGCGCGGCACACGCGGAGCCGACCGTCATGACACCCTGTTCGTCCTCGACCACCACGGCGACACAGTGCGCGTCCTTCAGAATCCACGCGACCTGCTCGTGCGAGGAGGTCGGATAGATCGGAACGATCTCGGCGCCCACCGACCACAGCGCATAGCAGAGCACCGTCCACTCGTAGCGGGTACGCGCCATGATGGCCACCCTGTCACCGGGGCGGATGCCGGACGTGACCAGCCCGCGCGCCAGATCGACCACCTCGCCCCACAGCTCGGCGGCGGTCACCGGCGTCCAAGCCATCGTGGAGGCGGCGGGGCGGCGCGCGATCTGCGGAAGGTCAGGTGTGTGGCGAGCCGCGTCGAAGAGACTGTCGGCGAGTCCCCCCTGCATCAGTGCGGTGGCCGGTGGAGAAAGTTCGGACTGGTGCATTCGCCGCTCCGGAATTCTCCTCAACGTGGCTTCACCCAGAGCCGCCGGTGTCGAGGATTCCCGAATGTAGCCCACACGGGCGACAGCCGTACACGATTCCCGGGCAGCTCGCCCACCGCTCGGATTCCGTTTCAGGAACCGTTGCTTCGGATCCTGCAGCCAAGGGCCGTTCCGATGCCTCAGCCGAGGCCCGCGACCGTCGCCCGGGCATCACTCGGACAGCCGGCGAATCGCTGAGAGCAGGCGCCGCATGCCCACCAGATGCCCGCCCGTCCCGATCACGAGACGTCGATAGAGGCCGCCGGCCAGGCCGGGAAAGGCGGCCCGGGTCTCCGCCCGCAACCGAGATCGGCCCGGACCGACCTGTTCGAGGCGGAAGATCAGGGCGTAGGACGAGAAACGATGGCTCCCCTTGAGGACCAGCTCTCGCCCCGGGACCGCGGCCACCACCCGAAAACCGGGAATCGTCGAGCCCTCGGCGAGCGGCCTCGGCCCGGACGCCGCGCAGGGGGCGGAACCCACCAGCCTCGCGTAGCCGGCGGCGCCAGGGCGTGAGAAGGATCGATCGAGCGTTTCGCCCAGAGTGCGCCAGACATCGTCGGCCCCCGCCGCGATGACCGTCGCGTGCTCATCGACGTACGGCAACGAAGCAATCTGCATCAAAGCCTCCGGGAGATCTGACCGCGCTCGGCGAACGACCGTTGGCTGTCGCCGAGTTCGCATCGAACCTGGCGACCGCGTGCGATACGCCGCTCCCCGCCACGAGTACGTGCGATACGCCGCTCCCACCCGATGATGCCACCGCCACCCCGTACGGCAGGCGACCAGGGTCGGACACCGCGGCTCGATCGATGCCCCTCAACGAGACCCCCGGGCCGACGTCTTGGAACGGGAGCTGCTTCCACGCATCGCGAAAGATCCCCGGTTCACCCTTTCGAGGGAAGGCCTCGGGCTGACAGACTCCGGAGGGTGCCCGACTTCGACATGCTCGTCATCGGATCCGGCCCGGGCGGCCAGAAAGCCGCCATTGCTGCGGCCAAGCTCGGCCGTCGGGTCGCCGTCATCGACCGCCCCGACATGGTCGGTGGGGTCTCCATCCACACCGGCACCATCCCTTCCAAGACCCTGCGTGAGGCGGTCCTGTATCTCACCGGTCTCACCCAACGGGATCTGTACGGCCAGAGTTACCGCCTCAAGGACGACATCACCGTCGCCGATCTGACCGCGCGCACCGAGCACGTGGTCAGCCGTGAGGTCGATGTCATCCGCAGTCAGTTGTCGCGCAATCACGTCTCTCTCTTCGCGGGCACCGGTCGCTTCGTGGATGCTCACACCATCGCCCTGCGCGAAGTGAACGGCGACGAACGGCAGTTGAGCGCCGAGCACATCGTCATCGCCACCGGCACCCGGCCGGCCAGGCCCACGACCGTCGAGTTCGACGGACGGACGATCATGGACTCGGACAACGTACTGAACCTGGAGCAGGTGCCGCGTTCCATGGTCATCGTCGGGGCCGGTGTGATCGGCATGGAGTACGCCTCCATGTTCGCCGCTCTCGGCAGCAAGATCACGGTGGTCGAGAAGCGGCCCGGGATGCTCGACTTCTGTGACGTCGAAGTGATCGAGTCGCTGAAGTACCACCTGCGGGATCTGGCCGTCACCTTCCGGTTCGGGGAGACCGTGGCCGCGGTCGAACGGCACCCCCGAGGCACCCTCACCATCCTGGAGAGCGGCAAGAAGATCCCCGCGGACGCCGTGATGTACTCGGCGGGCCGACAGGGTCTCACCGACGAACTCGACCTGGACAAGGCGGGCCTGTCCGCCGACCGGCGTGGACGTATCACGGTCGACGAGCACTACCGCACCGAGGTGCCGCACATCTACGCCGTCGGCGACGTCATCGGCTTCCCCGCACTGGCGGCGACGTCGATGGAGCAGGGGCGTACGGCGGCGTACCACGCCTGCGGCGAGCCGGTGAACCGGATGCACGACCTGCAGCCGATCGGCATCTACACCATCCCGGAGATCAGCTTCATCGGGCGGACCGAAGACCAACTCACCGAAGACTGCGTGCCGTTCGAGGTCGGCATCTCCCGCTACCGCGAACTGGCCAGGGGCCAGATCATCGGCGACTCGCACGGCATGCTCAAGCTGCTGGTCTCCCCTGAGGACCGCAAGCTGCTCGGCGTCCACTGCTTCGGCACCGGTGCCACCGAACTCATCCACATCGGCCAGTCCGTCATCGGCTGCGGCGGCACGGTCGACTACCTGGTCGACGCCGTGTTCAACTACCCGACGCTCGCCGAGTCCTACAAGGTCGCCGCCCTGGACGCGACCAACAAGATCCGCCAGATCGATCGTCTCAAGGACTGACCGCCACGCCGTCTCCGACGGGGAGGAGCCGGCAGCAGGACCGCGTCCGGCGGTTCTCGCAGCTGCTCGAAGCCCTGACCCCCGAGGAACGCCACGCGATCGGCGCCGCCCTGCCCGCGCTGGCACGCATGGCCGCGCTCAGGGACACCGAGCGCTGATCGCCGGCGCCGCCGCTTCTCCCTGTCTCGGAAGGAACCGCATGGCAGCCACAGCGCGCTTCCCGCTGGAACCGGCGCCCCTCCACGTCCCCGACGCGGTGCTCGACGACCTCAAGGTGCGGCTGCGGCTCACGCGATGGCCCGACGACGCAGGTAACGACGACTGGCACTACGGCGTCAGCCGTCGCTACCTCCAGGAGCTCGCCGACCACTGGCTCCATCACTACGACTGGCGCAAGGCCGAAGCCGCGATCAACGCCTACGAGCACTACAAGGTGACCGTCCAGGGCGTTCCGGTCCACTTCATGCGCAGGCCGGGCGTCGGCCCCGACCCCACGCCGCTCATCCTCACGCACGGCTGGCCGTGGACGTTCTGGCACTGGTCCAAGGTCGTCGACCCGCTCGCCGACCCTGTCGCGTTCGGCGGCGACCCGGCCGACGCCTTCGAAGTCATCGTCCCGTCCCTGCCCGGCTTCGGCTTCTCCACCCCGCTGCCGGACCACCCCGACATGAACTTCTGGAAGGTCGCCGACCTCTGGCACACCCTGATGACCGGCACGCTCGGCTACGAGAAGTACGCCGCCGGCGGGTGCGATGTCGGCGCCCTCGTCACGGGCCAGCTCGGTCACAAGTACGCCGACGAACTGCACGGCATCCACATCGGCTCCGGCCTGAAGCTCACCCTGTTCAACGGCGACCGGGCCTGGGACCTCAGCGGTGGGCAACCGATTCCCGAGGGCCTGCCCGAGCCCGTACACCGGCAACTGGTCGCCTTCGAGCGGCGCTTCGCCGTCCACCTGGCCGCCCACGTCCTCGCCCCGAGCACCCTCGCCCACGGGCTCTCCGACTCACCGGTCGGGCTGCTCGCCTGGATCCTGGAACGCTGGGCGAAGTGGAGCGACCATCACGGCGACGTGGAGAGCGTCTTCTCCAAGGACGACCTCCTCACCCACGCGACGATCTTCTGGGTGAACAACGCCATCGGAACCTCGATGCGCTACTACGCCAACGCCAACCGCTATCCCTGGACCCCCTCGCACGACCGACGCCCGGTTGTCGAGGCACCCACCGGCATCACCTTCGTCGGCTACGAGAACCCACCCGGCGTCACCAACACCGAACAGCGACTGCAGAACTGGCTCGCCAGTGACCGCGCCGACTGGTACAACCACGTCAACCTCACCGCCCACGACAGCGGCGGCCACTTCATTCCCTGGGAAACCCCGGACGCCTGGGTCGACGACCTGCGGCGCACCTTCCACAACCGACGCGGCACGACGCCGCCGCACGGCGACACGAGACAGGGCACTGCGGATGACTGACATCACCACGGGCGAGTGGTGGGAACTGCTGCCGGCCGGCATCCGGGAACAGGCCGACGGTTATGTCCTCCAGGACGCCCATCTTCAGGCGGTCCGCGTCGTCTTCGAAGCCGGCCGCTCCCGCGGTCTGGGGCTGATCGACGCCCAACGCGTCGTCCACGACCGGTACCTCCACCACGGCGACAGGATCGCCCGCACCCCCGACAGCCCGCTCGATGTGGACTCCCTGGCCGCCCGTGCTGCCGGCGCCCCCGGCCGCGTCGTGGCGATCGAGGCCCTGTGGGACGGCGACACCGTCCACGACTGGTTCGTCGCCCTCGTGGCCGTCACCGCTGACTCCGCGGGGGAACAACCGCTGGCGACCATCTACCGGAGCACGGCTGTCAGGTACTTGGGTGACGAGGGTCCCGGCCCGCTCCACCCGTCAGCGGCCGCGGCCGACAGAGCGGGCAGGGCTCTGGCCGCGCATCTCCTGGTCCCCTTCCATTTCGCGAGCCCGGACACGCCCGACGATGAAGCGCCCCGCTGGCGGCCTTGAGCGACACGGGCGATCAGGCGGCCGGTAGCCAGCCGAGTGCCGGGCCGAGCCGGGTGGCGATGTCGGTGAGGATCTGGACGTAGTCTGCGTGGTCGAAGGTGAAGGGCAACGCGAACGCGACCTCGTCGATTTCCCGGAACGCCACGTGGGAGTAGAGCTGTTCGGCGATCAGGTCCGAGGTTCCGACGAGATCGGGCGCGAACATCAGGCGCCCCGGGCCCTGAGGCGTGGCGGTACGCGGCAGCCGATTGCGGGCGTACTCCTCGTACTTCGCCCGTTGCTCGGGCGTGGCGCTGTCCGTGGGGATCACGACGAGTCCCTGGGAGACACGGGCGCGCTCGCCGTCGGGATGGTGGGCACGGAAGGTCCGTACGTGGGAGAGCTGGACATCGGCGAAGTCCTCGGACTGCTCCGCCTTCACGACGCTGCTGGTCAGGAAGTTCATGCCGTGCTCTCCGGCCCACTGCGCGGACCGCAGGCTTCCGCCTCCGTACCACATACGGCGGCCCAGTCCGGGGGAGTGCGGCTGGACGCGGTCGGAGAACACCTCGAAGCCCTCGATCCCGCTGAAATCGGTGGCCGCTTTGCCGCGTACGAAGTCCAGCAGCCGTGCCACGCGGTCGTATCCGAAGTCCTCGGCGTCGGCGGTGTCGGGATACAGGGCGTGCTTGACCTGCTCGTAGTGCATCGGCGGGCCGACGCTGACACCCGGATTGAGGCGGCCCGAGGACAGCACGTCGACGGTGGCCAGGTCTTCGGCGAGCCGCAGCGGGTTCTCCCATCCGACCGGGATGACCGCGGTGCCCAGTTCGATACGGCTGGTGCGCTGGGAGGCCGCCGCCAGGACGGCGACCGGCGACGAGATGCCGTACTGGAGATGACGGTGGCGCACCCACGCGCTGTCGAACCCCAGCCGTTCACCCAATTCGATGATCTCGAGTGTCGATTCATGGCCGCGGCCGGGGTTGTTCTGGTCGAACAGCCCGATGGTCAGGAATCCCAGCTTCCGCAAGGGGTTCGAGGGCAGTGGCACAGGCTCCTCCGTCGTCCGCGGCACGTTCGGCCGAACAGCAGCGCTGGTTGAATTGTCGCAGGCGATCAGCGGGCGTCGAACCGGGATGGTCTTCCGGCGGCCGGGCGGCGACCGTACGGCGGTGTGATCCGGTGGCGATACCGTCGCCTCATGAGCCGCGTGCCGCCGGACGCTACGCGATGACGAGGAACTGGCAAGGAGTGTGGGGGAGTTGCTGACGCCCGGGCAGCGCGACGCGCTGGAGTTCGGGATCCGCTACGCCGGGCGGACCGTTCGCAAGATCGAGCGGCCCCAGGAGTTCCTGAACCTGGTTGGTGCCTGTCCACCATGAATCGTCCTTCGGAAGAAGTGCGCGATCCATCCCATCAAACAGCAAACAGCAAACAGCAACCGCACGGCCACCGCATGCCGACTCGGGCCGCCCGGCGATCAGTCCCCGACGCTCCCGTTCCCGGGTGACTGATCGACAGGTCACCGAGCAGGAGCGGTGTTCGCAGCGCCGGCCGGGAAGGCAGGTCCGTGCTGAGCGTAGTCAACGACGACGGTACGACACCCAGCGGCTGCTCCTCGATCGACGACATTGCCCGGTAGGGCGCCGACCGGGTCCTTCACACGGGACCGGTCGGCGCAGGGGCGGGCGGAGTTACGAAGCGTCGCGGACCTTTCCGGTGATGACCGGACCGTCGTGCGGCTCACCCGATTCGTCGTAGACGGTCTCCTGGAGACGCACCGCCTCCTCCGGCTCGGTCAGGGCGTCCGTGACGGTGGGGATGGTCACCTGGGCGTTCGACCGGCCGGCGGGGACGGTGGCGTAGAGGGAGAGTCCCCGCACCGTGGAAAGAGGCCGCGACGGCTGCGGCGACTCGCCGGAGTTCTCCAGCAGCCACTGGGGGTCGACATCCGTGGTGGACAGTTCGGCGCCGCCGGTGACCGGCAGGACGCTGAAGTAGGCCTCGATGTCCGTGTCTGCCACGGCGGAGAGGGACACCCGCCAGGTCAGGCTCTGGCCTTCGGTGACCTGGTCGGCGACCGGCGTCACCTCGATGGTGGGCATCGGATCGTCGTTCCGCACCGTGACGCCGCCACGATGGGCGCCGACCACCGCGCCGTGGACCGCCTTCACGAAGACGTCGTGCGAGATGTCGTATCCGAAACGGGTATTGCCTCGCACCTTGACCGGCACGTCGATGCTCTGACTCCCGGGCCGCACCGTCACCTCACGCACTGTGGCCTGGTCCGTTGCCGGATCGGCGACGAAGAGGCGGACGGTGCCGCTGCCGTGCCCGGAGACCCGCACCGGCACGTGGTAGGTCCGGACGCCGGAGTCGCCCTCCTTGACCGTCAGCCGGCCGATGTCGACACGGGGCAGCACGGCGGGTCGGACCGGCGCCATGCCGGGGCGCCAGCCCCAGGCGTCCATCAGCCAGGCCTGTCCGGAACGGCTGCGTGGGGTCAGTTCCAGGGTCGCCACTCGGTGCAGGTCGAGTCCGGCGCGGGCGGCGGCGGCCAGCGGGACGCGGACCTCCTGACCCCAGAAGGAGGCGGTGCGGTCGGTTCCGGGCAGACCGTCGAGGTGGACGCGCCCCAGGGTGGCCCGGCGGCCGGAAGCGTCGGCGAGGGTCACGTCGAGCTGCGTGTTCTTGCTGTTCGGCGGCACGATGATGCGCAGTGCCAGGGCCTCGGCGCCGTCGACGGAGACGGCCCGCGTCGGCCGTACGCGCGCCGCGGAGCCGGGAGCCGTCCAGCGCAGCGCGACGGCGCGCCGGCCCGGCTCCTTCGAGGTCTCCCACTGGGCGAAGTGCGGCGAGACGCCTCGCGCGTCGGAGCTCAGGCAGGCCGCGGCCGCGTCGGTGTCCACCTCCGCGCACAGCCGGCCGCCGTCCACGGCGACCGAGTCGTCCGGCAGGAACGCCGGCGTCCGGTGTGCGCCGACCGCGTGGGTGAGCACCCGCGCGGGGTCGGCCGAGGGCGCGCGCCGGTTCGAGCCGTCCAGCAGCGGGCGTACCCGGTCGTCGCCCGCGACGAACAGCCGCGCCGCGGCGGCGATGTACGTCGCACCGGCGGCCTGTTGCTGGTGGGCCGTGAGCCGGGTCGCGGTGCCCGGCGAGCACACCCGGTCCGGCTGGTCCCCGGCCCAGAAGTCGTCCTCCGCCGGCGCCTGGGCCTGCCCCGGAGTCCACTCGCTGTTGAAGAAGTTGTGGTTGGCGCCGATCACGTACACGGCGCTGTGCAGGGCGGCGCCGCGGCTGACACCGCGTGTGCCGTCCACGTACATCTCGCCCTGCAGATCGGACACGTCGCCGTCGCAGCCGGGCAGGATCGTCATCGACGGTACGTCGGGAGTCGGGTTCTGCCCGAAGACGGTCGGGCCGATGAGGACGGTGCCGCGGATGTGCCAGCGGACCGGGCCTCGGTAGCCGTCCTGGTCGGCGGGCGGGGCGTACAGGCTGTCCATGGCGGCCCGGTTCACACCTTCGCCGCCTCGTGAGTGGCCGACGAGCAGGACGCGCGAGAGGTCGGCCGGAGCCGAGGCCCGTACGATCCGGGGCGCCGAGGCGGGGTGCGCTGCCCAGTCCGCCCAGCGGGCCAGGTGCTGCCGCACCAACGACGACCGAGCCTGTGCGCCGCCGTCCTCCGCGGCGTAGTCCTGGCCGTTGATGCCGTTGGCGGAGATGGACACGGTCACATATCCCTGCGAGGCCAGCAGTTTCTGGTCGCGCAGATAGCCTCGGTAACTGGGTATCGATTTTGAACCCGTGGCGCAGGGCCACTCGCCGGTCACGTCGTCGCCGTGGCCCGTGAAGCAGGTGGCGTGACGGCCGTGCAGGAACAGCGCCAGCGGGCGGTGGCCCGAGGCGTTGGTGGGCGCGACCACGACCGCGCGCATCTCCACGGGTGCGGAGAACCCGGGCAGTCGCACCGAGTTGAGCGTGTACTCGCCGCTGATGGTCCGATACGAGCCCGGCTTTCCGGGGTCAACCGCGTTGGCCGGAAGCGGAGTTGGCGGCTGGGCCGTGACCCCGGGGCGTCGGTTCGGCCGGTCCTCGTCGGCTGCTGCCGCGTCGAGACGGCGTTGACCGGTCAGGGCCCGAAGGTCGGACAACTCCCCGAGCCGGGCGCCGTGCAGCGCGAGTCGGAACGTACGGCCGTCGTGCCCGCCGACCGGCCGGCCCAGGAAACGGTCGCCGGCGTAGAACTCGACGCCGGAGTCGCTCACGGGCACCGGATCGTCCGCACGCCAGAGGAGTTGTCTCGCGGCCCCCTCTCCGGTGATCCGCCAGCCCGCCGGAAGTTCTCCGCCGGAATCCGCGACCGGTGCGGACGGCGCCGGTCCGGCTGTCACCGGTCGGGCATGGGCTAATCCTGGCGATCCTGCGACCACTGCTAACAACGCAGCCGCGGCGATCCCTATTCGCCGGACTCGGATCAAGGTTCTTCTCCTTCGGTCGGCATGCTCCCCGTGCGCCCCGGAGTCATCCCGGAGCACTCCCCGTCCCACGAGGACGGCAGCCGAGCCCGACGGGTTGCCTCACGTCACCCGCGTACTGCTGCTTCAACTGCCGTGGGATCACTGCTTGCTGGGGCGTGTCCGCGTGGGCAAGGAGGAACGACGCCGCAGCCGGGGCCCGGGAGGAAAATGCGATGCCCCGCCCGCGCGGGATTCCCTACACTCGGCACGAACCGCGCGGCGCAACGACATCGCAGCGCGCGCCATCACGAGTGAGGGGAGCCGGGCCGTGCGTTACCGCACCGCTGTCGTCGTTCCCCCGTCGCGCTACGAGGTGATCCTCGTGTCTTCGTACGCCCGGTGCCGGCTGCGCGGCCGGAACCGGATGCCCGTGACGAAATCCTGACCTCTGCCTGCTCGGCATCGACTCGGCCGTATGCGCGCGTCGCGATGCCGTGCGCTGCTCAAGAGGCCGCCCCGCTGCCTGAACACAGGTCTTTCGTCCGGGAATTGCGCTGCCCGTTCCGTATCACCCGAAAGGCCATGGGCCGTGCGTACCGACCTGCACCGTCACCTCACCAGTTCGCTGACCGCCGTCCGCAACCTGGGCATCCTCGCCCACGTCGACGCCGGCAAGACCACCGTCACCGAGCGGATCCTGTACCTCAGCGGGACCACGCACAAGCGTGGTGAGGTCCACGACGGCACCACCGTCACCGACTTCGACTCCCAGGAGCGCGATCGTGGGATCACCATTTTCGCCGCGGCTGTGAGCTGCGCCTGGGACGGCCACCGGATCAACCTGATCGACACGCCGGGCCATGTCGACTTCTCCGACGAGGTGGAGCGCTCGCTGCGGGTCCTCGACGGTGCGATCGCGGTGTTCGACGCGGTGGCCGGCGTAGAGCCGCAGAGCGAGTCGGTGTGGCGGCGGGCCGACCGGCACGGGGTGCCGAGGATCGCCTTCGTCAACAAGCTGGACCGCGCCGGTGCCGACCTCGACACCGCGGTCGAGTCGATCCGGGAGCGGCTGCACCCGGCCCCGCTGGTCGTCCAGTTGCCGATCGGCACCGAGGACGGCTTCACCGGGGTGGTGGATCTGCTGCGTATGCGGTCGTTGGTCTGGGTGGACGGCAGCGACACGGTCGAGGAGGGCCCGGTGCCGGAAGCCTTGCGGGAAGAAGCGCACCGGCGGCGCGGGCTGCTGGAGGAGGCGGTGGCGGAACTCCACCCGGTCGCGCTGGAGGAGTTCTGCGCCCGCTCCGCGGTCTCCGCGGCGACGCTGACCTCCGCGCTGCGCGACCTGACCCGTACCGGTGAGGGCGTGGTGGTGCTGTGCGGCTCGGCCTACCGCAACCGCGGGATCGAGCCGCTGCTGGAGGCTGTCGTGGCCTACCTGCCCTCGCCGCTCGACGTACCCGCCGTGCGCGGCACCGGGAGCGGCGCGGCGCAGGAACGGCTCGCCGACGCAGAGGCACCGTTCGCCGGTCTGGTGTTCAAGGTGAACGCGACCGCCACCGGGCGGCTGACGTATGTACGGGTGTACTCGGGAACGATCGACAAGGGAGAGGCGGTGTGGGACGTGGGCGCGCGGCGCACGGAGCGCATCAGCCGGATTCTGCGGGTCCAGGCCGACCGGTACGCGGAGCTGGACCGGGCGGTGGCCGGTGACATCGTCGCGCTGGTGGGCCCGAAGTCCGCTCGTGCCGGGGCGACCCTGTGCGCACCCGAGGCTCCCTTGCTGCTCGAACCGCCGGTCGTCGCCGATCCGGTCGTCTCCGTGGCCGTCGAGGCCCGCCGCAGCATCGATACCGACCGCCTGGTGTCGGCATTGGCACGTCTGCGAGAGGAGGATCCTTCGCTGACGGTCCGGACGGATCCCGAGACCGGTCAGACCGTGCTGTCGGGCATGGGCGAGCTGCACTTGGAAGTGGCGGTCGAGAAGATCCGTCGTGCCCAGGGGCTGGAGGTCGCCGTCGGTCGGCCGAGGGTGGCCTACCGGGAGACGGTGACGCGAGGGGTGTCGGGGCTGGTGTACCGGCACGTCAAGCAGGACGGGGGCGCCGGTCAGTTCGCCCATGTCGTTCTCGATGTGGAGCCGCTGGAGGCCGACCCGAGCGGCGTCGAGGGGAGCGCGATGGGCTTCGAGTTCCGCTCGAGCGTTGTCGGTGGCCGGGTACCGCAGGAGTACGTCCGCGCGGTGGAGGCCGGTTGCCGGGACGCGCTCGCCGAGGGACCGCTCGGCGGTCACCCGGTGACCGGGCTGCGCGTCACGCTGACCGATGGGGCGACCCATCCGAAGGACTCTTCGGAGATGGCGTTCCGCACGGCTGGCCGACTGGGGCTCCGAGCGGCACTGCGCGCCGGTGCGATGGGGCTCCTGGAACCGGTCGTCGAAGTCACCGTCACGGTGCCCGACGACGCCGTGGGCGCAGTGCTCGGCGACCTGGCGGCACGGCGCGGCCGGGTCTCCGGCTCGCTCGCGCGAGCGGGCACGACGGTGATCACGGCCACCGTGCCGCTGGCCGAACTGTTCGGCTACGCGACGCGGTTGCGCAGCCGGACCCAGGGCCGGGGAGTCTTCACGACCCGCCCCACCGGCTACGCTCCGGCACCGTCCAGGGCATCTCACGGGACGGCGTCCGGGTAGCCCCGAGGACGACCTGATGCCAAAGGCCGGCCCCGCCCGAACCCGGGCGGGGCCGGCCCGGCAGCATCACGGTTCCGAGGCCGGCCTGCGTGGGTGGCGACCGCGCCGACCAGTTCCTGCCCCGGCCGAGTGCCATGTGCCCAATCGGCTGAGCCTCGGGATCACTTCGACCGTGGTCTCAGGCTGTCCGCGACCCGCTGAAACGTCTTCGTCAGTGGGTGCAGCGAGTGCCCGTCGTGCTGAGGGGACTCCTCGCGTGCGGGGGAATCCGTGCCCTGGAATTCCTTGATCTCGGCCAACGCGGCGTGGGCGAGGTCGGCCGCCTCGCGGTACCGGTCGCGCGACTCGGTCATGGCGTCGAGTGCTTCGGCGTAGGCACTCACGAGCGCGCGTGCGTGGGCGAGTTCTTCCTCGAGGGTCAGCAGATGCCAGTTCTGCCGGAGAGCGGTGAACGCTGCTTCCGCTGCTTCCGCTGCTTCCGGCAGAGGCCAGGGCAGCGCGGCGTATCGTTCGACCTTGTCCAGGAGTTCCCTCGGCTCCGAGCCGTCGAGGAACACGCTGCGCACGGTGAAGTCCTGCTCCTCGTACCCCGGGCGGGCAGGAGTGCCGGGCAGAATCACGGCGCCGCCCCGGGGTACGCGGACGCCCAGGTCGTACAGCGCCCAGTTGACGGCCTGGAGTTGCTCAGGCGCGGCCCGGTGTTCCACGACGCGGTGCCGCAGCCCGGGCGGTAGCAGGCGCGCCAGCGGCAGGCGACCGCGTTGGTCGGGAGTCATCGCCTCGTGGACGACGACGTTGATGCTCCAGCTGTTTCGCGCGGCGTCCTTGAGCAGCCGCCGCAGGGCCTTGTCGTCCTGTGGCAGCGGGTTGATGTCCTGCAGACGGAGGCCGCCGACGATGTCGTGGGCCCAGGGGATCTCGCTCTCCTCGGGCCAGAACATGGTCACGGGGGAGGGCCATGCGGGGTCCCAGGGTCGCTCCGCCTCGGCCGCCAGAGTCCAGCGCCGCTCTGCGTCCACGTGGTCGCGCCCGTCGGTGGCGAGCCGGGCCCGCACCGTGACGGCATCGTCGACGAGCCACCGGGCCTCGAAGACGTGGCCGTCGGCTTCCGTGGAGTTCTCCGTCTCCAGGAAGTCGTGGATCGTCTCGTCGGCCTTGAGCTTGCGCAGGTGCTCCCGCAGGGCCTCTTGCGGGGCCGGCCCGGCGTGGCGGCCGCCGGTCAGCCAGAGGGTTTCGGGGGCCGTCGTGCGGACTGTGCGGGACTTCGACATGGATCACTTTGCATCTGAGGGCGGCGGCGTGCGTGTCCCAGTATGGTCAGTGCGGCTCGAGGGTCTGGAGTCGAGGTCAGCAGAGATCACGGATCTCCGCTCTCAGGTGATTATGGGAGAGTTTGTCCCCTAGTCCTTGGCGGGCCCTGGCGGATTGGTTCCCATGGATTACCGGGCCGGGGTCCGTCTCCTTGATCCTTCGGCGTCCGCCCCCGTAGTCCTACCGGGATCCCTGAGCGGCGGCGGGCAAGGAATCCCATCATTCTGGATAGAGATGCGATCACGTCGCCCACATCGGGGAAGTCGAATCCCATGAGCGAATCAGAGCTTTCGCCGGAAGGCCGGCCCGTGGACCTGTACCTCGACCGGCTCCGCCTCCGTATGGCCCCTGCGGACTTCGCGTTGCTGCGCCGCATGGTCGACCCCGTACTCCAAGCGATCCAGGAGCAGCGCGCGGGGCCGATCGAGCTGAGTCTGGAAGGCGCGGAGGCGGACAGCGTCTCGCAGGAGGTACGCGACGAGGCGTCGCTCGTCGTCGCGGTCGCCGTCACGGGGCGCATGGACAACCAGATCGTCGAAATCGAGACCGAGGAGACCGGGCCCGTCAGGGTCGTCACGGATTCCGGTACCGCGGCCGATCCCGCCCGGTGCCAGGAGATCGCCGATTTCATCGGTGAACGGCACCGCCAGGATGAGGAGCTGCGCGGCATCGCGGAAGTGAGTGGCCTGCCCACCGATGTCTGACGCCCGCGGCGCTGCCGGGCCGGCCAGTCGGGAACGACGCTGTGGCGGCATGCGAGGTACGCACGGGCGGGGGGACCTCCGCCTGCGGCTCGTCGACTGCAACCGCTCTAGTCGAATACAACCGCACTAAAGAGTGATATTTCGTTTCTTGTGCGGTTGTTTCTAGATCGTCCTATGCTGATGTCCGGAGGACTCGGGCACTCAACGGCCGGTCCTGAGCCGGCGGGAAAGCGGGCTTCCATGGCTGAGCGACTCAAAAGGCTGGGGCTGATCGGCGAGGTGTCGGCCGAATTCCTCGGCACCATGATTCTCATCCTCTTCGGCGTGGGCGTGGTGGCCCAAGTAGTCGCAGGTGGAGCGCTCACAACGCCACCCGGTGGCCTCGGTAACCACGACAGCATCGCCTGGGCGTGGGGCATCGGTGTCACCATGGGCGTCTACGTCGCAGCCCGGCTGAGCGGTGCGCATCTCAATCCCGCGGTGACCGTCGCCCTGGCCACGTTCAAGGGGTTCCCCTGGAAAAAGGTCGTGCCGTACGTGCTGGCCCAGACGGCCGGCGCCTTCGTGGCGGCTCTCATCGTGCGCTGGAACTACACCGAGGCGCTGGCGAAGGCAGACCCCGGACACACCCTCAAGACGCAGTTCGTGTTCTCGACGCTCCCCGCCAACGGCAATACGAACCTGCCGGTCCACGAGTGGGGCGCGTTTCGCGACCAGGTCATCGGCACGGCGATTCTGCTGCTCCTGATCCTGGCGATCACGGACCTGCTCAACACGCCTCCCGGCGCCAACATGGCCCCGTTCATCATCGGCCTGGTCGTTGTGGGGATCGGCATGGCATGGGGCACCCTTGCGGGCTACGCGATCAACCCGGCACGTGACTTCGGTCCCCGGCTGGCCAGTTTCATCACGGGGTACGGCGGAGCATGGCGAGATCAGTACGGGAACCTCTATTACTGGGTGCCGATCGTCGGTCCGCTGATCGGCGGTGTGCTCGGCGCCGGCGTGTACAAGATCTTCATCGGTCGGTTCCTGCCCACGGCCGAGCCTGAGCCCCCCGGACGTGTCCCCACCCCCGAGGACTGACCCCCACCAGAGAGGCGACACGCCATGGCGGACTTCGTGGGCGCGGTGGACCAGGGGACCACCAGCACTCGTTTCATGATCTTCGATCACGCCGGCAACGAGGTGGCGAAGCACCAGCTGGAGCATGCCCAGATCCTTCCGCGCTCCGGGTGGGTCGAGCACGACCCGGTAGAGATCTGGGAGCGCACCAACTCCGTGATGCAGAACGCTCTGCGGCACGGGAACCTGTCGCCGGAAGACCTGGCGGCGATCGGCATCACCAATCAGCGTGAGACCACCGTTGTCTGGGATCCGCGCAACGGTCGTCCCTACTACAACGCCATCGTCTGGCAGGACACGCGCACCGACTCCATCGCCGCGGCCCTGGAACGCTCGGGCCAGGGCGACGTCATCCGCCGCAAGGCGGGGCTGCCGCCGGCGACGTACTTCTCCGGCGGCAAGATCCAGTGGATTCTGGAGAACGTCGACGGCGTCCGCGAGGCGGCGGAGCAGGGACACGCCCTCTTCGGCAACACGGACTGCTGGGTCCTGTGGAACCTGACCGGCGGCCCGCACGGCGGCATCCACGCCACCGATGTGACCAACGCCAGCCGCACCATGCTGATGGACCTGGAAACCCTCGACTGGGACGACGAGTTGCTGGGCTTCTTCAACATCCCACGGCGGATGCTGCCCACCATCAACCCCTCGTCCCACCCGGAGGCGTACGGGGTGACGCGCACCACCCGGCCACTGCAGGCCGCCATCCCCATCGCCGGGGTGCTCGGCGACCAGCAGGCGGCCACGGTCGGACAGGTCTGCTACGCGCCCGGCGAAGCCAAGAACACCTACGGCACCGGCAACTTCCTGGTGCTCAACACCGGCACGGAGCTGGTCCGTTCGCAGAACGGCCTGCTCACCACCGTGGCCTACCAGTTCGGTGACAGTCCGGCGATCTACGCCCTGGAGGGTTCCATCGCGGTCACCGGCTCCGCGGTGCAGTGGCTGCGCGACCAGATGAAGATCATCAAGAACGCGGCCGACAGCGAGACCCTGGCCCGCACCGTCGAGGACAACGGCGGCGTGTACTTCGTCCCCGCGTTCTCCGGCCTGTTCGCGCCGTACTGGCGCTCCGACGCCCGCGGCGCGATCGTCGGCCTCGCCCGGTACAACGACAACGGCCACCTGGCCCGGGCGACCCTGGAAGCCATCTGCTATCAGAGTCGTGACGTCGTCGAGGCCATGGAACAGGACTCCGGCGTCCACCTCGACGTGCTCAAGGTCGACGGTGGCGTGACCGCGAACGACCTGTGCATGCAGATTCAGGCCGACGTCCTCGGCGTTCCGGTCAGCCGTCCGGTCGTGGCCGAGACCACCGCGCTCGGCGCCGCCTACGCGGCGGGCCTGGCCACCGGCTTCTGGCAGGACACCGACGAACTGCGCACCCACTGGCAGGAGTCCAAGCGCTGGGAGCCCGAGTGGTCGGAGGACCAGCGCGCGGAGGGCTACGCCGGCTGGAAGAAGGCGGTGGAGCGCACGCTCAACTGGGCCACCGTCGAATAGACCGGTCGAAGGTCGCACAGGGGAAGGTCCTCCGGTAACCGGAGGACCTTCCCCTGTGCGCGTTCTGTGGGTGGGGAGGTGAGTAGGGGATCAGTGTTCTGTGGGCTGCGAGGGTCTCCTGTGGAGCCGGTGGTGGCCGTCGACGGTGCGGGTGAAATGGAGGTGGTGGGAGGCCGTGCGCTCGATGATCAGGAGGGCGGCGTCGTCGGCGGGTCGGTCGCCGACGTGGGCGAGCAGGTCGTCGTGGATGTGGTGCAGCAGCGTGTCGGGGCTGGAGGTGGGGAAGGAGGCGACCCGCTCGGCGAGAGGGTAGAAGGCACCTGCCGGTGAGCGGGCTTCGATGACACCATCGGTGTAGAGCAGGAGGATGTCGCCGGTTTCGAAGGTGAACGAGTCCGGGCGGTGGCTGGCGGCGGGCAGTGCGCACATGCCCAGCGGGGGCATGGGGTGTCGGGCCTGCAGGGCGGTGACCTGGTGATTGTGCAGCAGCAGGGGCGGTGGATGGCCGCAGTTGACCAACTCGGCTTGTGAGCCGTCGTCGGGGATGTCGATGACGAGCGCGGTGATGAAGTGTTCGCCGGGGTCCTCCTTGGTGTCGGCCACGTCCTCCAGATCGCGGCACACGCTGACCTCCAGGGCCGCCGTGAGCTCGCGCAACGTGGCGTACCTATGGGCACCCTCTCGGAAGGCGCCCAGCACCACCGATGCCTCACCGATGGAGGCCAGGCCCTTGCCGCGGACGTCTCCGATGATCACCCGGGTGGAGGCGTCTGCGGCGCGGGCGATCGCGAACAGGTCGCCTCCGATCTGGGTCTCGTCCTCGGCGGCGAGATACAGCCAGGCCACGCGCAAAGGTCCGATCCGGCGCGGTGGCGGCCGCAGCAGGACCCGCTGCGCCGTCTCGGCGACGGATCTCGCGCGGCTCAGCTCCCGAGCACGTCGCTCCTGCACATGGCAGACGAAAACCACCAGTGAGGAGAGCACACACAGAGCGATGATCTGCGCGATGTGGTTGGTTGTCATCAGCCCGCCGTGGAGCATCGCGATGAACACCTGGGCAGCCACCGCCAGAGCCCCCACCGCAGCGGTCAGCCGCGGCCCGGCGAAGGAGGCCGTGAGCGCGGGTGCGATGACCAGCAACGGCCCCAGGTGGACATCGGTCGGGGAGCGGATGTCCACCACGGTGATCACAACGATCAGCGCGAGCGGAATCGCCACCAGCCCGCGGCCCGACGACTGCTCCACGAGGCGGTCCACTGACACACGCCGGACGCCCACATCTCCCATTTTGCCCCGGGGAGTCGGACGCCCGCTTTTCCGCATCACCCGATGGCGTGACCGGGTTGGTGGGGGTGGAGGGGAACGGTCGGCTGCATCGCGTGGCCCTCGCCTTGCGACCTGCCCACAGTGGCCGTGGTCTGCCGTGTCTGCTGTGTGTCGGCCGCCGTCAGTCGGCCTTCGGGCGGCCGAGCGCTTCGATCCATGCGCGGATTGCCTCGCCCGTCGTCTGGGCGTGTTCGTCGAGCACGCTCAGATGACTGCCGGGCACGTCCACCGTGTCATGGAGTCCAGGCCAGGACGACCACGACGGCCAGTGCTCCGGCATGTGCGGCAGCGGTTGCGTGGCGCGCACCAGCAGGGTGGGAACCTCGGTCGGTTCCGGCTGCCAGCCGCGGAACATCCGGGTGTACGTGCCCAGCGACAGCAGCGTCAGGTCGTCCACCGCGGTGTCGAACCGCTCGCCCACCGCCAGCGGGATCCGGGCGGGCAGGGCCAGCAGCGACGGTTCGGCCTCCCGGGCCGGGGTGATGCGGTAGGCGTCCACGAGGACGAGCCCGGCCGGGGGAGCGCCCTCGGCCGCCAAACGAGTGGTCACTGCGTGCGCGGCCGAACCGCCCATGGAGTGGCCCACGACGACGTACGGACGGTCGCCGAGGTGGCGCCGCACTGTCGTGGCATGCAGCCCGGTCAGCGTCTCCAGATCCCGCGGCACGGCGTCCCCGTGGTCGACCCCGGGGTGCCGCAGCTCGAAGACGTCCCGCTCGCCGTGGAAGCAGGGGGCGAGCCCCACGTGCCAGGGCCGGCCGAGGTGCGTGGCGAAGCCCGGCACACAGACGAGCGCCGGGCCGCGTGCGCCGGTGGCCAGCCGCAACGGTGACACCGCGTGCCGGTCGCTGTCTTCGGGGCCGAAGGAGGGCGCGCCGAGCGATGCCGTCACCAGCAAGTGCATCGCCGAGACGACGTCGCCCGTCTCGCAGACCCGGCGGTACAGGGCCGGCAGGGACTGGCCTGCGCGGGGGCCGCGCGGACTTGATGAGCCCGGCGACGGAGACCGCACCGGAGCGGGCTGGGCGAAGTGCAGGGGAGCAGCCAGGACGTTGGCCGAGGGCGCAGGACTGGCGGTCCGGGTGGGGGTGGTCGGGTCGGTTGGTGCTGGTGTGGAGGGGGCGGTCGTGGAGGCCGCCGGACCGGTGGTTTGCGCGGACGCGGCCGCAGTACTCCGGGCCTGAGTGGACGCCACATGCGCCGAGGACGCCGGACTGGCGGTCAAGGCCGACGTGGACGGGACGGTCGGCGCTTGAGCGGGCAGGACGGTCTCGGCCTGAGCGGGCAGGAAGGTCTCCGCCGGAGTGGTGCGGACAGTCTCTGACGGAGTGGTGGGGACGGTCTCCGCCGGAGTAGTGCGGGCAGTCTCCGACGGAGTGGTGCCGACGGACTGCGCTTGAGCGGGCGCGCCGGTCCGCACTGGATGCGCGCGCACCCGATCCCGATCACTCTCCCTGGGCGCGGAAGCCACCCCTTCGGACAACTCCTCGCTCAACTCCCCGTACACGTGATCCGCGAGCGCCTCCGCGCTCGGCCAGTCGTACGCGACGGTGGCCGCCAGCGGTATGCCCGCCAACAGGCTCAGCCGGTTGCGCAGCAGCACGCTCATCAGTGAGTCGAGGCCCAGTTCGGGGAAGCCGCGGTCGACGGCGCTCGCGTCGGTGTGGCCGAGGATCGCGGCGACCTCGGAGCGGATCAGCTCCAGCAGGGCGGGCGCCCGCTCGGGCACCGGCAGGGACGCCAGCCGGTCCCGCCAGACCCCGGCGGTGCCGTCCGGCTCGTCGCCCTCGGCCGACGCCCCGGGCGAGGCCGTCGGCCGGGTGGGACGCAGCAGCCCACGCAATGGTGGCGGCACCGGTGCCCCGGCGGCCAGTGCCCCCGGCGAGCGGTCCAGCGGCAGCGGGGCAAGGACCGGCTCGCCGCTGCCCAGCGCGGTGTCGAAGAGCGCCAGAGCCTGCTCGGGGGAGACCGCCCGCACCGCGCCACCGTGGACTCGGCCGGTGCGGGCCGCCATCCCGTCCTCGTCCGCCCACGGCCCCCAGGCCAGCGACAGCGCGGGCAGCCCGAGTGCGGTGCGGTGGTGGGCGAGCGCGTCCAGGAAGGAGTTCGCCGCCGCGTAATTGGCCTGGCCGGGGTTGCCGAGCAGACCGGCGGCCGACGAGAACAGCACGAAGTGCGACAGGGGCAGTTCCTTCGTCAGCTCGTGCAGATGCCATGCCGCGTCAGCCTTCGGTCGCAGCACCGTCACCAGCCGATCGGGCGTCATCGCCTCCAGTACGCCGTCGTCCAGGACGCCGGCCGTGTGCACCACGGCGCTGAGGTCGGGCCCGAATTCTTTGATGACGGCGGCCAGTTGGCTCCGCTCGGCGGTGTCGCAGGCCACCAGCTCCACCTGCGCGCCCGCTTGCTCCAGCTCGGCCCGCATCGCTTGCGCGCTCGGCGCCTGAGGTCCACGCCGACCGATGAGCACGAGGCGCCGGACCCCGTGACGGGTGACCAGATGCCGGGCCAGCAGTGCGCCCAGGGATCCGGTGCCGCCGGTGATCAGGACGGTTCCTCGGCCGAGGGAACCGACGGCCACCGGCCCGGACGTGGGCGCCAGCCGGGGCACACTCAACAGGCCCTCATGGATGGAGAGTTGGGGTTCATCTGTGGCGACGGCCGCAGGCAGTAGCCGTAGGGAATCGGGTCGGCCGTCCACGTCCACGAGCGTGAGGCGCCCGGGGTACTCCGCCTGTGCGGAGCGCAGCAGCCCCCAGATTGTCGCGGCGGGCAGGTCGGGCGTCGCGGAGGTGGCACCGTGCGTCACGACGACCAGCCGACCGGGACCGGCGAGTCGCGTCCGCAACAGCTCCAGGGCTCGTACCGCCAGGGCGTGCGTGGCGTCGATAGGGTCGGCGTCCTCGGCTGAGAGGGCGGACAAGGACGCCACGGCCGTCTCGGGGACGCCTGCGGACCAGGACGCCACGACCGTCTCGGGGACGCGGGCAGCCAAGGACATCCCGGCCGCCGCACAGGAGTCCGCGGCCGCGAGCACCTCGGCCACGCCCAGGTCGTCGGGTTCCGTCACTGCCAGGGCGGGCGCCTGGTCGGCGGCGGGGACACCCCTCCAGCGCAGTCGGTACAGCTCCCCGGCCGGCCCGGCAGCCACATCCGGGACCGGACGTGTGGTCAGCGACTCCAGCCGGGCCACCGGCGCGCCCGTGGGCGTGGCGAGGTCCACGGCAGCAGTGTCCGGGCCGGTCGTCGTGATCCGTGCGCGCAGCGCTGCTGCCCCCGTGGCGTACAGCGTCATGCCTTGCCAGGCGAACGGCAACCGTGCCGGGCCGGTGGGCGGCTCGGCGAGCAGTCCGGCGTGCAGGGCGGCGTCGAGCAGCGCCGGATGGAGGGCGTGCCGCCGGGCATCCGTGCCGGGCACCGGGCCGACTTCGGCGAACACTTCGTTGCCCCGCCGCCACAGGGCGGTGACGCCTCGGAACGCCGGCCCGTACGCGTGACCGGTCGCTGCCAGCCGGTCGTAGGCGCCGGTGAGATCCACGGGTGTGGCGTCCGGCGGCGGCCACACGGCGAGCGAGGCCGCACGGCCCCGGTCGCCCGCGAGGGCCGGTCCGAGCCGCCCCGTCGCGTGGTGTGTCCAGCCGCCCAGCGCGCCGGACTGCTCGGGCCGGGAGTACACGTCCACCGTGCGGCGCCCGCCACCGTCCGGTTCTCCGACGGCCACCTGGAGTTGGAAGCGCTCCCCTTCGGTGGCGGGCAGAGGCAGCGGGGTCAGGAGGGCGAGATCCTCCAGTACGTCGAGACCGCACGCGTCGCCCGCCTGCAGCACCAGGTCGGCGAACGCGGCGCCGGGCACGAGGGCGTGTCCCCCCACCACGTGGTCGCACAGCCAGGGTTGGGCGGCGCCGGACAGTCGGCCACTGCACAGCAGGCGCTCCGTGCCCGGTACGCTGACCGTCTCTGTCAGCAGCGGATGGCCGGACGTGGTCGCGGGTTCCGCGGTGCCCGTGGTCAGCCAGTAGCGCTGCCGCTGGAAGGGGTACGTCGGCAGGTCGACCCGCCGGGCGCCGCTGTCCGCGTACACCCGATGCCAGTCCACCGGCACACCATGGACGTGGAGTTGAGCCAGTGCGCTGAACAGCGTGCGCGGTTCGGGCTCCGTGGCGCTCCGGCGGGCGGCGGCGGTGAACAGCGGTTCCTCATCGGCCGTGGCCAGACCTGTCATGGCCTGGGCCGTGAGCTGCGCGTCCGGGCCGATCTCCGCGAACGCCGTCACCCGCCCCTCGCGCGCAAGCCACTGCACGGCGTCCCCGAAGCGTACGGCCTCGCGGGCGTGCCGTACCCAGTACTCGGCCGACCGCAGCTCGTCCCCGGTGGCCGGACGTCCGGTCAGCCCCGACAGCACCGGGATGCGGGGTTCGTCGTATGCCAACCCGGCCGCGACACGGCCGAATTCGGCGAGCATCGGTTCCATCAGTGGTGAGTGGAAGGCGTGGCTGACGCGCAGCCGCGCGATGCGGCGTCCCCGTACGGCGAACCGCTCAGCGAGCGCGAGGACGGGCCCCTCCTCACCGGAGACGACGACCGCGCGCGGGCCGTTCACGGCCGCGATCGTGACCCCCTCGGTCAGCTCGCCGCTCACCTCCGCCTCGGTGGCGTCCAGCGCCACCATGGCGCCGCCCTCCGGCAGTCGGCGCATCAACCGGCCGCGGGCCGCCACCAGTTCGACGGCGTCAGGCTCGGACAGGACGCCCGCGGTGTGGGCCGCCGCCAGCTCTCCGACGGAGTGCCCGGCCAGGAAGTCCGGCCGCACGCCCCAGGACTCCAGTAACCGGAAGAGGGCCACCTCGAACACGAACAGGGCCGCCTGGGCGAAGTCCGTACGATCCAGCAGCGCGCCCTCGTCTGCTCCCCAGAGAACCGAGCGCAACGGACGCTCCAGATGCGGGTCGAAGCGCTCGCACAAGGCGTCGACGGCGGCCGAGAAGACCGGGAAGGCCTCGCACAACTCTTGCCCCATCCCGGGCCGTTGGGCGCCCTGACCGGTGAACAGCAGGGCCGTCCGACCGGTCGACCCCACCGCGTGCGGCGCGGCCGACACCGCCAGGATGTCCAGGGCACTCAGCAGCCCCTGGCGGTCGTCGGATGCGACGGCGGCCCGGTGGGGGAGTGCGGCTCGGGTGGTGGCGTGCGTGAACGCCACGTCCAGCAGGTCGAGTTCGGGCCGCTCGCGCAGTGCGGCCGCGGTCCGCGCGGCCTGGGCCCGCAGGGCGGCGCTGCTCGCGCCGGAGAGCAGCAGCGGCGGTGCCCCCGTGCGGCCACGAGGCGGTACGCCCGCGCGTTCCTCGGCCTCTTCCAGGATCACGTGCGCGTTGGTCCCGCCGATCCCGAACGCCGACACGCCTGCCCGGCGATGCTGCCCAGGCACGGGCCGCCACTCCTCCTCCTGGGTCAACAACCGCACGGCGTTCGACGACCAGTCCACCCGGGGCGACGGCTCGTCGGCGTGCAGCGTGCGGGGGAGCCGACCGTGCCGCATCGCCAGTACGGTCTTGATCACGCCGGCGACACCGGCCGCGGCCTGGGTGTGTCCGAGGTTGGACTTCAACGAGCCCAGCCAGAGCGGGCGTTCGGCCGGCCGACCCGGCCCGTACGCGGTCAGCAGCGCCTGCGCCTCGATCGGGTCGCCGAGCGCGGTGCCCGTGCCGTGCGCCTCCACGGCGTCGACATCGGCAGGTGACAGCCCCGCATCGGCGAGCGCCGCCTGGATCACCCGCTGCTGCGCCGGCCCGTTGGGCGCGGTCAGCCCGTTGGACGCACCGTCGGAGTTGACGGCGGAGCCGCGCAGCACCGCGAGCACCGGATGTCCGTTGCGCCGTGCGTCGGACAGCCGCTCCAGCAGGACCAGGCCCACGCCTTCGCCCCAGGCGGTGCCGTCGGCCGCTGCGGAGAAGGGTTTGCACCGGCCGTCCGGAGCCAGCCCGCGCAGCCTGCTGAACGCGATGAACGGCGCGGGCGTGGCCATGACGGTCACCCCGCCCGCGACGGCCAGCGCGCACTCGCCGTCGCGCAGCGACCGTGCGGCGGTGTGCAGGGCCACCAGCGACGACGAGCACGCGGTGTCCACCGTCACGGCGGGCCCGCGCAGGCCCAGGGTGTAAGCGATCCGGCCGGAGGCCACGCTGCCCGCCGAACCCAGCGCGAGATGGGCCTCCAGCTCGTGTCCGGCCCGGTGCAGCAGACGGCCCGCGTAGTCGGCGTGCATCACGCCCACGAAGACACCCGTGTCGCTGCCGCGCAGCCCCGACGGGTCGAGGCCCGCCCGCTCCACCAGCTCCCAGCCGGTCTCCAGGAGAAGCCGCTGCTGTGGATCGGTGGCCAGCGCCTCGCGGGGCGACATGCCGAAGAAGGCCGCGTCGAAGTCGGCTGCCCGGTGCAGGAAACCGCCCCTGCGGGTGACGGACGTTCCCGGCCGGTCCGGATCGGGGTCGTACAACTCGGCCACGTCCCAGCCGCGATCGGCGGGGAACTCGGAGGTGGCGTCGGTGCCGTCCGCCAGCAGCCGCCACAGATCCTCCGGGGACTCGACGCCGCCGGGGTAGCGGCAGGCCATGGCGACGATGGCGATCGGCTCCCCGGGCTCCGTGCGTGGTCCGCCGCCGGACGTACCTGCGGGCTGTGGCCGGCTGTCGTCCCGCAGCGCCTCGCGCACCCATGCCGCCGCGGCGGTGGGCGTGGGGTGGTCGAAGACGAGTGTCGCGGGCAGGTCGAGACCGGTCGTCGCGCCCAGCCGGTCGCGCAGCAGCACACCGCCGAGCGAGGTGAGCCCGAGCTCGGTGAAGGGCCGGTCGGGATCGACCGCGTGCGCAGGCACCCCGGCCGTCCGCGCGGTCTCTTCGAGCACCAGGTCCAGCACCGCGTCGGACACCGCCGCCAGCCGTTCGCGCAGGGCGGCCGTGGCGCTCGCCCGCTGCCCGGCGAGCCGCTCGGCCAACTCCTCGGCGAGCGCGGGCCGGACGATCTTGCCCGAGGGAGTACGGGGGACGGACACGGTCTCGTAGATCTCGTCCGGAACCTTGAACGCGGACAGCCGCTCCCGGCAGTCGGCGAGCACCCGCGCCGTGTCGATCCCGTGCGGTCCGGGGACGACGAAGGCGACCGGCACCTCGCCGAGGACGTCGTGCGGGCGGCCGACGACGGCGGCGTCGCTGACACCGGGGCAGGCGAGCAGTACCCGCTCCACCTCGGTCGGGTTGACGTTCTCACCACCGCGGATGATCAATTCTTTGACGCGGCCGGTGACTTGGATATGGCCGTGCGCCGTCCGCCGGCCGAGGTCCCCGGTTCGGTACCAGCCGTCCGTGAAGGCCTGGGCGGTGGCGTCGGGACGGTTGTGATAGCCGGTCATCAGGCCTGGGCCGCGAACCCAGATCTCCCCCTCCTCCCCGTCTCCGACCTCGACACGGGTGGACGGATCGGCCAGCCGCACAGCGAGCCCCGGCAGCGGTGGGCCGCTGGAGGCGTCGTCCCGGGGCCCGTCGATCCGGCTGACCGCGATCTTCCCGCAGGTCTCGGTGGATCCGTAGCCGTCGAGGAGGGGAGCGGCCAGCACATCCTCGACCTCCGCCCGCAGCTCAGGAGGGCAGGGCGCGCCCGCGGTGACGCACACCCGCAGGGAGTCGGAGACCGGATCGCCGGTCTCCCGCAGCGAGTCGAGGAGCAGTCGGTAGGTGGCGGGCACTCCGGCGAGCAGGGTGAACGGCTGCCCGGCGAGAGCGTGAGCGACGTTCGCGCCCCGGTCGAGCAGTTGGGCACTGGCACCGACCGAGACCACTCCCAGCAGGCACAGCGAGTGGGCGTAGCAGTGGAACATCGGCAGGGGCCAGAGCAGCCGGTCCCGCTCCCGCAGCCCGTACGCCGGTACGTAGGCCGCCGCCACCGACCACAGGGCGGAGCGCTGCGTGGAGACCACGCCCTTGCTCTCCCCGGTGGTGCCCGAGGTGTAGAGGATCCAGGCGGGTTCGTCGAGGCCGAGGTCGTCGCGGGGCGTTCGGCCCGGATCCGTCCCGGCCAGGTCCTCGAAGACGAGTGCGTCCGCGGGGGCATCGGCCGGCAGAGAGCCCTGGCCGACGACCACCGGCTGTACACCGGGCCGTCCCGCCGCCAGTCGGGCCACCCGCGGCAGCGACGGCTCCTCGGTGACGACCAGGACCGCGCCGCTGTCGTCGAGAAAGTACGCCAACTCCTCGTCGGACGCGGCGGGGTTGAGGAGCACGCCGATCGCTCCGGCCCGCAGCACGCCGAGACAGCCCTCCACCAGCTCCACCCGATTGCCCAGATGGATCGCGACGCGATCCCCACGTCGGATCCCGAGCCGGGCCAGGTGCCCCGCCAACCGTCGGGTACGTTCCTCCAACTCCCCGTAGGTGACGGAGCGATGGGCGTCCCGGTAGGCCGTCTTGTCTCCGAGCCGAGCCGCGTGCTCCCTCAAGGTGCCGGGCAGCGCACGCACCAACTCGCCCTGAAAATCCGCCATCCCCGCCCCTTCGGCCCTGGCTCGCTCCCGGCAACCGTACGTCAGTCGAACGGGCGCTCAGCGCGCCCGCGCCCCGGTCCTCGTGATCGTCCCGGACCGGCGCCGACCCCGTGAGACTCACCTCCGGGCTGCGGTCGGCGGGCGGCTGTCTGGGATGCTGGAGGGGTGTCGACCACCGCGCGGATACCCGAGCCTGTCACCCCGGACGCGCCCAGGGCCTTGAAGCGGCCGCTGCTCACGCAGCAGTGGCTCGATCTCGCCTTCGTGCACTGGGCTGTCGACCCGACCGATGTTGCCGGGCTGTTGCCTGAGGGAACCGTCCCCGACGTGCTCGACGGGATCACCTACGTCGGCCTGGTGGCTTTCCGGATGCACCGGGTCGGCTGGCTCGGGTCGCCCGGGGTGCCGTATCTGGGCACGTTCCCGGAGACCAACGTGCGCCTGTACTCGGTGGACGCGCATGGCCGGCGCGGCGTGGTCTTCCGGTCGATGGACGCCGCCAGGCTCGTGCCCGTACTGATGGGCCGGGCCGGCTTCCGGCTTCCGGCTTCCGTACAAGTGGTCCCGCATGGCCGTCCACGCCGACGACGACGTCATCACCTACACCAGCTCCCGGCGCCGGCCCGGCCCGCGCGGCGCATACAGCCGGATCGTCCTGCGGCCGGGCGAACCGGTGGCGGAGCCCACCGACTTGGAGCACTTCCTGACCGCCCGCTGGGGCATGCACAACACGTTCTTCGGCGACACCGGATACCTGCCGAACGAGCATCCGCGCTGGCCGTTGCACCGCGCGGAGCTGCTCGCCTGCGAGGAGAACCTGCTCGCGGCCGCCGGCGTGCCCACACCGCCGGGCGAACCGGTCAGCGTCCTGTACTCGCCCGGTGTCCCGGTCCGCCTGGGGCGGCCGGCCCGGCCGGGTGGCATCCCGACCCCCTGAGCGCCGGTTGCGAGAGCCGCGCACCGCGCCGCAATCCGCCGTGTCGCCGAAAACCCGCGACGATGGCTGTTCCCGCCGGTAGCAGGGACTGCTGCCGTGTCAAGAACTCCCATCCGATGCACTCGGTGCAGGCAGGAGCAGACATCATGGTCAAGGTAGGGCTCTTCGTTCGGATCGAGGCCAAGCCCGGACACGAAGCAGCGGTTGAGGCTCAACTCGCGGCGGCTCTCGCCGAAGTCGAGCAGGAAGCGGACACCACCGTCTGGCTCGCGCTCCGACTCGGCCCGTCGACGTTCGCGGTCGTGGAGGCGTTCCCGCATGAAGCCGGTCGGCAGGCTCATCTGGAAGCCGGCGTGGCGAGCCTTGCCGAGGGAGCTGCACAGCACCTGGCCGTGCAGCCGACGTTCGAGTACACCGAGATAGTCGCTGCCAAGATCCCCTCGCACCACAACGAGGTAGGCACTGCCTGATACGACACAAGTTGACCGGAGGCGACGGCCCCTGCTCCGCCCCGATGGCCGGGGCGGAGCCACGACGGTGGCAGGTCGGCGGTTACGCCGAAGACCTGGTCAGGGTCGGACCGGCTTGCCGCGTCCCCAGCCCCAGGCGAGCCGGTCGGCGCCGGACTGGTTGGTGGTGGCAAGCCACGGCCGGTTGGGATCGCCTGTCAGGCTCTGCAGCGAGTAGGTGTCGTCGGTACGCAGCCCGGGCCAGTAGACGGACCCCATCTTGAGCCGGCGGAAGGTGTCGGTGACGGCCTGAACGTAGTTGATGTAGTTGTTGGAGGGAGCCGGCTTGTTGTAGTCGAGGCCGGTGGTCATCGGGGCGCCGAACTCGTCGGCGACGGTCCGGTTCGCGCAGTCACCGATGCGCTCCTTCAGGTCGGCCACCCACTGGTCGTAGGTGGCGTAGTCCTTCCAGAAACCGTAGTGGTGCAGCGACAGGTAGGTGCCCTTCAGGCGCGGGTCGGCGCAGACGGAGGTGACGTGATCGTTGTAGCCGGCGCCGCTGACGAACACCCGGTTGCGGGGCACCGAGGGGTAGGTGGCCAGCCACTGCGCGGCGATGTCGGCCCACTCGGCGTCGGTGTAGCCGTGGGGCTCGTTCATCGGCTCGAAGTAGACCCGCGGGTCGTCCTTGTACGCGTCGACCACGGTCTTCCACATGGGCCAGTAGGTGGCAGGGTCGTCGATGAAGCCGTCCTTGCGGGAGCCCGTGCCCTCCCAGTACGAGAGGATGACCTTGAAGCCGCGGGCCGACGCTGCGTCGATCACCCCGCGATAGGACTTCCAGTAGGTGCCGTTGACCGTATACGGGTTGATGGGCAGTCGTACGGTGTTGGCGCCCAGGTTCGCGCGGAATGCCGAGATCACTCGACTCGCCTTGGCGTAGGTCTGGGCGTAGCTGTCGGAGGTCGACAGGCCGGACAGTACGACGGGGTCGTCGGCGAAGTTGTCGCGGGGATCGGCCCAGTTGACTCCCTTGAACTGGGTCGTGTCTCCGCTCGGCGCGGCGTAGGCGGGGCTGCCGGCGATGGTGGTGCCGCTGGTGCCCGCGATCAGGATCGCCACGAAGGCGGCACGCAGTCGTGGGGTGAAGCGGGTTCTGGCGGGGGTTTTGCGCATCGACTTGCCCTTTCAAGAGATGGCGACTCGGCGCAGGGCGGAGCCTGTGCGCGTCTGAGCGGCCGTCGGAAGGTGTGCCGGGCCGGACGGGTGGTGCCGGCTCGCCGCTGGTGGGCCCGGCGGTGGCCGGTGGTGTACCGGTTTGCCTGGCGCGGGGGAGTACAGGGCGCGGTCCGGGCACCCGCGCCTCCGGTGTACGTGACGGAGGCTTCCGGCCAGGCAGCTTGTTCTGAGGTCAAGTCCTCTCTGCTTCGCCCATCTCGACAGGCATGTTTGCGTAAACATGCATCGGCAGGGCTTGGCTCGGGCTCGGCTGGGGGAATGTTTACGTAAACATGACGGCGCCGGAATCGTGGCATCCGGCACAGCGATCGTCAAGGTTTCCCGCGCGTAACGTCGTTGCGCCGTGCCGCGGGTTCTCGGACCCGAGTTCGAGGGGAGGGGAGGTGAGGTGATGGACTCGAACGGGCGCGAGCGGCGGGTTCCCTGCTCAACACCCGGTGTGCGCCCCGCTGTTGCCCGTTCTCCGTACCCGCTGGGGGCGTTTGGTTCCGTTGCCGGCGCCCCCGGGTCGTCCGTGAACTGGGGACCTTTCTCGCCGTCTCGGCCGGGCGTCCCGGCCGCAGCCACCGTCGCGACATACCGGTCATAGATACCAACTTGACCCAAGTCCTACTAGTACGGTCCGCGTTGTATCCGGCGGGATTGTCTGCGGGGCGGAGTGGTGATGCATCAGACGGATGAGGCGGTCGGGGCGACGCGCACGGCCGTGCTGCCCGGGGGCCCCAGCGGCGCATCGCGGGCCCGCGTCCCCCGCCGCCGTCTCCTTGTCGTCGGGCTGGGGGTGGCGGTCGGCTGGAGCTGCACGTACGCGGCGGCCGAGCTCGCCCGCTCCGGGTGGTTGGGCGCCCCGGCCTTCGGGGCCTGGCGGACGGTGTGTCTCGCCATCACGGTCCAGGCGCTGCCGTTTCTGCTGCTCGGCACCGCCCTGTCCGGCGCGATCAACGCCTTCGTGCCGGCCTCTGTGTTCAGCAGGGCCCTGCCCAGTCGCCCCGCACTCGCCGTCCCGGTCGCCAGCGCCGC
The DNA here is from genome assembly GCF_044457265.1 of Streptomyces sp. NPDC050564. NCBI lineage: Bacteria > Bacillati > Actinomycetota > Actinomycetes > Kitasatosporales > Streptomycetaceae > Streptomyces > Streptomyces sp. NPDC050564. Next base: position 46,207 of record NZ_JBITGS010000013.1, on the reverse strand, counting down.
CGGTGTCGTCCTCCCGGGCTGCGAGTGCGCGTCGGTGCCGGTGGCGAACAGCCTGATCCGACGGGGCGTCACCCCGGCGGCGGCCTTCGCGTTCCTGCTCTCCGCCCCCGCCATCAACCCGGTCGTCCTGACCGCCACCGCCGTCGCCTTCCCCGGCAGCCCCGCCATGGTGGCCGCCCGACTGCTCGCCTCGCTCGTCACCGCCGCCGTGATGGGCTGGCTGTGGCTTTGGCTGGGGCGCGAGGAGTGGCTGCGGCCCGCGGCCCGCCACACCGGTCACCATCCGGGGCACAGCCGCTGGAACGAGTTCCGCCGCGGCTTTCAGCACGACTTCCTGCACGCCGGCGGCTATCTCGTCCTCGGTGCGGCCGCGGCGGCGACCTTCAACGTCGCCGTGCCGCGCTCCGTCCTCGACACGTTCTCCGGCTCACCCTGGCTCTCCGTGCTGTTCCTGGCCGGACTGGCGATCGTCCTCGCGGTCTGCTCCGAGGCCGACGCCTTCGTCGCCGCGTCGCTCGCCGGGTTCTCGCCGACCGCGCGACTGGCGTTCCTGGTGGTCGGACCCATGGTCGACCTGAAACTGATCGCCCTTCAGGCGGGCACCTTCGGCCGGGCGTTCGCTCTCCGCTTCTCCACCGCGACCGTCGTCGTGGCGGTCGTGTGCAGCGTGCTGATCGGAGGAGCCCTGCTGTGAGACACCGCGTACAAGCACTGCTCCTGGTCCTCTGCGGGCTCGGCCTCCTGCACGTCTCCCTCTTCTCGGACCTGTACCTGCGTTACGTGAAGGCAGGCCTGCGCCCGGCGCTCATCACCTCCGGCGCACTGCTCCTCGTGCTGGGCCTGCTGGCGGCCGCCCTCGACGGACGGGCGGACGCGCACGAGCCCGCGTACGACGGCAGTGAGGGCGACCACGACCATGACCACAGCGGTGATCACGACCGTGTCGGCGGTCATGGTCATGGAGGAGATGGTCCTGGCGGTCATCACGACCACTCGACCATGCCCCGGATCGCCTGGCTGCTGTTCCTTCCCGCCCTCAGCCTGCTCCTCTACGCGCCTCCCGCACTCGGCGCGTACACCGCTTCACGGGCCAACGAGAAGGCAGTCAAACAGCAGAGCCGGTTCGACCGGCTGCCGGCGACCTCGCCGCTGCCCATCACCCTCACGGACTTCACCCAGCGGGTGCAGCAGGACCGGGGGCGCAGCATCAAGGGCCGCAGCCTGTGGATGACGGGTTTCGTCACGCCGGCGCGGCAGGGTGGCGGCTGGTATCTGACCCGGATCATCTTCAACTGCTGCGCCGCGGACTCGCAGTCCATCAGGATCCGGGTGTACGGCGCCCCCGCACTGCCCCACGACACCTGGGTCTCCGTCACGGGAACCTGGCACCCGCAGGGTACGCTCGGCACGAAGTCGGCAGTCCCGGCCCTCGACGTCAGCGCCACCCAGCGGATCTCGCCACCGGTGAACGCCTATACGGACAGCCTTCCGCTCACACCGTCCTGACCCTGGGCGACGACGCCTTGCCCCATGCCCCGAGAGGCGGCGGGTCTTCGTGTGGCCTCGACCGCGAAGCGCGAACGGCAGGCTGAGCGGCGAGGAGAAACCCGTGCCTGCTCATGCTCGTGCTCTCGGTGTACCTCCGGGAGTCCTGCACCTGCCTCAAAGCTCGCGGCCGACCCGGCGATCGCACCGCAAGGAATCTACCGCCTCGCGACCGGCCGTTGGGCGTCGTGCTGGGAGCGGCGCTGTTGCCGACGGTGGCCGACGCGGTTGATCGAGCCGGGGCCTGCCTCCTGGATCATGGAATAGGGTCGCGGAAGTCCTTGGCGCTCTACTACGGTCCGGTCATGTTCCTTGTCACAGTGACCTACACGGCACCGCTGGATGAAGTGGACCGGTGGAGACCAGCGCACGGCGACTGGCTGAGTGATCTTATTTCGCGACGGCTGCTTCTCGTGGCCGGTCGCCAAGTGCCGCTCGTCGGCGGTGTCTACCTCGCCCCCAGGATGCCCGCCGAGGAACTTGACCATCTCCTCGCCACCGATCCGTACGTCCTCAACGGCGTCGCTACGCACGCCGTCGTGGAGTTCACGCCGCTGCTGGTAGCAACCGGTTTGGAAGACCTCAAGCTGCAGGAGTGAGCCAGGCTTTCTTTCCGGCTATGAGCGGAGCCAGATGAGGAGTGCGGTGGCGGTCACGGTGCCGAGGTAGACGTATCCGCGCCGACGGCTCTGAACTGCTTCAGCTTCCCAATGGCCCGCTCCACCGTGTTGCGATCTTTGCAGCGTTCCTTGTCGAAGTCCGGAGGCCGTCCGCCGCGTGAACCCCGGCGTATCCGGGCGGCCCTGGGGTCCTTCTTTTCCGGGATGACGTGCCGGTTGCCGCGCTTGGTACATGCGGATCTTGCGGTTGCTGTATGCCTTATCGGCGGAGACGTTGTCGGGCGTGCGGGGGGCCCAGTCTGGCCCGAGGGACACGGATCTTGTCCAGGACCACTTCGTACTGTGTGCAGTTCGCCCGCTGCCCCGGCGTGATCAGCAGGGACAGCGGGCGGTATCGGCCCTTCGCGGCGATATGGATCTTGCAGGTCAGTCCGCCGCGGGAGCGACCGAGACCTTGCCCTGCCGCACCGCCTCCTCCAGCAGGCCCCGCAGACTCGCCAGCACCTGAACTGATCTTTGTGCAGCCCTTCTTGAGACCGCTGGTGGCGTCGGCGGTGGGCCCTTGGTGCCCCGGCCGCGTGCTGGTGCGCACGGGTGATGGTGGAGTCGACGTTGATGTTCCAGTCGATGAGACCCTCGACCTCGGCGGTGGCCTGGACGTGCTGGAGCAGCATCTCCCAGGTGCCGGCGGCCGACCACAGCAAGTGCCTTCTTTTGGAAGAACCCATGGTTCAAGGCCCGTCAGGGCTGACACCCGGGGGAGGCGAGGGCCGCGCTCGTCACCTCCTCGCCGGTTCACGTCCCTGTCGGCTCACCACCAGGAGGTGGGGTAGACCCCCCGCTGCAGACGGGCGGAGATCATCTGCACCACGACGAGCAGCACCGCACCGGCAGCCAGCAGGGGTACGAAACGGTCGGCCGGCGGACTGGTGAGCATGATCATCACGGCGGTCGCCATGGCCGGCGGATGGGCCGCCTTGAGTATGAGCACAAGTCCGCAGGCGATGCCGCAGGCCACGGTAGCGGCCCACGGGCCGTGCCAGCCGAGGGCGAGCACCGCGAAGCAGACGAGGCAGGACAGCATGTGGCCGCCGATGACATGGCGAGGCTGCGCGAGAGGTGAGTCCGGAGTGGCGGTGACGATCGCCATGGTGGCCGCGAGCGGTGGTACGAGCACCGATTGGTGCGCGAGCGTCCCCATGAGCACCAGGACGGCGAGTCCGACCGACGTAGTGATGGCCGCCGATGCGACCGTGCGCCGGGGCAGCCGCGGTTCGTCGGGTTTCCGCCTGCGAATAGCGGGCCGCTTTGTCGAGCGCGCTCGGGCATCCATCGTGTCGGGTATCCCGGGCGCGTCACACGCCATGAACGCGGCATTCCTGTCCGGACGGGAGGCCGAGGGCGACTGAGTCGCCCGGCCGCCGCGCACCGTGCGTCCGCATCAGGCGGAGGGGAGGCGAGGTCTCTGGGCTGCCGGTCGGTGTGCACACCTGCGGGGCGCACGGAATCAGCATGCGAACTCCTCGGAAACGCCCCCGCTTCCGGCCCACGGCGGCTCGTCGTCCGTGAAGGCGGGGATCATGTCCAGCATCCTGACCTCGCCGACGAACCCCTGTCCAAGCCCACTTCCTTATCGCTTGATCGAGGTCCTCTATCGAACGGCTCCTGCGTGGCACGGCTCCAGGGTCCGGTTGAGCGGGTGTCAGAGGTTGACGCTCTTCATGCCGGCCTCGTCGTAGCGCTCCCCGGCAGGCTCGGGGAGTTCGGCCTCGATGCGTGCCAGATCCTCCTGCGTCAGCTCGACGTCCACAGCGCCGGCGTTCTGATCGAGATAGGTACGGCGCTTGGTACCCGGGATCGGAACCAGGTCGTCGCCTTGAGCGAGCACCCAGGCGATCGCCAACTGCGCCGCCGTCACGTCTTTCTCCGCGGCGATTTCCTTCACCTTCTCCGCGAGCCTGAGGTTCGCCTCCAGATTGCCGCCGGTGAAGCGGGGGCCGCTGCGGCGGAAGTCGCCCTCGTCGAGTTCGTCGGGGGAGGAGAACCGGCCCGCGAGGAAGCCGCGGCCCAGGGGGGAGTAGGGGACGAACCCGATCCCGAGTTCCCGGCAGGTGGGCAGGACCTCCGTTTCCGGGTCACGCGTCCACAGGGAGTACTCGGTCTGTAGCGCCGTGATGGGGTGAACGGCGTTCGCACGGCGGATGGTCTCCGGCCCGGCCTCGCTCAGACCGATGTGGCGTACCTTGCCCTCGGCGACCAGCTCCGCCATGGCGCCGACGGTCTCCTCGATCGGCACGCCGGGGTCGACGCGGTGCTGGTAGTAGAGGTCGACATAGTCGGTTCCCAGCCGCTTGAGCGAGCCGTGAATCGAGCTGCGCACGTGCTCGGCGGAGCCGTCCTGGCGCCCGATCGTGCTGATGTCACCCGCAATGGCGTCGTCCATCCGGTAGTTGAACTTCGTGGCGATCACATACTGGTCGCGATGACCCTTGATGGCGCGGCCGACGAGTGTCTCGTTCGTGAGCGGCCCGTAGAGCTGTGCGGTGTCGAGGAAGTCGATGCCCAGATCGAGGGCGTGGCGGATGGTCCTGATGCCCTCGTCCTCGTCGGTCGTGCCGTAGAAGGCGGACATCCCCATGCAGCCGAGGCCGATGGCTGACACCTGGAGGTCTCGCAGCCTGCGCTGATCCATGTGAGTCCCAACCTTTCCCTACAGAGTTGATCTTCGCTCGGGGGGAGGTACGTGGCGGATGCCGCGAACTCCTCATGGCCTCTGCGGCCTTCATCCATTTAGCTGTGGATTCCGTGTGTCGGCATCTCGATGCGGCGGGCTCTCGAGACGATCGCCCGTTGGAGCATCTGAGGGCTTGGGGCCGAGTGGGCCGCATGGAGTTCCGCGATGGCGAAAGAGCGGCGCGGGGCGGCGCCGACCGACACAAGGAGCCATGATGCCCACCACCGCCCCGACGTATTTCGGCGCTTTCCAGAAACATCGCGAGGAGCCGCGGGACCGAGTGATCGGTTCGTCCCTGGGGAGCCGTGGGCTGTGTTCCCGCGGGTGGTGCCACCACCGCGAGAACGGGGACGAAGGGGACCCGCGGCGCCACCGACGGTGCGAACGATCCCCAAGCGTCGGGGCGGAAACCGGCCTCGTCGGCGCCACAGCAGAGCTGTCTCGGGCGGAAGAACTGCCGCTGAGGGATTTACGGCTGCGTCGATGACCCAGGCGTGCGAATGCTCCGCCGGTCAGCACGTCCGATTCACAGACCTGCCGACGCAGTACTCGACGACCCACCGGCGCCGGGTGAAACGGGCTGAATACAGCGGCGCCGCCCTGGGCCGAGCCGTGGTCACGCCGGGGCTCCCGGGTCGGCTGCCTCCTCGTCAGGGAAGAGCGCCTCCGCCTCGGCCAGCGACAGGCCGGGCCCCTCGTCGGCGTCCGGCAGCGCCTGTTCGGCCCAGATCACCTTGCCCTGGGGCGTGTACCGGGTGCCCCAGCGCTCGGTTATCTGCGACACCAGGAACAGGCCTCGGCCTCCCTCGTCCATCGTCGCGGCGTAGCGCAGGTGCGGGGAGGTGCTGCTGCCGTCGGCCACCTCACAGATCAGCGTACGGTCGTGGATCAGCCGCACGTGGAGCGGCTCGGAGCCGTAGCGGATGGCGTTGGTGATGAGCTCACTCAGGACGAGCTCCATGCTGAAGCCGAGTTCGGACAGGCCCCACTCGTCGAGCTTTTGGGAGACGGCGTCGCGCATCCCCGCGACGGCGGCAGGGTCGAACGGCACATCCCAGTCGGCGACCCGGTCGGACGGCAGGCCGCACGTGCGGGCGATGAGCAGGGCGACGTCGTCCTTGGGACGCCCGGGCAGCAGCTCGTCCAGCACAGCCTGGCAGCTGTCCTCGGGCGGCCGGTCGGGGTGGCCCGCCAGGGCAGCGCGCAGCATTTCCATTCCCACGTCCAGGTCGCGCCTGCGGTCCTCGATGAGGCCGTCGGTGTAGAGGACGAGCTGGGTGCCCTCCGCTAGGTCCAACTCGGCGTTCTGGAAGGGCATGCCGCCGAGGCCCAGGGGAGGCCCGGTCGGCACGTCGGCGAAGGTGACGGTTCCGTCGGGGTGGACGAGCGCGGGCGTCAGGTGCCCGGCACGCGCCATGACGCAGCGGCGTGTCACCGGGTCGTAGATCGCGTACAGGCAGGTGGCGCCCAGGACGCCCGTGGGACTCTCCGTGCCCGCCTCGTCCAGGTCGATGCGGCCGACCAGGTCGTCCAAGTGGCTCAGCAGCTCGTCGGGCGGCAGATCGAGGGTGGAGAAGTTGTGCACCGCGGTCCGCAGCCGCCCCATCGTGGCGGCCGCGTGGAGGCCGTGGCCGACCACATCGCCGACGACCAGCGCCACCCGGCTCCCCGGCAGGGGAATGACATCGAACCAATCGCCGCTCACGCCCGACTGGGCGGGCAGGTAGCGGTAGCCGACGTCGACGGCGCTCTGCTCGGGGAGGGCCCGCGGCAGCAGGCTGCGCTGGAGGGTGACCGCCAGGGCGTGCTCGCGGGAGTAGCGACGGGCGTTGTCGATGCTGACGGCGGCACGGGCCACCAGTTCCTCCGCCAGCGACAGCTCCTCCTCGTCGAAGGGTTCGTGCTCCTTGGAGCGCCAGAAGTTGGCCATGCCCAGTATGACGCCGCGGGCCTGGATCGGGGCGGCGATGAGGGAATGGATGCCGTAGTCAATGATCCGCTTGGTGCGCTCCGGGTCCTGCGCGTGCCAGCCCGTGGCGGTCGACAGGTCGGTCACCAGCTCGGAGCGGCCGCTGCCGAAGCCGCGCGCCTGGGGCGTGGAGGGCAGAAAGTCGATCAGTCGGCCCTTTTCGTAGAGCGGATGGTCGTCCCTGATGCCGCACACGGCGGTGCGTCGGATGTCCGTCGCCGTGGGGGCCGGCTCCTCGCCGCGCAGCACGGCGTCGGCCAGGTCCACGGTGACGAAGTCGGCGAAGCGGGGAACGGGGACGCGCGCCAGCTCGTCGGCGGTACGCAGCACGTCCAGGGTGGTGCCGATGCCGAGTCCGGCGTCGTACAGCAGCTTGAGCCGCTCCCGTGCGATCTCGGCCCGGCCGGTCAGCGCCTGCAGCTCGGTGGAGTCGCGCAGTGTCACCACCGTTCCCCTGGGGCCTCCGTCACGCTCCAGGGGGCGCTGGTTGACCGCCAGCAGCCGCTCTCCGGCGAAGTGCACCTCGTCAATGGCCTCGCGCCCGGAGTCGAGCAGTGCCACCGTCTCGGGGTCGAGGCTCGACAACTCCGACACCTGCTGTCCCTCGACGTCGGGGGGCAGCTCCAGCAGCCGTCTGGCTTCGTCGTTCGCCAGCAACAGCCGTCCGTCGTCGGCGACGATGAGCACCCCTTCCCGCACGGAGTGCAGCACCGCGTCGTGGTGGTCGTACATGCGGGTCATCTCGTCCGGGGCCAGGCTGTGGGTCTGCCGCCGCAGCCGTCTGCCCACCAGTGCCGTCCCGCCTGTGGCCACCACGAGCGCCCCGGCCCCGGCGCCCAGGATGATCGGCAGTTGCCGCCACACCTGAAGGGTCACGTTTTTGACCTTCAGCCCGGCGGAGACGAGGCCCACCACCTTGCCGTCCGGGTTCTCGATGGGGACGGTGGCCTGGACCTCGTGGCCGAGCGGACCGTGGACGCTTTCCGTGTAGACCTTCCCCGCCAGCGACGGCCCGATGTTGCCCACGAACCGCTTGCCGATTCGGCTCGGCAGGGGGTGGGTGTAGCGGATGCCCTTGGTGTCCATGACCACGATGAAGTCCACGCCGGCGGCCTTGCGCCCTGCCTCGGTGAGCGGCTGGAGAATCTTGCTCGGGTCGGGGGCCTGTAGTGCCGCCAGGACACCGGGAGAGTGTGCGAAGGTCTGCGCCACGGCTATGGAGCGGCGCACGGCCTCGGCTGTGGTGTCCCGTTTCGACTGCAGGGCGAGGGCGAAGACGCCACACGCCACGAGCAGCACTACCAGGGCCACCTGGAAGACCAGCACCTGCCCGGCTACGCTGCGCGGGCTCTTGCTGACCAGTGGCCGGAGTGAGATGCGTCGAAAACCGGCGAATCGTTTCGCCATGTGACCTTTCTAGCACTGGTGATCCCGGGTGGCCATGGTCCCTCCGAGGAGTGATCCCCATCTGGCTCGGCCTCCGGCGCCTGCCCGGGCCGACGTTCCGTGACCTCTTCGCCCGGCAATTTTCGTCGCGCTGCCGTGTCTCTCCTTCGAGCGGGCCGCTCTCTCGGTCGAGTGGACCGCGCATCCGCGGTGCGATCGGCTGATCGCCGCGCAGGAAGTGCATGATCCACCAGGACCCAATGCCCCTTTTGACCGATATGATGCACTTTGTGATCATGTCTGGACGGCTGCGGCACCGTCGTCCCCCCTACGGCGGCCAATGGGGAGTTGCCCAGCTGGCACCGGTGATCCTGACCGTCTTCATCACCGGCCTGGCGTTCTCCACGCCGAGGGAGATCGCCGTCAGTCGCCTCCTGCCCGCCGCACCCGCCCTTGCCGCCGCGATGTGGCCCGTGCTCCCCACGATCCTGCTGGGGACGTTCTGCCTGCTCGTCATGATCAGCCTCAGCTTTTTCTACACCGACCTGGGGACGCAGTACACGGGGGCTGCGATCATCGCGGTCACCTTGGCGGCGGCATACGCGAGTCATGTCCGACTCCAGCGGGAGGAAATACTGCTCCAGGTTCGGCTCGTCGCCGACGCGGCCCAGAAGGTGCTGTTGCGTCCCCTGCCGCGCCGTATCGAGAACGTCGAGATGGAATCGCTGTATCTGGCGGCCCAGGAGCAGGCCCGGATCGGCGGCGACTTCTATGAAGCGGCCGGTACACGCTACGGGGTCCGGCTGCTCATCGGTGACGTTCGGGGCAAGGGTCTGTCCGCTGTGGGCGCGGCCTCCGCGGTGATCAACTGCTTCAGGGAAGCCGCGTACGACGAGCCCGACCTGAGGGGCATCATCCATCGTCTCGAGACCAGCATCGCTCGCCACAGTGCTGCGTTTCCGACCCAGGACCGGCCGGAGCACTTCGCCACCGCTCTCATCGCCGAGATCCCACGCGGTGGCGGCCACATCAGGCTTCTCAACTGTGGGCACCCCCCGCCACTGCTTGCGCATCGCGGGAAGATCCGCGTCCTGGAACCCACCACCCCCTCGCCGCCCCTCAACCTCGCGGCGCTCATCGGTGACCACTACTGGGTCGACACCGTCGCCTTCGGCCCGGGTGACCAATTGCTGCTCTATACCGACGGCGTATCGGAAGCCCGGGACCGCGCCGGCGAGTTCTTTCCGCTGCCTGACTGGATGCGCCGGCAGGGCCCGGAGCCGCCCCGCGAACTGCTCGACCGGCTTCACCGGGACCTGCTCGAGTACAGCGGCGGACGGCTCGACGACGACATCGCGGCCCTCGCGGTCAGATGCCCGAACACCCTGTGCCAGGAGTACCCGGCCTAGTTGCCCCGGCAGGCAACGTTTGCCCGTCGAGGAGCGGCGTCCGGTGCGTGCTCTCGGTGTGCCGGCCGGAAGTCCTCGTACTGGACGTACTTGGGCTTTCGGCCGGTGCGGCGAAAGGGCGTGCCGGGCGTCGCGACGGGGCGAACGTTGCCTGCCGGGGCATTGGATGGCCGGATGCCGTGAGGCTCGCCGATCGGCCGGGCGCTGCACTCGGGGGCACAGCCCGTACGACCGGATCAGAGTCGGCACGACTCGGCGAGGGCGGAGCAGAGGGCACGGCGGGCATGTTCGCCGGGTCGAAGTCACCTATGGGATGATCACGGCGTCCGGACAGAATTCCGGACCCCGCGTTACGAGTCGTTCCTTGCGCGCGCCTGCGGCGCAATCGGTAGATGACAGACCGGAGGGCGGGGTACGTATGGTTCCGAGCGCCGTCGCGCACACCACTCCTCTGCCGAAGGACTGTCGATCTTGGATCTCGCGCACCCCGAAATTCCTGCCGCACGCCGCCCGGGACGGATGTGGACCATTCGGGTCTCCGGCCACAGCGACCGTACCGCCTCCGTGACGTGCTCCTCCCCGTGCAGCATGCCGCCTCGCTCCCGCGACCTGGGAGCACTGCGCCGCTTCGCCGAAGCCCACGCCGCCGCCCACGCTCGGGCGGCCAGCGTGCACCCGGACGCCGCCTGTGCCTGCCGGCAGGCACAGTGCGCGGCCCACGAGGGGAGTCAGGTGCACTGCGCGGGCAGTGTGGTCCTGGTGCTGCGCCACGACCCGGCCGTGGGTCAGGTCTGGACCCTGCTGGAAGTCTGCGCGGCCTGCGCCCCGTTGATGACGCACACCCGCATCGTCGGCCGCGCCCTGCCCCGCACGCGCACGCCGGCCACGGCTGCCGCGCAGACATCCGCGCCCGCCGCCGCGGCGACGGCACCGGTGGTACCCGGCGGCTTCAGTGCTCCGACCGGACCGGGCTTCAACAGCGCCGACGCGCCCGCTGCGCCGTCACGTCGTCGTTCGGGTGGGCGTGGCGGTCACCCTCAGCGCCGGCAAGGCCGACAGGACCGGGACGGGTTCCGGGGCTAGCACGGGTCTTTTGGGCCACCCAGGACGGCGGGGCTCGGCAAGCAGCCCCGAGCTCGGGGCTGCGGTCGAGCAGACAGCCACCCCTGCGTTGTCGTCGATTGCGGATCCCCGAGTTCGGGACTTCGCCCGAACGCCGGGACCCGTCGCGTCGACGTCCTCCTCCGCCGTGCAACTGCGCGCGTCAAGCCCCGCTCACGGGCACTGGTCGGGTATCGCGCCTTGGCCCCGGCCTGATCCGAAAGCGTCCTAGGCGAGTACGGCCGGCTTGAGTACTTCCTCGCACCACTGGCGGAAGCCGGTGGGCGCGGACTGGGGAGTGCTCGGCGCGAGGGCACCATAGAAACCCTGGTCCTTCAGGGCCTCCGTCATGTCGGCCAGCCCCTGCGCCCAGGCCTCGCTGGCGCCGAAGCGCAGCGCCGTCGCCTTGTAGTCCGCGCTGCCGGTCCGTTGGAGGCGCACCGGACGGTCCAGCACCTCGGAGACGACCCGCGCCATGCCCTCGGCAGAGAGGTCGTCCGGGCCTACCAGCGGGACGTCGTCCTGTCCGGTCCAGGAGTCGTCGAGCAGCAGCCGGGCCGCCGTGGCGGCGATGTCGCGGGTGGCGCAGGTGCGCAGAACGCAGTTCTCCGCCACCGCCAGGAAGAACACACCGGCGTCGCGGATCGAATCGGCCTGGCCCAGCAGGTTCTCCATCAGGAACGGCGGACACAGCGCCCGGTAGTGGACGCCCGTGGCCATGATCGCCTCGTCCATGGCGAGCGAAGCCGATATCTGCCCGGCGTTCTTCGCCACTCCGCGGCCCAGCGTCGAGACACCGACAACCCGCTCGACGCCCTGGCGCCCGATCACCTCGAGCAGTGGCTCGGTGAAGTCGCGGAAGTGGCCCTCGACGCTGTCGGCCGACGGGGTCGGGGGTACCAGCCAGAACAGGCGGTCGGCGCCCGCGCATGCCTCCTTCAGAACGGCGGGATCGGCATGCGATCCCCGTACGACCTCGACGTGTTCGCGCACGCGCGCGCAGAGGCGAGCGGGGTCGCGGGCGATCACCCGGATCCCGGCCCTGCCGTCCGGGGCGTCGAGGAGACGGTCGAGGACCTGTCGGCCGATCTGGCCGGTCGGGGTGGTGACGACAATCATGAACAACTCCAAGCGGGATGCTTCACTGGACGTCGTCGAGCCTGCTGCGCGGTGCGCCCGAACTGAAGGATCGATCCGCTCCCGCTTGTTACCCTCAGGGCAATACCGAACGGAGGGGGAGAGCGTGGAATCCCGCCCGCTGCGCTACTTCGTCGCCGTCGCCGAGGAGCTCAACTTCGCCCGCGCCGCCGAGCGGCTGGGCATCTCCCCACCGCCGCTGTCCCGCGCGATCCGCCAGTTGGAGTCGGAGATGGGGGTCGCCCTGTTCGAGCGGACCACCCACAGCGTGGCGCTGACCCCTGCCGGAGCGGTGCTCCTGGCGGAGGCGAGGATCGCGCTGGACGCGCTCCAGGCCGCCGAGCGTCGCGCTCAGCGCGCGGCCGCCTCGGAGCCGAAGCTGATCCTGGCGATCAAGGCCGACGGGGACGGGGGACTGCTGGAGCCGATCCTGGCACGCTTCGCGTCCGAGCAGGCGGCCGTACCCGTCGCTGTGCGGCTGTGCGGCTGGCACGAACAGCCGCGACTCCTGCGCCAGGGAGAAGCCGATGCGGCCCTGGTCCACGAACCCTTCGACCACACGGGCCTGGACACCGAGACGCTGACCGTCGAACCGCGCGTCGCGGCCCTCGCCGCCACCCACCCGCTCGCCGTCCGGGACAGTCTGGTCCTGGCGGACCTCGGCCTGCGCCCCGGCGACCTGCACCGCTACCTCGAAGAGATCCGCGGTGCGGGCCGCGACCTCGCCCAACTGCTCATGCTCGTCGCACTGGGCGACGTCGTCCCCCTGCTGCCCGCCTCCGTCGCCGCCCGCTACCCGAGGCCGGGCGTCGTCTACCGGCCGGTCACGGACGCCCCGCCCGCGGTCCTCGCCATCGCCTGGCCGCAGCAGTCCCGTTCGACGGCCACGGCTGCGCTCGTCCGCGCCGCCACGTCCGTGGCGGACGCCGGGCGGGACCGGCCCGCCTGACCAACTCGTTGTCCGTGGGGGCACGTCATCGGGAACGCCCTCGTGCACGATCATGACGTCCCTTCGCCGCCGGACCAGCGGCGGGACGCCGTGAGGTATCCAGGCGTCAGCGCCGACGACTCGTACCGGGCAATGGTGCTCCTCGATGGTTTCGGCCCGCAGTTTTCGGTACGGACCCAACTGGCTTGCGGCTGTGTTAGCGATTCCGGGAGGGGTACCCGGTGGCAGGGAGAGTTAGTGCCCTGGAGGCCAGCATGATCATCCTGGGAGTCGTTCTGCTCGTTGTTGGATTCCTTACGGGAATCGGCATCCTATGGACGATAGGAATCGTCCTTGTGGTCATTGGCCTCATCCTCTGGATTCTTGGCGGGGTGGGCCACGCTGTGGGTGGGCGTCGTCACTACTGGTGAGTACCACTCACGGGACAGGCGCGGGCGACGCACCGCCGCACACCTGCGGCAATGCAGCATGGCCGGCGAACCGGCTTCTCGTGGTCCACACGGTTACGGTTCGCCGGCTTGTGGTTGATTTGGTGGAGCCGTCGGGCGTCCCACCGAGGAGGTCGGACGCCCGCACGCTTACGGGGCCATCTCACCTACTCGCGGTCCTGTGGCACCCCGGGGCCGCCACTCCCCAAACGCCCTGCGGGAACTCGGCCCCACCGTCGCGTCGTTGGCGGACCTTGCCGTCGAGAGCACCAGGGGCGGCGAACGCGTCACGCGCGGAGCGGGCGGCTGTGTCCCACAGGGGCGGGCGGCCGTGTCGCGCCCCAGCCTGTCGCCGTCGGTGTCACCGATTGCGTCGATCATGGCGCCGTCCGGGAGCCGGGTGGGCGCGTACAGCTGCTCGGACACGAGATGATTGATGAGATCACGCACCAGCTTCCAACTGACCGTCCTGGACGGTGTGGACCCAGAACAGGTCGGCGCCTCCGCGTACCGGGTGAGCACCGGGTTGTTGTGTGCCGGGGTTGTCCTGCACATGGCCTCATGTGCTGCTGGAGGCTCGCTCCCGGGCTCCTTCACGCGTCCGGGCCGCCGCGACCGGGCGGCGCGGGTGGCGGCGCAGGTACTCGCCCTCCAGCTGTGCCATGCGCTCATTGTGGGCCCGCAGTGCGTCGTTCGACCCATGCAACAGGGTGTCGTGGCGCGTGCGATGTATCGTCTCCAGCTCGATCATGAGCTGCTGGTCGTCCAAGCGGCCCGGCGCGACTCCGTTCATGGTGATACCCCGCTCGTCGTCTTCCTCCATGCGGTACCCGCTCGGTGATCGTTGCCCCGAAGCGGCATCCGGGAGGGAGCCATGGATGTCACTTTTCTCCACTGTACGAACATCCGGAGCTCTGAGCCTCCGCAGACGTCGACACCTCGCCATGCGATGGCCACGACCCACGAGCGGAGGCTGACAGCAGTCGCCGGTCGTCCTGGCAAGCGAGCTCCGGCGCAGGTGGCGTGGGGGGCAGGGCCGTGGCCCGGCCCCAGGCGCAGCCGGCTCCGTCACCACGACGGGCCTGCGGCGCCCGGGCGACGGTTCACCGGGCTCGATGGTGCGGTGCCTCGGGGTCCGCGTCGCCCGGAGGTGCCGCGCCCGTTCCCGGGACACCGGGCGCGACCGGCGGAACCGGCGGGTAGGGCATGCCGAGGCCGCTCGGCGGCGCTGCCGGGGCGGTCCCGCCGATGACTCGGTCGTGGCCGATCGGTGTCGCCTCGCTCGTGGGCGTCGGCGCGGTCCCGGTCGCGGACGGCCGGGCCATACCCCGCAGCACGTACGCGGCTACGCCGAGCACCGCGGCGGTGATCAGCGCAGCGGCCCAGCCGGGCAGGCCCAGCGCGAGTGCCAAACCGAGGGCGAGCGCCACTGCGGCGCCCGCATACAGGGCGAGGGCACCGGATGCGGCATACAGCGTGGCCGTACGGCGCTGCTTGCGGGTCTGCTCCCGCAGCTCGTCTCGTACGGTCTCACGAGCCACCTGTGCCAGCTCGTCGACCAGGTCCTTGTCCAGATGTTCCAGATGATCCAAGCGGTCCATGGTGGGCGGGTACCCGACCGGTGACGGCCGTAACGCCGTACATAGTGCCCTGTGCCGCTGCCGAGGGACCCCGTCCGGCTCCGCACCACCCCCTGCACAGACGGAGAGCAGGAGGATGCCGAACCCACCGACGTCGTGGAGCTGTTGAAGACGCAGCACTCGAGGATCCGCGAACTGCTCGACGAGGTGGCGGCCATCGAGGCGCGTCGGGCGCGGGATCCCCTTGAAGCGATCTCGTTCCTGGCCGACATTGACCGGATCTGTCCGGGCCGTCGTTTACCGTGGTGCAGGTCGTAACGAAGCTCCCTGCGGGGCAGATTTCTGGATGTCGTTCCTGGCCCGAGTTCAGATTGCGGTTGATCCCCGGGCACCCGTTTCTGGCCGGCGCCTGCTGTCAATCCGGCTGTTCCTGAGGTGTGGACTCCTCGGCGGGGGAGTCGTCCTGGGCAGTACCCTGGCGCGGCCCGGAACCGGCCTCGTCCGGGTCGGGATAGACCTCGGGAGCTTCGTCATCACTCGCCGGAACCTCGACCAACTCGTCCTCGAGGGCAGCCTCGTCCGACGGCTCAGGCAAGTCCCTCGGCACTTTGGCGGCGGCGCCCGGTTGCTTCGCGCTCTTCTCGTTCATGCCAACTGCTCCCTTCTCCAGCTACTCGCCTCCCCAGGAGTCCGACGTCCCCGCCTCGCTCCCGCCGGCCCGCCTATCGGCCGACGCCGCGTGCGAGCCGGCCGCAGGGAAACCGATGACTGCCCGCAGCTCGCACCGCCTGAGGCTCATGATGAGTCCCCGCTGGATCACTTTGAACGATCTAACGGTGTAGTGCTGTGGTGTCCCTGCTGGGGAAGGTGGATGTAGCTCGCGCCCTTCGACGTCGCCGGCGTGAACGAGGTTCAGGTCAGGGCTGAGCATGTCGAGGGCCTGATGACCCCGGACGGGGTGCGGCCACTGTTCAGAACGGGAATCGACGACCACGGCCTTGGCGGCCTCACTTCTCCTGAACACTCGGCTCCTGCCCCGGGTGCCCCTGTCGCTTCGCCATAAACCGCAGCGCTCAGACGTTCGGCCTGCGTCCCCTGGCGAGGCAGGCGGGCTTGGCCTGCAGGTATGCGCTGATCGCCTCGTCCAGCACGTCGCCATCGAACAGTGCGGGCAGCACTCCGTGGCCGGAGTGCGGCTCGGCCCGCCTCAGCAGCACCGGCCCCGCCGCCGCGCACAGCCCGGCGGTGGCGGGCAGGCGGGCCCCAGCCTGGCTTGTGATCCGGCTCGGAACGGAGCGATCACCGCGAGGGCGCGAACAGTGGCACGAGCTCCAGGCCGGCGACCAGTGCGGAGCGGCGCCCGCAGGACTGCGTGATCCCCGTCGGAACCGGGCTGGAACGGCAGGGCATGCCGTACGCGAACCTGGCGCGCCGCGCGTTCGAGTCGCTGGTCGCGCCGGGACGCGTCGGCCTTCGGGCGCGCGCCAGCAGCAGTCAGTGCGCCGGGTTTTGGTGGCATCCGGCCCAATCCGCCCGGATGAGACGTTAGCGGCTCCGACTCTCGGGAACTCGTCCCTTGGCAACCAGGCGTACCGGCCGCGCCGCGAGGCTGACTTCGCTCATGTCCCGCGATCCATAGACGGGCGCGCTCGTCGAGGCGCACTTCGTCGGCTGTGCTGCGGGCCAGTGGATCCGACCGTCGCTCAGCCGTCGAGGGTGCGGAGGGAGTTGGTCGTGGCCACGGCGCGTCGATCGGGAACGAGCCATGACGCAGGAGCTGTCGAATCGAACGGGCTGACCGGATGGATGCGCGTGCCTTGGAGAAAGCGCTCCGTGAGCGTGTCGAGGGTGAAGTGCGATTCGATGCGGGAAGCAGGGGCGCCTACGCGACGGACGGCTCGAACTACCGGCAGGTACCGATCGGGGTGGTCGTCCCCAGGACCGTCGAGGCCGGCGCGGATGCTGTGGCGGTGTGCGCCGAGTTCGGGGCCCCGGTGCTGTCCCGGGGCGGCGGGACCAGCCTAGGCGGCCAGTGCACCAATACAGCTGTGGTCATCGACTGGACCAAGTATTGCCATCGGTTGGTGTCGGTCGACGTGGCGCAGCGGACGTGTGTGGTGGAGCCGGGCATCGTGCTGGACGAGCTCAACCGGCAACTGTCCGACCATCGGCTCCAGTTCGGGCCCAAGCCGTCCACGCACAGCCATTGCTCGCTGGGCGGGATGATCGGGAACAACTCGTGCGGGGGTTCGGCTCAGGCGTACGGCAAGACGGTGGACAACGTGCGGCGTCTGGAGATCTTGACGTACGACGGGACACGGTGTTGGGTCGGGCCCACGTCGGACGACGAGTACGAGGAGATCGTTGCCGGCGGCGGACGTCGGGCCGAGATCTATCAGGGGCTGCGGCAGATCATCGACCGCACCATGGCTGATGTCCGTCGCGGCTTTCCGCGCATCCCACGGCGGGTCTCCGGGTACAACCTGGATTCGCTGCTCCCCGAGAACCGGTTCGACCTCGCTCGTGCGCTCGTGGGCAGTGAGGGCACGCTCGTCACTGTTCTTCACGCCGAGCTGGATCTGGTGCCGGTTCCGCCGTACGAGGCGCTCCTCGTTCTTGGTTACGGCGACATCTGTGCGGCGGCGGATGATGTGCCGCGGCTGCTGGAGCAGAGCGCTCCGACTCAACTGGAGGCCTTGGACGGCCGGATGGCGCAGCTGATGCGCGAGGAAGGCGCCTACCTCGACTCGCTGCGCGAGCTCCCGGAGGGCGAGAGCTGGCTGCTGGTGCAGTTCACGGGGGAGAGCCAGGAGGCAGTCGACGAGCAGGGCCACCAGCTGCTCCGGGCTCTCGGACGCGGCGAAGACGACGCGACGGTGGCGTTCTCCGACGATCCGGCACGCGAGCACAAGATGCTCAGGGCACGGGAGGCCGGGCTCGGAGTGACCGCTCGGCCGCCGGACGGACGCGAGACCTGGGAGGGCTGGGAAGACTCAGCCGTGCCACCGGAGCGGCTCGGCGACTACCTGCGTGACCTGAAGAAGCTCTTCGCCGACTTCGGCTACGACCACCCCTCGTTGTACGGGCACTTCGGCCAGGGCTGCGTACACACCCGTATCCCCTTCGAACTCAAGAGCGCCGAAGGCATCGCGGCTTTCAGGGAGTTCCTCTTCCGGGCAGCGGACCTGGTGGCGTCCTACGGAGGGTCCCTGTCCGGCGAGCACGGTGACGGACAAGCTCGGGGCGAACTCCTGTCGCGCATGTTCGGTGAGGATCTGGTCGCCGCGTTCGGCCAGGTCAAAGCCCTCTTCGACCCGGGCGACCGGATGAACCCCGGCAAGGTCGTCTCCCCGTATCGAGTGGACGAGAATCTCCGGCTGGGTCCCCATTGGCGCCCGCGGAGCCACCACACCCACTTCGGCTATCCCGACGACGACCGCTCCTTCACCCGGGCGGTGATGCGTTGCGTCGGCATCGGCAACTGCCGTACGCACGAGGGCGGGGTGATGTGCCCCTCCTACCGCGCGACCGGTGAGGAGGAGCACTCCACCCGCGGCCGGGCCAGGCTGCTGTTCGAGATGTTGGACGGGCATGCGGACTCGGCCATCACCGACGGCTGGCGCTCCACCGAAGTCCGCGACGCCCTCGACCTCTGTCTGGCCTGCAAGGGCTGCAAGTCCGACTGCCCGGTCGGTGTCGACATGGCCACCTACAAGGCGGAGTTCCTTTCCCACCACTACGCGGGCAGGCTACGGCCCGCCGCGCACTACTCCATGGGCTGGCTGCCCCTGTGGGCGCGCCTGTCCCGGTTGGCTCCGCGGCTGATCAATGCGGCACTCGATGCGCCAGGCTTCGCGCGCCTCGGAAAGCGCCTGGCGGGCGTGGCGGCGGAGCGGGACGCGCCGGTCTTCGCCCAGGAGTCCTTCCTCCAGTGGTGGGCCGCGCGGGGAACCCCCGAACCCGACCCGGCCGATCCTCGCACTGTCGTGTTGTGGCCTGACACCTTCAGCACGTACTTCCACCCGCATGTCACGAAGTCCGCGATTCGTGTGCTGGAGGACGCCGGATTCAACGTGGCCGTGCCCACCCGGGCCGTCTGCTGCGGTCTGACCTGGATCTCCACCGGGCAACTGGCCACGGCCGAACGGGTCTTGCGCCGAACCCTGGATGTACTCCACCCCTGGCTCGCGGCCGGCACGCCCATTGTCGGCCTCGAACCGTCCTGCACCGCCGTCTTCCGCGCCGACGCCCCCGAGCTGTTGCCCGACGACGAAGACGTCCAACAGCTGGCCCGGCAGTTCCGCACGTTCTCCGAGCAGATCCTGAACCATGCGCCGGACGGCTGGCGGCCTCGACCGCTCGCCAGGCCGGCCACAGTTCAGACGCACTGTCACCAGCACGCGGTGATGAAGGACGGCGCCGACCGCGAACTGATGAAGCGTGCCGGGATCGACGCCCATGTCCTGGACGCCGGATGCTGTGGGCTCGCCGGTAATTTCGGCTTCGAACGCGGCCATCACGATCTCTCGATGACCGTGGCGGAGCAGGGCGTTCTGCCCGCGGTACGGGAGGCCGCCCCCAGTGCCCTGGTGATCGCGGACGGGTTCAGCTGCCGCACCCAGATCGACCAGGGAGGCACCGGCCGGCGGGCCGTGCACCTGGCCGAAGTTCTCGCGATGGGCATGGATGAGCATCTGCCGGCCGACTACCCGGAACAGCTCGCAGACCGCCCCGAGGCCTCCACCCTCGACAGCCGACTGCTGACCGCGAGCACCGCCGCCGTCCTCGCAGCGGCGGCAGCCGGAGCCTATGGGTGGACACGGGGGTGGCGCAGATGAGCCGGACGGACGAATCACCTCGGGGGCCGGCGTGCCCGGCTCGCTGACCGTTCCGAGGAACCACTACGACTACCGGTGCCGGAATCGACGACCGGTGCAATGAAGGGAGCTCCTGTGTCGATCAAGGTGTCCGACTACATCCTCCAGCGACTGCGCGAGTGGGATGTCGACCATGTCTTCGCCTACGCCGGCGACGGCATCAACGGTCTCCTCGCCGCCTGGGGACGAGCCGACAACAAGCCGAAGTTCGTCCAGTCACGGCACGAGGAGATGTCCGCTTTCGAGGCCGTCGGATACGCCAAGTTCTCCGGCAAGGTCGGCGTCTGCGCCGCGACCTCCGGTCCGGGAGCGATCCACCTCCTCAACGGCCTCTACGACGCAAAGCTCGACCATGTCCCGATCGTGGCGATCGTCGGGCAGACCAACCGCAGCGCCATGGGCGGCTCCTACCAGCAGGAAGTCGATCTGCTGAGCCTGTACAAGGAC
Organism: Streptomyces sp. NPDC050564; assembly: GCF_044457265.1. Lineage (NCBI taxonomy): Bacteria > Bacillati > Actinomycetota > Actinomycetes > Kitasatosporales > Streptomycetaceae > Streptomyces > Streptomyces sp. NPDC050564. The sequence goes on along the minus strand of NZ_JBITGS010000013.1, from coordinate 26,025 downwards.
GTCGCCTCCGCGTTCTGCGAGATGGTGACAGTCCCGGAACAGCTTCCGAACGTCATCGACCGGGCCATGCGCACCGCCTACGCCAAGCGGACCGTGACCGCGGTCGTCATCCCCGCCGACGTGCAGGAGCTCGACTACTCCGCGCCGACACACGCCTTCAAGATGGTCCCTTCCAGCCTCGGCATGGCTCATTACGCCCCGGTCCCGGCCGCCGCGGACATCGCTCGTGCCACCCAGGTGCTCGACGAGGGGGAGAAGATCGCCGTCCTGATCGGTCAGGGAGCGCGCGGCGCACGCGCCGAGGTCGAGGAACTCGCCGACGTGCTCGGCGCCGGGGTGGCCAAGGCCCTGCTGGGCAAGGATGCCCTCCCGGACGACCTGCCGTACGTCACGGGCTCGATCGGGCTGCTCGGCACCCGCCCCTCGTACGAGTTGATGCAGGAGTGCGACACCCTGCTGGTCATCGGCTCCAGCTTCCCCTACACACAGTTCCTGCCGGAGTTCGGGCAGGCCCGTGCCGTGCAGATCGACATCGACCCGTTCATGGTGGGGCTGCGCTATCCCTTCGAGGTCAACCTCGTCGGCGACGCGAAGGAAACACTCAAGCTTCTGCTGCCTCAGCTGAAGCGGAAGAAGCACGGCAAGTGGCGCAAGAAGATCGAGAAGGACACGGCTCGCTGGTGGGAGGTCATGGAACGTCGCGCAGCCGTGGACGCGGACCCGATCAACCCGGAGTACGTCGTGCACGCCCTCGACGCACTGCTGCCGGACAACGTGATCCTGGCCGCCGACTCCGGCTCCGCGGCGAACTGGTACGCACGGCACCTGCGTATGCGCGGAAACATGCGCGGCTCCCTGTCCGGCACGCTGGCCACGATGGGGCCGGGTGTGCCGTACGTCATCGGTGCCAAGTTCGCCCACCCCGACCGTCCGGTTCTGGCGATCGTGGGGGACGGAGCGATGCAGATGAACGGTATGGCCGAACTCATCACCGCCGCCAAGTACTGGCCCGAATGGCAGGACCGGCGGCTGGTCGTTGCCGTCCTCAATAACCAGGACCTCAACCAGGTCACCTGGGAGATGCGTGCCATGTCCGGCGCCCCGCAGTTCTTGCCTTCCCAGGCACTCCCGGACGTGCCGTACGCCGACTTCGCGCGCTCCATCGGCCTCGGCGGAGTACGGGTGGAGAAGCCGGGGGAGGTGGAGGACGCTTGGCAGCAAGCGCTCGGCGCCGACCGGCCGTTCGTCATCGACTTCCGGACCGACCCCGCCGTACCGCCGGTCCCTCCGCACGCCAGTCTCGACCAGATCGAGGCCGCGGCCTCCGCCATTGTGAAGGGGGACAGCGACCGTGTCGGCATGATCCGGCAAGGACTGAAGGCGAAGGTGCAGGAACTGCTCCCTGGTGGCAAGCACCGCGACGACAAACCGAGTACGCCGGATCAGGAAGGCTGATGGCCCCTCGCACCGCCGACGGGACCGAGCCCCTCGTGGACGGGCTCGGGACCGCGGTGTACACCGTTCCCACCGACGCGCCGGAAGGCGACGGCACGCTCGCCTGGGACTCGACCACCATGGTCATCGTCCAGGCGCGCTCCGGCGATGCCACGGGACTGGGCTACACCTACGGCGCGGCCGCAACCGCTGAAGTCGTCGAACGGCAGCTGGCCGACGTCGTCGGCGGACGATGCGTGTGGGACGTCCCCGCCGCCAACGAGGCAATGAACCGAGCGGTGCGCAATGCCGGCCGCCCTGGCCTGATCGCCGGAGCGATCTCGGCCGTGGACATCGCCCTATGGGATCTCAAAGCCCGCCTCCTCGGTGTACCGCTTGTGCGGCTGCTCGGTGCGAGCCGCACCAGCGTGCCCGTGTACGGCAGTGGCGGTTTCACCACCTACGACGAGCAACAGCAGGACCGTCAGCTGCGTCGATGGGTGGAGGAGCAGGACATCCCACGCGTGAAAATCAAGATCGGGGAGTCCTGGGGCCGGGCCGAGCAACGGGACCTGGAGCGGATCGCATGGGCGCGTCGCAGCGTCGGCGACGCGTCGGAACTGTATGTGGACGCCAACGGCGCCTACACCTGCAAACAGGCGATCCGGCTCGCCCGGCACCTGCACGACCAGGGCGTCACCTGGTTCGAGGAGCCGGTCTCCTCCGACGACCTGGACGGCCTGGCGCGGATCCGGGCCGCTGTCCTGCCCGAGGTGACGGCCGGCGAGTACGGCTACACCCTTCCCTACTTCGGGCACATGCTCGGCGCCGGTGCGGTGGACTGCCTTCAGGCCGATGCCACCCGCTGCGGCGGCATCACTGTGTGGACGCGGGTCGCCGCCCTGGCGGAGGCGGCGGGACTGGAGATCTCCGGCCACTGCGCTCCGCACGTCCACGCACACGCCGCGGCCTCGGTCCCCAACCTGCGCCATCTGGAGTGGTTTCACGATCACGTGCGCATCGAAGACCTCTTCTTCGACGGGGCCCTGGACCCGAGCGGTGGCAGCGTCCGTCCCGGCGGTGACGGCACACCGGGCCACGGTCTGACGCTGCGCACCGAACAGGCGGAGCGGTATCGCACCGGGTAGGGACGAAGAGCCATGAGCACGGTCGAATCAAGCGAGCACGGCGCCTACCCGCCTCAGGCCCTGCACGACTACGCCTTCCTCGCCGACGGTGAGCGCGGCGCACTCGTCGGCCCGCGCGGGGAGATCTGTTGGCTGTGCGCACCCCGCTGGGCCGACGACGCCGTCTTCTCCACGCTCATCGGCGGGCCGGGCCTCTACGCGGTGACACCGAGGGGGCGATTCGTGCCGGGCGGTTACTACGAGGAGGGCTCCTTGATCTGGCGCAGCCGCTGGGTCACCGAAACCGGAATCGTCGAGTGCCGCGAAGCGCTGGCCTTTCCAGGCGCCGCAGGTCGACTCGTACTGCTGCGGCGAGTGCTGGCCCTCGACGCACCCGCTCGGGTCCGCGTGGTGCTGCACCCACTCGCCGGATACGGGACCGAGCCAGTGCGCGACGCGCAGCGCGATGAGACCGGCGTATGGACCGCACGGCTGGGCGATCTGCATCTGCGCTGGACCGGCGGCGGCAACGCCTCCCTGTCCGAGGCCGACTCTCTCGGCGCGCGGTTCACCCTCGACTTGTCCTTGGCCGCCGGCGAGCGGCACGACCTGATGCTCGAGCTCAGCGAAACACCCCCGCACGACGACGCGCCCCCCGCTCCGTCCAAGGCCTGGTCGCAGACCGAAGGGGCCTGGTCCGCAGCCGTACCCGCCCTGGACTGCACGGTCGCAGCCGGCGACTCGCGGCAGGCGTACGCCGTGCTGCGCGGTATGACGAGCGCAGCTGGAGGCATGGTCGCCGCGGCCACCACGAGCCTTCCGGAGCGAGCCGAAGAAGGACGCAACTACGACTACCGCTATGCATGGATCCGTGACCAGTGCTATGCGGGTCAGGCCGTGGCAGCGGCAGGTCCTCATCCCCTGCTGGACGAGGCCGTCCGTTTCGTCGGCGCCCGCCTGCACGAGGACGGGCCGAAGCTGAGACCGGCGTACACGGTCAGTGGTGGTCCTGTCCCCGATCAGCGGAAGCTCGACCTGCCCGGCTACCCCGGCGGCCATGACCGGATCGGGAACCATGTCAATCGCCAGTTCCAGCTCGACGCATTCGGCGAAGCACTGCTGTTGTTCGCGGCCGCCGCACGTCACGACCGACTCGACAAGGACGGCCGGCAGGCCGCGGACATCGCGGCGGCCGCCATCGCCCGCCGATGGCGGGAAGCGGACGCGGGCATCTGGGAACTGGACGCCCGGGTCTGGACGCACAGTCGTCTGATCTGCGCCGCAGGACTCCGGGGGATGGCCGAGGCGACACCCGGCGGCCCCCGCTGCCGGGAGTGGTCCGACCTGGCTGCCACGATCCTCGCCGACACCGCGGCGAACGCGGTGCACCCCGACGGCCACTGGCAACGCGCCCCGGACGACACCGGATTGGATGCGGCCCTGCTGCTGCCCCCGGTGCGTGGATTGCTGGCCGCCGACGACCCCCGCACCCGCGCCACCCTGCGTGTCTACACCGACCAGCTCACCCGCAGCCACTACGCCTACCGCTTCCGGCACGACGAACGGCCGCTGGAGGAAGCGGAGGGAGCCTTCCTGCTCTGCGGCTTTGTGATGGCACTGGCCGAGCACCACCAGGGACGAGAGGTGGAGGCCTACCGCTGGTTCGAACGCAACCGCCACGCGTGCGGGGCGGCGGGCCTGTACTCCGAGGAGTACGACATCGCCCAACGGCAGCTGCGCGGCAACCTGCCCCAGGCCTTCGTCCACGCGCTCATGCTCGAAACCGCGGTCGGCCTCGGCCGCGGCGCCCCTACCTGACGCGGCACCCCTTTCGCACGACGAAGAGGAGCATCATGACCCAGACCGTTGTAGTCACCGGTGCCAGCGCCGGAATCGGCCGAGCCACCGCAAGGCTCTTCGCCCGGCGCGGTGCGAACGTCGTCCTGCTGGCCCGAGGTAAAGCAGGCCTCGACGCCGCGGCCACCGATGTCGAGGCACTGGGCGGCCGTGCGCTCGCATTGCCCACCGACGTCTCCGTCTACGAGCAGGTCGAAGCGGCCGCCGCGGCGGCCGAAGAAGCTTTCGGTCCGATCGATGTCTGGGTCAACAATGCCTTTACATCGGTGTTCGCACCGTTCATGGAGATCGAGCCCGATGAGTACCGGCGGGTCACCGCGGTGAGCTATCTGGGTTTCGTGCACGGCACGAGGGCCGCGCTCAAGCGCATGCTGCCGCGCGACGCCGGTGCGATCGTGCAGGTCGGCTCGGCCCTCGGCGACCGCGCCATCCCGCTGCAGTCCGCCTACTGCGGTGCCAAGCACGCCGTCAACGGCTTCACCGAGAGCGTGCGCACCGAGCTCCTGCACGAACGCAGCCGGGTACGCATCACCATGGTGCAGATGCCCGCGGTGAACACCCCGCAATTCTCATGGGTGAAATCCCGGCTTCCTAAGCATCCCCAGCCCGTCCCGCCGATCTACCAGCCGGAAGTGGCCGCCCGGGCTGTCCTGCACGCGGCGAACCATCCGAACCGAAAGCAGTACTACGTGGGCGCGTCCACGGCCGCGACCATCCTCGTCGACAAGCTGGCTCCCGCCTTGCTCGACCGCTACCTCGCCCGCACCGGCTATGCGTCGCAGCAGACGGACGACAGCGTCGCCGACAACCGGGCAAGCAACCTCTGGCAACCGGTGGACGACGCCGATGAATACGACCACGGAGCTCACGGCGTCTTCGACGAAACGTCCCACGCACTGTCTCCCGAAGCGGCGCTCGCTCGGCACCCGGTGCTTGTATCGGCAGCCCTGACAGGAGCGGTGGCCGCGGCCCTCACAGCGATTGTGCGCCGCAGGCGTCTCCGGTAGCGCACCGTCGGCCTCAGACATCCGGATCACCAGGATGAGACGTGGCGGGTGAGCGCGCGACTCGACAGACGACACGGATGCGTCGCACGCTGGAGGAGTGGCAGGAGTGCCGATCGTCGTGCATCGGCCGATCGCGTCGGGCGGCCGCCCCGTCGTCGTGCGCAGCGAGGTCATCGGCCTGGCGCACACCGACGGGGACGTCGTGGAGTACATACGTCTCGCCGGTCTGGCGCTGAGCAAGGACGTCCTCGACGATCCTGTATGGGTCGAGTGGAAGGGCGGTCGGCCGCACGAGTACCACCCCGATTGAGCCCGCGCAGCTCGTCGGAAACCCTCGGACCTCATGACGCGGTGCCGCACGCCCGGGGCCGCGGCACGCACGCCGGTTCCGGCCCGTTCGGACGCGCAGCAATGTCGTGCGACACGGCCTCGGGTGATGGTGGGAGAGGACCCGCGAAGGCGCGTTTTTCGCGGGGGTGAGTACTCGCCCGGCTGACTGGGGCAGGGAGGACCGGAAGGCTGGGCTCAGCCCGTGCACAGATCCGTGCACAGACAGGCTTCCGTGAGTCCGTGCAGAGGGAGGCATCCGTGAGCTCGAGCGGCGAGCGCTTCGCCGACGCGGTCGATGCCAGGCTGCCCACCACGGACGGCGGCGGGAAACTGCTCCGCAAGGCCTTCCCCGACCACTGGTCGTTCCTCCTGGGCGAGTTGGCGCTCTACAGCCTGATCGTCCTGGTGCTGACCGGCGTGTGGCTGACGTTCTGGTTCAAGCCGGAGATGCGCGAGGTGACGTATGCCGGAGGGTACCTGCCGCTGCGCGGTGTGCTCATGTCTGAGGCGTTCGACTCCACGCTGCACATCAGCTTCGACGTACGCGGCGGTCTGCTCATGCGGCAGATGCACCACTGGGCGGCCCTGGTCTTCATCGGCGCGATCGGTCTGCACCTGCTGCGGATCTTCTTCACGGGAGCCTTCCGAAGGCCCCGCGAGCTGAACTGGGTCTTCGGCCTCACTCTGTTCGTCCTGGCGCTCGCCGAGGGCTTCGCGGGCTACTCGCTGCCCGACGACCTTCTCTCCGGGACGGGACTTCGTATCGCCCAGGGCATCATGTTGTCGATCCCCGTCGTAGGCACCTATGTGAGCATGTTCGCGTTCGGATCCCAGTTCCCGGGCGAGGACATCGTCACCCGCCTCTACGGCATGCACATCCTGCTGCTGCCCGGTGCACTGATCGCCCTGCTCACCGTGCATCTGATCCTGGTCTTCTACCTGAAGCACACCCAGTGGCGCGGACCGGGCCGGTCCAACGCGAACGTCCGCGGCAAGCCCCTCTTCCCCCAGTTCATGGCGTCTTCGGGCGGCCTGTTCTTCATCGTCTTCGGCGTCATGGCGCTGCTCGGAGGTCTCGCCCAGATCAATCCGGTGTGGACGTACGGGCCTTACCGCCCGGACCAGGCGTCGACCGGTTCGCAACCCGACTGGTACGTGGGGTTCCTGGAGGGGGCGCTGCGGCTCGTGCCGCCCTGGGAGACGAACGTCCTCGGACACACCATCATGTGGAACGTCCTGCTCCCGGCCTTGGTCCTGCCCGGACTGCTCTTCCTCGTCCTGTACCTGTACCCGTTCGTCGAGCAGCGGCTGACGGGCGAAGCGCAGGAGGAGCAGCACCTGTGCGACCGGCCGCGTGAACGGCCCGTGCGGACGGGCCTCGGCGTCGCCGGCATCACGTTCTACGGTGTGCTGGTGCTGGCCGGCGGCAACGACGTGGTGGCCCAGACGTTCAGGATCTCGCTCAACACGTTGACCTGGCTGCTGCGCATCTCCCTCGTGGTGGCGCCCATCGTGGCGTTCATGCTGACCCGGCGGCTGTGTCAGGCCCTCGTGCGCGCCGAGCGGGAACGCCTGGCGCAGGGCGAGGAGACGGGCGACGTGCGGCAGACGGTCGAGGGGCGCTACGAAAGTGGCCACCGGCCGGTCGAGAGGTTCCGGCCGGGAGCGCCCCGGGCCCCGCTCACCCCTGCTGATGACTCCCCCGGTCCACGTACTGGAACGTCATCCCCAGAACACCACGCACCAGCACACCGAAACCAATGAGGAAGAGCCACAGGCCGTAAACGACTCCGATGGCGGCGACGGCGAATCCCAGCGCGGTGATGATGGGCCACGAACTCTCGGCGGGGAAGAACTCCACGGGCCCGGCGCCGTCCGCCACCTCGGCATCGGTACGGTCTTGGGGACGGCGCCCCTTGCGCCGGTAGTGCATCGTGCAGAAGAACGACACCAGGGCGGCCATCGCGAAGGCGACGATCAGGGCCGCCGTACCGGTCGGATCGCCGGACCAGGCGGCATAGAGGGCGGCGGCACCCGCGAAGAACGCCGCGACGCCGCCGAAGAGCAGTGCTTCGACCTTCATCGCAGACCCTCCTCCTGCGCCTGCTTCGTGATGCGGGGGTGGTGCAGATCGAAGGCCGGGGCCTCGGACCGCACCCGCGGCAGCGCCTGGAAGTTGTGGCGCGGAGGCGGACACGACGTCGCCCATTCCAGTCCGCGCCCGTAACCCCAAGGGTCGTCCGTGGTGACATGTTGTCCGTACCGGGCCGTGCGCCACACGTTGTACAGGAACGGCAGCGTCGAGACACCCAGCAAGAACGCTCCGACGGACGACAGGGTGTTGAGGAGCGTGAAGCCGTCCGCCGGAAGATAGTCGGCGTACCGGCGTGGCATCCCTTCCGCTCCCAGCCAGTGCTGCACCAGGAAGGTGAGCTGAAACGCCGGGAACAGCAGCCAGAAATGCACCTTGCCAAGGCGCTCGTCGAGCATTTTTCCGGTGAACTTGGGCCACCAGAAGTAGAAACCGCCGAACATCGCGAAGACCACCGTGCCGAACAGCACGTAGTGCAGATGCGCCACGATGAAATACGAGTCGGTGACGTGGAAGTCGAGCGGCGGGGAGGCGATGAGCACCCCGCTCAGCCCGCCCAGCAGGAACGACACCAAGAACCCCATCGCCCACAGCATCGGTGTCTCGAACGACAGGGACCCCTTGTGCATCGTCCCGATCCAGGCGAAGAACTTGATGCCCGTGGGCACGGCGATCAGGAACGACATCACGGAGAAGAACGGGAGGAGCACCGCGCCGGTGGCGAACATGTGGTGGGCCCACACAATGGCGGACAGCATGGTGATCGAGATCGTCGCGCCGATCATGGGCAGATAGCCGAACAACGGCTTGCGCGAGAACACCGGAATGATCTCCGAGATGATCCCGAAGAACGGCAGGGCGACGATGTAGACCTCCGGATGCCCGAAGAACCAGAACAGGTGCTGCCACAGAATGGCGCCGCCGTTGGCGGCATCGAAGACATGCGCCCCGAATTTTCGGTCCGTCTCAAGGACCAGCAGGACCGCGGTGAGAACGGGGAAGGCGGGCAGTACCAGAATCGACGTGAACAGTACGTTCCAGGTGAACATCGGCATCCGGAACATGGTCATTCCGGGGGCGCGCAGGCACAGGATCGTCGTGATGAAATTGACGGCGCCGAGCGTCGTGGAGACGCCTGTGACCACCAGTCCCATCACCCAGAGATCACCCCCGGCGCCCGGGGAGTAGTACGCGCTGTTCAGCGGCGCATAGGCGAACCAGCCGAACGCGGCGGCCCCGCCGGGCACAACGAAACCCGAGACCACCATCAGGCCGCCGAACAGATACATCCAGTACGACAGGGCGTTGAGCCGGGGGAAGGCCACATCCGGTGCGCCGATCTGCAGGGGCATCACGGCATTCGCGAAACCGGCGAACATGGGCGTCGCGAAGAGCAGCATCATGATGGCGCCATGGATGGTGAAGAACTGATTGTAGGTGAATTCGTTCACGAACTGCAGTCCAGGGCGGGCCAGTTCGGCCCGCATGGCCAGCGCGAGCAGGCCGGCGAAAAGGAAGAAGCAGAAGGCCGTGACCATGTACAGGCTGCCGATCACCTTGTGATCGGTCGTCGACGTCCAGCGCAGCAGCGTTCGCCCCAGAGAGGGCGGGGAGACGGCCTGTTCGGTGCCGGCGCCGCGTTCTGACAGCTCGGTCATCGTCCTCCTACGCGGACCGCCTGCCCCGGCCCGACGGTGTACGGGGGTACGGGCCGGACGACGGAAAAGCGTCTTTGCGAGTGCCCTGGCCTCGGCCGGGAATCCGGACCCCGTGACGCGGGATACGCCCTCGACTCTCCCGACGACCCTTCCGTACATGACGTCATCGGCCGAGTACGGATCGTGATCGTCGGTGGCGACGCTACCGGCGTCACCTCGCCAGTCGCCCACGCCACGCCCTACCGTCTGCTGTCCGGGACCCCGGCGGGGTCGGCGCCCGCTCGATTCGAGCTCCGCCGCACACCGGGGAACGCGGACGGTATCGGCGCGGATCAGGGAGGTGGTTCAGATGCCGGTTCGGACCCTGGGCTGTCCGGTCGGCTCGGCCTCGCCGGCCGGCGATGGCTGGTGTCGCACCACGGGTAGATGCGGCTGCGGCGGCAGGTGCACAGGGCCACGCAGAACCGGTCGGACGACACGGTGGTGCCGTCGTCGAGGGTGACGTCGACCGGACCTTCAACGAGCAGGGGCCCTGCGCGTGGAGCTGTGATGCGGCGGCGTCGTGCCGCAGGGTCGTTCTGCACGAATGATCACCAGCTCTTCCTTCTCGTCATTGCCGTCCACCAGGCCGTGGTTGCGCAGCCAAGCGCTCCGTGAGCGCAGGACCGGCCCGAAAGCGATGCGGTGCTGTTCCACGATGCCCGCGCTCAGGCCCGCCGCCCGCAACTGCCTCAGTGTCTCTTCCGCACTACACAGGGTGGACTGGACCAGGAGAAGCACCCCGCCCCGCCGAAGCAACGCGGGAGCGTCCTGGCAGAGACGATCCAGTACGAGGCGGCCGTCGTATCCGGCGTCCCAGGCCCGGGCCGCCCCCCGTCGGGGGCAGGAGGCGTCGGGGGCCGGCACGTACGGCGGGTTCGTCAAGATGAGGTCGAAAGACCGGCCCCACACCGGAGCCAGCAGGTCGCCGCGCATGACGCGCAGCGGGAGGCGCGCCAGCACCGCGTTGACCCTGGCGTTGAGAACCGCTCGCCAGGAAATGTCGACGGCTGTGACGTGCGCGCCGAGCCGCGCGGCGGCCAGAGCGACAGCGCCCGTTCCCGTGCCGACATCGAGGACTTCAGCCAGCGGGGGAAGAGATTCGTGACGCAGCGTTCGGACGAGCAGCTCGGTGTCGTGCTGGGGGGTGTAGACCCCGGGAAGTGCAACGGGGAGTGCAAGGGGAGCCATGGAGGTTTCGTCTCACTCGGTGTCGGTAAAGCTGTTCGGCGGTCGGCTGGTCAGACGGGTGCGTACAGAGATGACTTGCCTGCCCGCCAGGCGTGGAGGAGTTGGTCGGCTAGGCGGTCCTCGACGTAACCGGTGGCGTCCACGCCGAACGCGACGTCACCGTCGAGGTGGGCTTCCTCTTGGAGGAGGCCCGCGACGACCTCACGGCGGACGACCTGTTCGTGCACGGCGTCGGCCTCGACGTGTTCGTCGTAGAAATGCTCGGCGGCCGGTCCCGCGCCGGTGCGCCGCATGGCCTGAGCGAGCCGCCGCGAACCGGGCGACGAGGTGATCTCGACGGTGGCGAAGTGACCCACCAAGGCGCCTCGCAGTGCGCGGTGCAGGCCGAAGAGCGACATCAGGTTCACGACGGCGAGGGCCTCGGCGGATGCCGCGCCGAGGTAGTGCCCGTAGGTCGTGTCCAGGCCGAGGTCCGCCATGAGGTCGGCGAAGAGTCGCGCGTGCACGCGCTCGGCCCGGCCGCCCCCGAACTCGTCGAACTCGACGGCAGCCATGCCCGCCTTCGCTCGGCCCCACAATCGGGGCAGTACCCAGGCGTGCGGGTCGGCCTCCTTGAGGTGGTACAGCGATCGCTGGGCTGCGTACTCGCGCAGCTGCCACAGCTCGCCGTCGTCCTGGAGGAAGTGCGTGACACCCTTGCCGGCGACGGGCTCGACGGCCAGCTCGTCCAGTGCCTCGTCGGCGCGCTCATGCCGTGCCGCCCTGTCGCGCAGGGCCTCGAGGTACGGCTGCTCCAGTGCTGCACGGACCCTGAGCAGGTCGGGGTCCCATTCCCGTGCGGCGGCTACGTCCGCGAAACCTCGGTAATGCAGTTCGTAACAGAGATACAGGCCGAGCTGCCAGTCATCGCCGAAGGGGAATGCGGCGGCAATCGTCTTGTCATCGGGGGGCGGCCCTGTACTCCTCAAGTATTCGGTGATTGCCGTAGAGATTCTGCCTCGGCTCGGCGGCAACGGTGGTTCTTTCGACCAGAAATCCATGGGTACGAAGTACCCGTGATCCAGAACGTCTCACATGGCCGCTCTCATCCGCGACGGGGGCGAGGACACTCGCGCCCTGCAAAAGCGGCGCGGTGTCCTCGTGGCGGTTCCGCGTGGCCGACCGCCGGAGGCGGCGCCATCGATCCCCAAGCCCTCGCGGGATGCGGCGGCCAGGAAGACCTCCGACGGGAGGGCTTAGGGAGCGTGAGAGGAGATGGTAGGGCTTAATCGAGCGTGACAAGAACGGAGCGGTCATCCCGGGGTGACACGGCCACGCCACGACCCGGATTCGCCGCCGCGCTCTTCGATGTATTCCTTGAAGCGCCGCATGTCGCCCTTGACGCGACGATCGATCATTCCGAACACGTCCGCGGTCTTTTCGGCCGCCCCACTCGGCTCGATGTCCATGACGAGCTCCACACGGGTGTGTGTGGTGTCCAGGCTCTGGAATCGCACCATGCCCATCTGCTGGATGTCGCCGCTGATCGTGCGCCAGGCGACCCTTTCGTCCGGGAGCTGGTCCACGATCTCGGTGTCGAACTCCCGCCGCACCCCGCCGATCTTGGTGGTCCAGTGGTTGTGGGTTTCGTCGAGCTGTGTCACCTCCTCGACGCCCTCCATGAACTTCGGGAACTCCTCGAATTGCGTCCACTGGTTGTACGCGGTGCGGACAGGGACATCGACCTCGACCGATTCCTTCACCATGCTCATCGCTGCGCCTCCTTCGTGTATTCACCGCACGGACGCGGTACCGCCGCGCGGACTTGGCGCGGAGAGGCGAGTACCCGTTGTCGGGGACAGTACGGCCCGGATGGCACCTCATCCCGAAATCCGGCGTTCAATCGGAGGGCGGAAGCAATGTGCCCAGCGGCCCGAGGTCGAGGTTGAGGTCCTCCATGGTCAGTCCGTACTGAGCACACAGGTCGCTCATGCGGTCGTGGAGCAGCATGAGCGTCGTTCCCAGGCGTTCCTCCTGCTCGTCGCTGAGGTCCCCCTGGTCGACGCGGTGCAATGCCTGTCGCTCCATGAGCTGGCGCAGCAACTCCACGAGAGTGAGAACCAGCCTGATGAGGTCCCGTTCCACCGTGTCGGGATCGGAGCTGATCCGCCGAGCCGGGGAACGCGAGCCCTTGCCGGCGGGCGAGCCCAAGTCGCGTGGGGCGGCAGGCAGCAGCCGGAAAGCACGTGCGGCGGCCTCCGCGACCTCGTCGGCGCGACGTGGCGGCTGGCTGTCCCCATCAGGCGTCATGGTCGCCGCCTCGCAGCGGGTCCGTCCCGTCCCATGGTGAGGGATTCCGCGCGCTGATGGAAACGATCAGGGCTCGCAGCGAAATGCGTACGAGATCGATGTCTGCGATGGACAGCATCACGTCACCGGTGAGTACGACCCCACCGCTCAAGAGTCGGTCCAACAGATCGATGAGAGCGACCTGCCGCTGAGGCAGGCGCTCTGCCGGGGGCGGCGGGCCCGGCGTGATCATGGCGGCACGCTTTCCGCGGCACCGCTGAGGGGCATGGCGAAGGAGTACGGCGCCCAGGGACCGGTGGCCTCGACTCGGACCCCTGGCAGCCCGTCGGCGGCGTGTGTCACATCGGCCAGGAACTCTTCGCAACGCGTCAGGGACACGAGGTACGCGTCATTGACGATGTTCTCGCCCCCGCCGGCCGCGTTGGCGAGAACGCCCTGCTGCACACGATGCCGGACCCGCTCGGCTGCGTGCTTGCGCCCTGCGGTCTCCACTCGCTCGGCGGCCTGCTGCGCCGCCTGGTACACACTGTCGCGCACACTCTGCTGTTGCCTGCGGTCGCGTAGGTAGGCGCGCCCAGGGGGCAGGTCTGCCGACGGAGCAGCCGGGGCTGCTGGGGCCGCCGAGGGCTCGACATAGATTTTGACCCCCCATTCGACATGTTCGGCGAGTCGGGCCAGACGCTCCGCGAACAGGTTCCGGCCCGCTTCCAGCACGTCCCGGGCCCTGTTGTCGTCGAGGTAGACGGTCGCCAGGCGCAGCGGAAGGACGGTGGTGCGCGCGGCCAACGCTTCTATGACGCCGTGGTGGGCGCGGGCGACCGCCTCCAGCCATTCCAGATCCTCGAGATGTTGCTTGAGAGCGTCCTCCTGGAAGTCCTGGGCGGGTACATGGCTCACCACGAGCATCACCCGGTCGTCGCGCGCGTCGGCGACGAGGCGGACGGGGGCGTCGGCGACGCCCCGCAGCGTCGTGGTTGCCTCCCGCAGTCCCTCGGCCCGGGGTACCACGGCATACGCGTAGGTCATCAGGTCACTCATCGCGAGCACTTCCCCGGCGACGGCTGCCGGTGTCCCGGTGCGCTTCCTCGTGCGAGGGGAGTTCGGTTCCCTCGCGGAGGGCGTCGATCTCGGCCCGCAATCGGCGGTTTTCCTCGGCGAGAGAGTGTTCGTCCCTGCTCCGGGAAGAGAGCGCGGGGTCGTGCTCCCACCAGTCGATGCCCATTTCCTTCGCTTTGTCGACGGAGGCGACCAGGAGTCGCAGTTTGATGGTCAACAGCTCGATGTCGAGCAGGTTGATCTGTATGTCGCCTGCGATGACGATGCCTTTGTCGAGCACCCGTTCAAGGATGTCGGCGAGATTGGCGGAGGAGCCCTGCCCGTACGGCGGCGCGGCTCTGGACGGGTAGGAACCAAGCCTGTTGGCCAGGGGTTCAGTCACGGTGGCGGCCTCATGTTCCCTCGTGCCGGATGCCGGGATGTCAGCCCTGCTGTCGGGCTCGGATCTCCTCCAGCCGGTCGAGCAGTTCGTCCTCACGCCGGTCGAACGTCTCCTCGTCGATCTCTCCCGCGAGAAGCCGCCGCTCGAGCTCGGCGAGTTCGCGGTGCACCGGTGCGGGGTCGTAGTACACGTTCTCGGCTTCCTCCAGGACGCGCTCCACGACCCAGCCGGCGCCACGCACGGGCGCTATGGGAAGGGTGACCAGCTGCGTGAACAGGCCCATGAGAACTCCTTCAGACGAAGCTGTAGGGAGGAAGGGGACCGTTGAGCCGGAAGTCGAAGTCATCACCCAACTGGTGGGCGACGCTCAACTCCGTAGTGAGGAATGCCTCTTCTTGGTCCTCGGACACCAGGAACGACACACTGAGGAAGTCGGAACCTGTCGGATGGGAGGATTCAATCTGCCGGGCGAAGGGGCGCAGTGCTTCGCGCACACCCGTGGCCAGCGCCTCCTGCCGTGCCTGTACCTCCTGGGCGACCAGCTCGCCGAGCCGCAGTGACGCGTCAGGCCCTGCGGTCCCGCGGCGGATCTCGTCATTGAGCTCTCGTGCCACATTCGATTCCCGAAGGATCTGACGCAGCAGAGCGTCCTCTTCCTGCGACGCCTTCAGGTTGTATTCGACGCACCCCTCCAGCACCTGAAGCCTGTCCGTGTAGTCCTCGGCATTCTGCTCCAAGGCAAGACGTACGGCCTCGTCGTCCGCGGCCAGGAGGCCGAACCGCATAGGCAGGACAGTGCCGTCTGCCATGAGGCGCTGCTGCACTTCCTGGTGGGCGATGATGTCGCGGCGCTTGGGGCGCAAATCCTCCGGAGCGTCGCTCACCACAGCGCACAGCGGTCCAGCGGTCACTGTCCGCAAGCCGCCCGATGGCTCACCGACACCGCTGAGGTCGCCGATGTGGAGCGGGTGCTGCTTGCCGGTGACGGAGTAGATGTATACGGCCATGGCTCATTCCTTCTCGCGGGGCGAGCCCCTTTCGTGCTCACGTCGGGGGGTGCGCCGAACCGGCCGCCGTCGCCTCTCCACGGGTTCCCTTTCCTTGTCCTCGTCTTCTTCCTCGGACTCTTCGTCGCCGTTGTCACGGTCGGTGACACCTTTGAGGGAATCCGTCACCGCTTCCACGGCGCCGGAGAGGGCTCCTTTGGATTTGCCTCTTGCTCCGCTCTCCACCGAATCTCCGACGATGTCGGTCAATTGGGTGGGCGCCTTTCTCCCGGCCTCGAGGTCAAGGCGGTTGCAGGCCTCGGCGAAACGCAAATACGTGTCGACGCTGGCCACGACGATGCGAGCGTCGATCTTGAGGATTTCGATCCCCACCAGCGACACGCGGACGAATACGTCGATGACGAGTCCGCGATCAAGAATGAGTTCTAGGACGTCGTAGAGGTTGCCGGTTCCGCCACCTCGGGCGACACCGCCTCCACCCTGCGGCACCACTGTCATGGTGCCTCCCTTCACCGGCTGTGCTGTCTCAGCCCCGCCGGTCGATCTGGCCTCGGGTATAGCGACGCGTCCTTTCGTACGCCACCAGATCGCCTTCCTTGTCCAGCGTCACGCGGTAGGTAGCCATAACGCTCGTGGTTTCCGGGACGCGCTCGATCTCGAGTACCTCCAGGTCAGCCTCCCAACCGTCCTCCGTCAGTTTTAGTGCCGAGACGGACTCGGGGGGTCGCCCGAGCAACTCCTGAAGTTGTTCGGCGGCGGAACGGATGGCCCAGGCGGCTTTGGCCTTGCGGGAGCGGCGCCGGGGGCCGTCTGTGGGACCTCGGTCGGTGCTGCGGCTACTGCTGGGTCGTCGCCGGGGTTCTGCTGCGGCCATGGTCTCTCCGGTGGTCGGAGCGGGCGTCATATTCCACGGGTGAACAGTATAATTCCATCATATAGGGATATATCACCCGAGCGGTGGATGCCTTCACGTGAACTGTCCGAGGGGGCTGCGCGGCAGGTGCGGAGCGGGGCGGACTGTGCAACTCCGCGCGTGCGATCCACATTGTGTGTCAATCGCGGTTTGGGCAGGGGGCGTTGGCACGTGTTCGGGCGTGTTCACCTGCCTATTCCGAAGGGAACCGGCTCATGAATGACACGACCAAGATCGGCCTCGCCGCCGCGGTCGCAGCTGGCTACGTGCTGGGGCGTACGAAGAAAGGCCGTCTCGCATTCGGCATGGCAACCTATCTTGCCGGGCGTCGTTTTGGGCTCGATCCGCAGCAGTTGATGACGACAGGCCTGCGTAAACTCGGCGACGTTCCAGGGGTCTCCGAGCTGAACGAGCAGGTGCGCGGCGAGCTACTGGACGCCGGACGTAAAGCCCTGGCCGCCACCGCCGATCGGCGCCTCGCCGATCTCGCCGATTCCCTCCACGAGCGCACGCTTCGCATAGGTGAGGAGCGGGAGGAAGAGGAGGAGGAAGAGCCGGGGGACGGCGAGGAGGGCTACGAGGAGGAGGAAGAGCCGGAGGAGGAAGAAGAAGAGGAAGAGCCCGAAGAGGAGGAGCCCGAGGGGGAAGCACCCGAAGAGGAGGAACCAGAAGAGGAGGAACCCGAAGAAGAAGCCGAAGAGGAAGAACCCGAGGGAGAGGCTGAGGAAGAACCGCCACGGCGTCGCCGGCGCCCGGCTGGAACCACGGCAAGGAAGCGCGTGGCCAAACCCGCTCCCCGTAAGAGGGCGGCGAAGAAGGCCGCTCCCGCCAGGAAGAGGGCTCCAGGGAAGAAGGCCGCAGCGCAGAGGCCCGCGGCCAAGAGGACTGCCGCCAAGAAGGCGGCGCCGGCGAAGAAGGCCGCGAAGAAGTCTCCGCCCCCTGCGAAGAAGGCGGCAGCGAAGAAGACGGCCGCGAAGAAGACAACGGCCAAGAGGGCGGCCGCGAAGAAGGCCCCGGCCAAGAAGACGGCCTCGGCGAGGAAGACGGCCACCAAGAAGACTGCCGCGCGGCGGAGGTAGGTCATGGCAAGCAAAGAGCGTGACACCATCCGCGGAGATGGTTCGGGTCTGGAACTGCTGCGCGATGAGCTCACCGACTATCTCGGTGCTCAGGTGGAGCATCTGGTCGACAGAGCTGGGGAGAAGTTGGGGGATGTCACCGACCAACTCCTTGACGCCGCCGAGAACGGCGGACCCCTTCCCCGCATTGGCGGACGCATTCTCCAAGGAGACTCCCCATTGAAAGCGTTCGTCGGCGAGAAGACCAAGGATCTCAAAGACAACGTGATGGACAAGGTCAAGAACGTGTTCGGCGGGGGTAAACGAGGCAAGGCCGGCAGCACCAAGGTGATGAACATCGTTGAAGTGCTGGATGTGGGTGTGCCCATCCGCACGGCTTACAACTACTGGACTCAGTACGAAGAGTTCAGCAGCTTCATCAAAGGGGTACGCAGTGTGTCCCGCAACGACGAGTCCACCAGCGAATGGAAGGTGAAGGTCGGCCCTTCGACGCGTGGCTGGAAGGCAACCGTTCAGGAACAAGTACCTGACGAGCGCATCGTGTGGTCCTCCGAGGGCGCCAAGGGCACCACCCACGGCTGTGTCAGTTTCCATGAACTCACGCCCACCCTGACGCGCGTTGTGCTTGTCGTGGAGTACTACCCCTCGGGTTTCTTCGAAAAGACCGGCAACCTGTGGCGTGCCCAAGGGCGACGCCTGCGGCTGGACTTCAAGAACTTCCAACGGCATGTCACGTTTGCTGACGAGGAAGTTGAGGGCTGGCGCGGAGAAATCCGCGATGGTGAGGTGGTGCGGAGCCACGAGGAAGCGCTGGAAGAGGAAGAGGCGGCAGGCGAATACGAGGGGGAGGAGGAGTACGACGAAGAGGGTTCCGAGGAAGAGGGCGCCGAGGGAGAGGCCGCCGACGAAGAGGGCGCCGTCGAAGAGGAAGACGAAGAAGAGGGGCCGGAAGACGAAGAGGAGTACGACGACGAGTACGAGGAGGACGAGGAGGAGGGCTGACGCGGCCGCCGCGGAGCCAGGAGCGAACTCTCGACATGACGCGCCGCGCCCCGCGATGTGGCCGGTGACCCCGGTCTCTCAGATCTCGTCCTCCATGCGGATCACCGATTTGAGGTCCTCGTGTGCCTTTCCAGGCTCTCCTTCCTGCGCTTCCAGCAGGGCGGCGGCGAGGGCATCCAGTTTGCGCTGGATGGCCCGCTCGGCCCGCAGTTCCGAGTTCTTCAGCAGCGCGAGAAGCAGCAGGGTGACCGCGGTCATGGCATCGCCCGCGAGGAGTAGCCACGCCGACCCGAGTCCGGCGACATGGACGGCGAGCGTCAGCGCGACGAGCCCGAGGCAGAACACGAAGAATGCCGCTGAACTGGTGAAGTTCGAGACGGAGCCCGCAAGCCGTTCGAACCTTCCGCGTTTGTCTCCGCCACGGTCGGCGGGATGCTGAAGAGCCATGGGCCCGAATCCTTCACTGCTCGTTGCGTGCCGAGGTGCTGCTGACAGGCGGTCACCATCTGGGCAGTGTCGGAAGGCCCTACGAGTGTGCTCCAGCAGGCGAGACGTCAGTACGGACCTCACCATGTGAAGGTGGACAGCAACCGTTCCCCCTCCGGCCCTGCGCACGAGGACCGCGGCCTGACCCGCGAGGAACTGCTCGCGCGACAGCTGCACGCCGCCCTGGCAGCGTCCGGGCACACCGTCGCGGTGGCCGAGTCGCTGACGGCCGGCCTGCTCGGCGCCGCACTGGCGGCCGCGCCCGGTGCGTCGCAGACCTTCCGTGGCGGCGTGATCGCCTACGACACCGAAGTCAAGGCGTCCGTGCTCGGTGTGGAGCGTGGCTTGCTGGCCTCGCAGGGCGCAGTCCACGGCGAAGTCGCCGCACAGATGGCGCAAGGAGTGCGGCGCCTGATGGACGCCTCGTACGGCCTGGCCACGACCGGTGTCGCCGGTCCGGCCCCGCAGG
This sequence comes from Streptomyces sp. NPDC050564, assembly GCF_044457265.1. Taxonomy (NCBI): domain Bacteria; kingdom Bacillati; phylum Actinomycetota; class Actinomycetes; order Kitasatosporales; family Streptomycetaceae; genus Streptomyces; species Streptomyces sp. NPDC050564. The sequence continues at coordinate 6,607 of NZ_JBITGS010000013.1, read as the reverse complement.
ACGGCCAGGAGGTCGGGACGCTCTTCGTCGCCGTCTGCGGGCCGACCGGCACGGTCGTCGACGAGCCGGACACCGAGGGTGCTGACGTCAGAGAGGCCATATGCCAGACGGCCGTGGTCGCGGCCCTCGAACTGCTCCGCGATCACGTCCGTCCGTCGCAGTGACGGCACTGGCAGCGGCAGTCCTCGGAAGACGCGCCGGGCCGGCCGTACGCCACGGTCAGTGCCCGATCCGCTTGTGGACCCGGTGAGCCATCTTCTCGGTGATCTCGTGTGCCTTGCCGCGCACCATATCTCCACGGCCTGACCGCTGCATTGACTTGTTCCCCAGGGCCTTGCCGAGGGATTCCTTCATCTTGCCCCTGATCTGCTGCACCTTCGCCGTGCTCTTCGCCATCGGAATCGTCGTCCTCTCGAAGACGCCGGGGACCGCGGACCGTCCGGGACCGCCACCTCTTTGTTCACCGTGCGCCCGTCTCCGGGGCGCGGCAACCGGGAGCATGTCGCCGTCAGCGGCGTCGGTGTCGGCCACTCGCGGGGCATGCCCCGACCGGGAAGCGCGTCAGCCGTAACCGATCGGTCCCCTGATCGTGGCTGCGCGGTGGGATGGGTCTGATGCGAGCTGCCGTGTGTGTCTGTGCGCGCGGCGCTGAGACCGCTGAGAGCAAGCCGCACTGCCGCCGTCGGTGGCAGCTACGGGCACGCCTGCCGGTGAGGGGGTTCCCACGACTGCGGGGCCCCCTCACCACACATGCTCAGGTGCGGTCGCGCTTGGCGGAGCGGCCGGTCTCCTCGATGCGCTCACGGGTCTTGCCGGTGGCCTTCTTGGCTTCGCCGCGAGCTTGGTCGAGCTTGCCCTCGATCTCCGTCTCGCGGTCGCCCGTGACCTTCCCGGTCATCTCCTTGGCCTTGCCCTTAGCCTTGTCCATGCCGCCTTTGCCGGCCATGGTTCCTCCTTTGGGGGTGAGGTCGCTTGCCCGCCCAACGTAAGCGGCTGTGGGAGACGTCGCCCGCCGAGTCGTCACGTTGTGTAGTCATCATGGGTGGGGGGCGGGCACGCGGGTCGGCGGCGTCATACGGCACAGCGGCGCACCGCGCCACACCGACGTCCGCCACTCGGCCCCCTGCCAACCGCACAGGGTCGCCGGTACGGGCGGTGAGCCTATTGCTTGGGAAGCAGAGGTCCGAGCGGGCCGAGGTCCAGATTCAGGTCCTCGGGTTGCAGTCCGTACCGCTCGCGCAGTTCGGTCATGCGGTCGTCGAGCAGCATGAGGGTGAGCCCGATCCGCTCCTCCTGGTCGTCCGTCAGCTCTCCCGTCTCGAATCGCCGCAGCGCCTGGCGTTCCATCAACTGGCGCAGCAGCTCCACGACGGTCAGCACGAGTTTGACGAGGTCGCGCTCCACCGTGTCGGGATCGAGGTCCAGTCGGTTCCTCGCGGTCACATCGACTCCCGCCAAGGTGAGGGTACTTTCGCGTTCACCGAGCTGATGAGGGCGTTCAGGTCGATGCGTACGAGGTCGACGTCGGCGATCCTCAGGGTGATGTCCCCGGCGATCACGACCCCGCCCGCGAGCAGCCGGTCGAGCAGGTCGACCAGTGCGACCTCGCGGTGTTCCACGACAGTCATTGCCCCTCCCCGCTGAACGAGTAGGCCGCCCACGGGCCGGTGAGTTCCACTCGCATCCCCTGAGCCTCGTCCCTCGTACGCTCGATCAGCTCCACGAATCCCTCGGAGTCCGAACGCGGCACGAGATAGGCGGCATTGAGCACGTTGCGGCCCGGCGCACGGGACAGCGCGGCGTTTTGCGGCGCGTGGATCCTGGTGTCCTCCGCGCACTCGGAAAGCGTGTCGTGCAACTGTCGGGCGAATTTCTCCGCGCGCTCCCACACGTCCTCGTGGGCACGATTGCGCATACGCCGCTGCCGCAGATAGTCGCGCCCCGTCGCGGCCTTCTCGGGTTCACCCGTATGCACCGGGCGCTCATCGGTGCCGGAATCCTCCGCGTACACCTTCACGCCCCATTCCACCCGCCCCTCGAGCCGCTCGAGCGTCCGCAGGAACTGTTGCCGCCGGTCCTGCATCATCGTGCGTACTCCACTGTCGTCCCGGAACACGGTGGCGAGCCGCAGCGGCAGTGGACTGGCGACAGCGGTGAGTGCGTCGATCACGCTCTGATGCGCGCGGGCGGTCTCACTCAGCCAGTCCAGGTCCTCCAGGTGAGCCCGCAGCGGTTCTTCGGCGAAGTCCTCCGTCGGGACCGCGCCGACCACGGCGAGAAGGTCACCGTGGTGCAGCAGCTTCGGCGGCACGCCCGCGACGCCGGTCAGCTGCGCCTGCAGTGCGGCCGTGAAGGGTCGGCAGATCGCGTATACGTAGCGCAGACCGCTCACTCGGTCTCCTCCTTCGGACTCGCGCGTTCCAACTCGGAGAGCCGTTCGCGCAACTCCCTGTTTTCACGCTCGAGTTGTGAGTGGTTCGCGCGCGACGACAGCGCGGGGTCGTCCTCCCACCAGTCGATGCCCATCTCCTTGGCCTTGTCCACGGAGGCAACGATGAGCCGCAGTTTGATGGTGAGCAGCTCGATGTCCAGAAGGTTGATCCGGATGTCGCCCGCGATCACGATGCCCTTGTCGAGCACCCGTTCAAGGATGTCGGCGAGGTTGGCGCCACTGCTCTGCCCGTAAGTCTCGGGGAGCCTGCCGGCCATGGTCATCGACGACCCCGGCTCTCGACGAGCTCGCCTTCGTCCTCTTCGGCGTACTCGTCGTCCTTGGCGTACTCGTCGTTCTCCTCCGCCTCGTCCTCGTATGCCGCCTCGGTGTCCTCCTCCTCGTCCTCCGGCGCGTCCGGCTCTTCTCCCTCGAGCTCCTCTTCCTCGTAGTCGCCCTCGGGGACGTCCTCGCGCTCTTCTTCGCTCTCTTCCTCGAGCGCGTCCTCGTGGCTGCGGACGACCTCACCGTCGCGGATCTCGCCGCGCCAGCCCTCCTCCGCCTCGCCCTTGAGCGTGATGAAGCGGGCGTAGTTCTTGAGGTCGAGCCTGGCCCTGCGGCCCTGTGCACGCCAGATGTTGCCGGTCTTCTCGAACAAGCCTTTGGGGTCGTACTCGATGACCAACAGGACGCGGGTGAGGTTCTCGGCCAGCGAGTGGAAGGAGACGACACCCTTTGTCGTACCCTTCGCGCCCTCCGCGGTCCAGGAGATGCGGTCGTCCGCAACCTGTTCCGTGGTGTGGGCCTTCCAACTCCGGTTGGACCAGAAGACCTTGAGCTGCCAGTCCGAGGTGGTGTCGTCGGCGCGGTTCGCGCTCTTGACGCCTTTCGCGAAGGTGCTGAAGTCCTGGTACTGGGTCCACTGGTCGTACGCGGTGCGCAGCGGCACGCCCACGTCGATGAACTCGATGATGACCGTGGGCTTCTTGCCCGCGCCGCCCTTGCGCCTGCCCTTGCCTCCGGTCAGGCTCTTGAACGCGCCGGCCACGCTGTCCTTCGCCCGCCCTGCGCCGAGTTCCAGGGCCGACCGCAGGGGTCCCTTGCCCTCGGCGAGCTTGCGGCCGCTGTCGAGGGCAAGCTTGGCGAAACCGGGGCTGTTGCCCTCGGCGATGTCGTTGAGCCTGCCGGTCGTTTCGCCGAGCTTGCGGCCCAGGTCCACCAACAGGCGTTGGGCCTGGGCGGCCAGATACGCCTGGACCTCCGCCTTGAGGCGGTCGGCGGCCGCGCTCTGGGCGACGCCGGTGAGCGGGTTGTCCGTCGCCCGCATTGCCGCGGATCCGAGGGTGTCAGTCATCGCCGCCTCCCCTCGTCAGCCGGCTGCGTGTCGCGCGCCGCGCGGCGGTTTTCGCCGCGGCCGACTTCTTCGCGGGAGCCTTCTTGGTCACCGTCTTCTTCGCCGTCTTTTTGGCGGGTGCCTTCTTGGCGGAACTCCGCTGCTCCGTCGCCTTCTTGGCTGGGGCTTTCCGAGTGGGAGCCTTCTTGCGCGGTGGTGCCTTTTCCTCGGGCTCGTCATTCTCCGAGCCGTCGTCCGCGTCGTACTCCTCGTACTCGTCGTCCGGCTCGGCCGCCTGGTTCTCCTCTTCCTCATCGCCGAGCCCCGGCACGTCCGGCACCACGCCCGCAAGCTGGTCCCGCACCTCTGCGGTCCTGCCGTGCAGCCGGTCGGCCAGGCCCTCGACCTGCCGCTCGACGAGTGCGCCGGAGGCGGCCTTCCCCACACCGCGCAGGTCCTCGCGCAGCTGGTCCCCGATCTCCTTGAACTGCGGGTTGTCCCGCAGCTGTTGAGATACCAGGTCCGCGAGCGCCCGCGGGCTCATATGCAGTCGCTTGCCGGCGACCAGCGTGCCGACCGCGAATGCCAGTTTCATCTTCTTCGTACGTCCGAGGACGTATCCGGCCCCTACGGCGAGGCCAAGTCCTAGTCGATTCATCCTGTCGTCCCGTTGCCTGAACCCGCGCTTCCGCGCAGGCTGATCTCCAGCCGGTCGAGGAGCTCGTCCTCGCGGCGGTCGAACTCGTCGTCATCGATCTCGCCCGCCTCGAGCCGCTGCTCGAGGAGGGCGAGTTCGGCCCGGATCGCTGCCGGGTCGTAGTACTGGCGCTCGGCCTCGGCCAGCACCTGTCTCACAGCCCAGAGGCTGCCGCGTACCGGTGCGAACGGCAGCAGCAGCACCTCTCCGATCAGTCCCATCCGCTCACTCCGTATCGATGGCGGTGTCCGCCGGTTCGGCGGGGCCGGGCTCGACGAAGCTGTAGGGCGGCAGCGGTCCGTTGACACGCAGTTCGAGATGTGGATGGCTCTTGCGAATCTCTTCGACCGCAGAGAGGAACACCTCGGCCGACTTGCGGTCGACGAGGAGGGACAGGTTGGCCAGCCAGCCCGTGGACTCGGGGCCGACGCTCACGGCCTCGGCGGCCGCTTCCAGGAGATGCTGCAGCTCGACGGCGTCCGCGGCTTCCTGGTTCTTCAGCGCGGCCACCACCATCTCGCCGAGCTGCAACCGCTGCTCGTAGCTCCCTCCGCCCGCCTGTCGGTTGGCCTCCGCGATGGCCTGTACCTCGCGATTTTCGGCCATCACGCGGTGCAGGACTGCCGCTTCGTCGTGGCTGGCCTTGACGTTGTACTCGATCTTGCCGGCCAGCGCCTTGAGCCGCTCCTCGTAATGCTCGGCGCGCTCGGCGAGCACGCTGGTGACGGCGGCGTCATCCTGAGCGACGCTGCCGAACCGCATGGGCAGTACGGAGCCGCCTCCGCCCGCCTCGCTCAGCACGTTCTGGTGGGCGAGCAGATCCCTGCGCTTGGGCCGCAGCCCTTCAGGGGCGTCGCTCACGACGGCCGCCAGCCCGCCCGCCTTCAGGACGCGGACGGAACGCGCCGGTTCCCCGACGCCGCCCATGCCCTCGGGAAGCGAGGGGTGCGACGCCGCCGCGATGCCGTAGACATACGTGCTCACTCCTGCTCCTCCTTCCTGCGCGAGGCCGTTGACTTGCGGGTGCGCGGCCGGGATTCGGTCTGACCTTCCTCGCGGGCCTGCTTGAAGGCGTCGGAGATGGTCTCTGCGGCGCCGGACAGCGCGCCCTTGGACTTGCCGCGCGCACCGGACTCGGTGATCTCGCCGACCAGGTCGGGCAGGCCGGGGCTCTTGCGCGGCCCTGCCTCCAGGTCGAGCCGGTTGCACGCCTCGGCGAACCGCAGGTAGGTGTCGACGCTGGCGACGACAACGCGTACGTCGATCTTGAGGATCTCGATGCCGACGAGGGAGACGCGTACGAACGCGTCGATGACGAGCCCTCGGTCGAGGACGAGTTCCAGGACGTCGTACAGGCCGCTGCTGCCGCCCGATCCGCCGCTCTGTTGTGCCGGGACAACGGTCATGCCGACCGGTCCTCCTTGTCTGTAGATGGTTGCGCGGTGTGGCCGCCTACCGGCCGCCGGACCTGTGTGCGTCGGCCCTGCCGCGTTCGTAGCGGCGGATGCGCCGGTAGCCGGTGAGCCCGCCCTGCGGGTCGAGGTCCACCTGGTAGCTCGCGAGCAGGCTCATCGTGTCGGGCACCCTGGCGAGCTCCAGGACCTCGATCTCCAAGGTCCAGCCGTCCTCGGTGTGTTCGAAGGACGACACGGACTCGGCGGCCATGCCGGTGAGCTCCTCGAGTTGGGTGCGCGCGTGACGCAGCACCTCCATGGCGCTCGGCCGGTTTTTTGCCGCGTTGTCCTCCTGGCTGTTTCCCCCGCCTTCAGCGGGATTTCGTGGATTCTGCGACTTTGATGTGTTCGATGTGTTCGACATTGGCCCCCTCGAACCCCGAGTGGCCCCACGCCTGTTGGCCAAACCTTCAGCGTGAGCGCCTCGGTCCCCGTAGGGCGTTCACCTGCGCGAGGACTGGCGGAAGTCGCGTGCGCTGCTCATCACTTCTGCCCTGGGGGTCGTGTGTGCGCCTGCGCGATCGAGTCGCTCACCCTCAGTGGCAATGGCAATGGCAATGGCAATGGCAATGGCACGAAGGGTGATCCAGAACCGCGATTACTGAGCTCTTCGGATTGTTGTCGGCTGGTGGGTGAGCGTGAGTCCGGTGCCTGCAAGGCAGCCGTCGATCAGGTCGGGGCGGAGCTGGATG
>NZ_JBITGS010000012.1:54081-275773 GCF_044457265.1 Streptomyces sp. NPDC050564 | reverse complement strand
TTTGGTTTCGGGGGGGGTGCCGGGCGGGCGGCTGGTGGGGGGGGGGGGGCCCCCCCCGGGGGGGGCCCCCCCCCGCGGGTCGGGCCCCGCCCCCCGGGGGGGGCCCGGGACCGTACCCTGTATCAGCATCACACCCCCGTTTTTCAGGAAGGCATACGTCGGTCATGGCGCAGCAGGACACCGATCAGCAGCACGCGGGCGTGCTCCCCGTGGACGACGAGGGCTTCGTCATCGACACCGAGGACGGCGAGGAGCGTGAGGAGGCCTACCGCGGGCGGGGCACCTCGCGGCCGATCACGGTCGTCGGGAACCCGGTGCTGCACAAGGAGTGCAAGGACGTCACCGAGTTCGGGGAAGAGCTGGACCAGCTGGTCGCCGACATGTTCGCCAGCCAGCGCACCGCCGAGGGCGTGGGCCTGGCCGCCAACCAGATCGGCGTCGACCTGAAGGTCTTCGTCTACGACTGCATGGACGACGAGGGCAAGCGGCACGTGGGCGTCGTCTGCAACCCCGTGCTGGTCGAGCTGCCCGCCGAGCAGCGCCGTCTGGACGACAGCAACGAGGGCTGCCTCTCCGTGCCGACCGCGTACGCGCCGCTGGCCCGCCCGGACTACGCCGAGGTCACCGGGCAGGACGAGAAGGGCAACCCGATCAAGGTGCGCGGCACTGGCTACTTCGCCCGCTGCCTCCAGCACGAGACGGACCATCTGTACGGCTACCTGTACATCGACCGGCTCTCCAAGCGCGAGCGCAAGGACGCGTTGCGGCAGATGGCCGAGAACGAGCCCCGCTACCCGATCGTGGCGAACGACTGAGACGTGACGGCGACCGTCCTCGCGAACGACTGAGACGCGACGGCGACCGACCTCGCGAACGACTGAGACGCGACGGCGACCGACCTCGCGAACGACTGAGACAGAAAATGACAGGTGGGGCTCGCAGCCTCTTGTGAGCTTGCTCGAACGGCGCCTGGTCAGGAACATTCCTGACCAGGCGCCGTTCGTGTGTACGTCGCACGTTCGATCCCTTGTGCTCCTCTAGTGATCCATATTCAGTCACACAAGGGGAGATTCTCGGCATCATGGGGTAGTGAGTGGGGCAAATCCGTTCCCAGAGCGGTCAGTTGTGGTGCTGAATGGGAAGTGCGGGGATACGCAACGGCGCACGCCCGGCACAGCGGGAGGGGTGTAGCGCCAGCAGGCGGCTGAGAGGGGTTTGTTCGTGCATGCTTTCTCACACGGCACTTCATCGACACCGACAGCGGTCGCGGTTCCACCGGCGCTCTCTCTTCCGGTGATCGAGACGGCATTTCCTCGACAACTGCATCCGTATTGGCCCAGGCTCCAGAAGAGGACCAGGACCTGGCTGCTCGAAAAACGGCTCATGCCGGCGGACAAGGTCGAGGAATATGCCGACGGCTTGTGCTACACGGACCTCATGGCGGGCTACTACATTGGCGCCCCCGACGAGGTCATGCAGGCGATAGCCGACTACAGCGCGTGGTTCTTCGTCTGGGACGACCGCCACGACCGCGACGTCATCCACGGCCGCACCGGTGCCTGGCGGAGGCTCAGGTTCCAGCTGCACGCGGCCCTCGACTCCCCCAGGGACCATCTGCACCACCAGGATCCCCTGGTCGCGGGGTTCGCGGACAGTATGGTGCGGCTGTACTCGTTCCTCAGCAAGAAGTGGAACGCGCGGTTCGCACTCCACTTCCATGCGGTGATCGAAGCGTACGACCGGGAGTTCCGAAATCGCGCCTCGGGCACCGTTCCAACGGTCGCGGAGTATCTCGAACTCCGTCGGCTGACATTCGCGCACTGGATCTGGACCGACCTTCTGGAACCCAGCGCGGGGTACGAACTCCCCACCGCGGTGCGGAATCACCCCGCATATCGGAAGGCGGCACTGCTCAGCCAGGAATTCGCCGCCTGGTACAACGACCTGTGCTCGCTCCCCAAGGAAATTGCGGGCGACGAAGTCCACAATCTCGGAATCAGTCTCATTCACCATGAGGGGCTGACTCTCGAAGAGGCCGTCACAGAAGTACGGCGACGAGTCGAGGAATCCATTCGTGAATTCCTCGTCGCCGAAAAGGACGTATTACGGCTCGCCGACACCCTCGCGGACGGGACCATGCGGGGCAAGGAATGCAGCGTTGCCGTGAAGGACTGCCTCGGCAATATGCGGAACTGGTTCAGCTCCGTGTACTGGTTCCACCACGAGTCGGGCCGGTACATGGTCGACAGCTGGGACGACCGCTCCACACCCCCGTACGTCAACAATGAAGCGGCAGGTGAGAAATGACCGTCGAGTCAGTGCGACCCGAGGTACCTGAGACGCTGGAGTTGTCCACCCCGCCCCTCGCGGGCGGAGGCGTGCCGGGTCTCGGCCACGGCTGGAAACTGGTCCGCGACCCGCTGGGCTTCCTGGCCCAACTGCGCGACCACGGCGACGTCGTCCGGCTCAAGCTGGGCCCCAAGACGGTGTACGCCGTCACCACCCCCGCGCTCACCGGGGCGCTGGCGCTCAACCCCGACTACGAGATCGGCGGCCCGCTGTGGGAGTCCCTCGAGGGGCTGCTCGGCAAGAAGGGGGTCGCGACCGCCAACGGGCCGCAGCACCGGCGCCAGCGGCGGACGATCCAGCCCGCGTTCCGGGCCGACATCATCCACGAGTACGGGCCGATCATGGAGGAGGAGGCACGCGCGTTCGCGGCGCGCATGGTGCCGGGGGAGACGATCGACTGCACCTCCGAGTCGTTCCGCGTCGCCGTCCGCATCGCGGCCCGCTGTCTGCTGCGCGGCCAGTTCATGGACGAGCGGGCCGAGCGGCTGAGCATCGCGCTGGGCGCCGTGTTCCGCGGGATGTACCGGCGCATGGTCATCCCGGCCGGACCGCTCTATCGGCTGCCTCTTCCGTCCCACCGTCAATTCGACCGCGCATTGGCCGATTTGCATGACCTCGTCGACGAGATCATCGACGAGCGGCGGGCATCTGGTCAAAAGCCGGACGATTTGCTGACGGCATTGCTGGAGGCGAAGGACGACAACGGCGACCCCATCGACGAACAGGAGATCCACGACCAAGTCGTCGCCATACTCACCCCCGGCAGCGAAACCATCGCGTCCACGATCATGTGGATCCTGCAAGTCCTCACCGAACACCCGGAACAGGCGGACAAGGTGAGCAAGGAGGTTGAATCCGTCGCGGGTGACCGGCCCGTCGGATTCGACGACGTCCGGAAGCTGTCGCACACGAACAATGTCATCGTCGAGGCGATGCGTTTGCACCCCGCCGTATGGATATTGACGCGGCGCACGGTGACCGAAACCGAGCTGGGCGGCTATCGCATTCCGGCCGGTGCCGACATCGTCTACAGCCCGTACGCGATCCAGCGCGATCCCCGGTCGTACCAGGAGCACCAGGATTTCGACCCCGACCGCTGGCTTCCGGAACGGTCCAAGGACATACCGAAGTACGCGATGCGCCCGTTCAGCGTGGGCAACCGGAAATGCCCCAGTGACCACTTCTCGATGGCCCAGCTCAGTCTGATCACGGCGACCGTGGCGTCGCGGTGGCGCTTCGAGCAGGTGTCGGGCTCCAAGGACGCCACCCGCGTCGGCATCACGCTGCGACCGCACAAGCTGCTGTTGAAGGCCCGGCCGCGCTGACCGTGCGTGGTTACCGGCGCACGTTCAGGCCGCTCGCGGGCCCCTGAACGTGCGCCGGTACGCCTGCGGGGTCGTCCCCAGGCTCCGGACGAACTGATGGCGCAGCGCGGCCGCGTTGCCGAACCCGGCGCGGCCCGCGATCACGTCCATCGTCTCGTCCGTGGCCTCCAGCAACTCCTGGGCCAGCAGCACCCGTTGGCGCAGGATCCAGCGGTACGGAGTCGTCCCCGTCTCCTGCTGGAAGCGGCGCGCGAAGGTGCGCGGGGACATGTGCGCGCGGGCCGCGAGCTGCTCGACGGTCACCTCCTCGTCGAGGTGCTGCTGCATCCACACCAGCACCTCGCCGACCGTGTCGCACCGGGAGCGGGGCAGCGGGCGCTCGATGAACTGGGCCTGGCCGCCGTCGCGGTGCGGCGGTACGACCATGCGGCGGGCGATGGCGTTGGCGACCTCCGGGCCGTGCTCCTTGCGGACGAGGTGGAGGCAGGCGTCGATGCCGGCGGCGGTGCCCGCCGAAGTGATCACCGGGTCCTCGTCGACGTACAGCACGTCCGGCTCGACGATCGCCCGCGGATACTGCTGGGCGAGCGCCTGCGCGTGATGCCAGTGCACCGCGCACCGTCGGTCGTCCAGGAGCCCGGCCGCGCCCAGCACGAAGACACCGGAGCAGACGCTGAGCACCCGCGCACCGCGCTCGACGGCCCGGCGCAGCGCGTCCAGCAGCTCGGGCGGATAGTCGCGCACCGCATAGGTGTCCCCGGCCGGCACGACGACGAGGTCGGCCTCGTCGAGCCGGTCGAGGCCGTGCGGGGTGGAGACGGTGAACCCGGAGACATGGGTGGCGAGCGTGGGGCCCTCGGCCGAGGCGATCGCGAAGTCGTAGACGGGCAGCCCCTCGTCGCTGCGGTCGAGGCCGAACACCTCGCAGACGACGCCGAGTTCGAAGGGGTGCACACCGTCCAGCAGGACCGCGGCCACGTTCTTCAGCACGGCTCACCTCGCCTTGCGACCTCGGCCGGCCTGTCCGACCTGCTTCTCCGGCCGGGGGCCTGGGGGTTGGCCCCGGGAAGGCGCAGCAGCATGTTCTCCAGTGTGCCTCGAAAGTGGCAGTAATTCGAGGGTGTGCGGCAGTCCTGCCACTGACGGTCGGGAGCAATGGGCGCGACAGTAGTGTTCATGAACACACTCATGGACAACCTCGTCGGAATCCTGACCGTCCTTGGGATCTTCGCGGTAGTGGCGCTCCCCTCGCTGATCGGGCTCACCCACGAGCGGCGCGTCGACCGTCAGCTCAGGGAGGCCGGGGCCGCCCGCTCCGAGGTCGACCGCCCCTCCCGCCCTCAGGGCTTCGTCACCACCACCGTGACCGTCCAATCCTGAAGGCCCTTGCACGAGATCCTGGCCGGGTCGCTGGGGCACAACGGGCGGGACGAGGTGAGCTGCGCCGTCCCGGCCGAGACCGCCTTGAAGGCGGAGGAGGCGTCGCCCGCCTGCAGGACGATGCCGCTGTTGGTGGCCTCCAGGCCGCTGCCGCCGACCTTGACGGGCGCCCAGGGCCGGCTGGTGGTGCCGTCCAGGCTGATGCGGATCACGTCGCCCGTCGTCAGGCAGAACGTGTGGCCGGTGTCGGCGGCGCCGAGCTCCGCCTTCGCCTGCGCACAGCCCTTGTGGGATGTCGTGGGGGACGGCGACACGGTGCCGCTGCCGCCCGCGTCGCCTCCGCTCTGCGTGCCGCAGCCCGCGGCCACGAGAAGCGTCAGTGCCGCGAGGGCGATGGTCCGGTGGTGGGTCGTTCGGCGCATGGGGTGCCTCCTCATCGCTTGGACGTGCCACCCCCGCATCAGGATCCACTTCGGGGCACGGAAAAGCCCTGGCCGCGACGGCGGCCAGGGCTTTCGTGGGTCAGCTGGTCGTCAGGGCGGTGTCGTCGACGACGAAGCTGGTCTGGAGCGAGGAGTCCTCGACGCCGCTGAACTTCAGCGTGACGGTCGAGCCGGCGAAGGAGGACAGGTCGAAGGTCTTCTGGGCGTAGCCGGAAGCCTTGTTGAGGTTGGAGTAGGTCGCCAGCGTGTTGGAGCCGGCGGTGACGGTGAGCTTGTCGTAGGCCGTGCTGGTGCTGGTCTCGGCCGTGTCGATGTGCAGGTAGAAGGTGAGCGACGCCTTGCAGCCGCTCGGGATGGTCACCGACTGGGACAGCGTGTCGGTGTGAGTGGAGCCGTAGCCGTCCAGCCAGGCCTTGTACGAGCCGCCGTGCGCCGCCTCACCGCTGTCGTTGGTGATGACTCCGCTGGAGGCGCTCCAGATGGTGTTGCCCGACTCGAAGCCCTGGTTGCCGAGCAGCTGCGCCGCGGTGCAGGTGCCGCCACCGGATGTGCTGACGGTCCAGGTGAAGGAGGCCGAGCCGGAGGCGCCGGTGCTGTCCGACGCGGTGACGGTCACGCTGTAGGTGCCCGCCGTGCTCGCGGTGCCGGAGATCAGGCCGGTCGAGCTGTTGATCGACAGGCCGGTGGGCAGGCCGCTCGCGCGGTACGTGAGGCTCGCGCCCGCACTGTCGGAGGCCGAGATCTGCAGGCTGACCGAGCCGCCGGTCGTGGTGGACTGGCTGCCCGGGTTGGTGACGGTCACCGTGTTGCCGGTGCTGGTGCCCGAGGTGAAGGCGGTGGTGCCGTTGGGGGTGCCCCAGCCGGTCGGGCCGTCGTAGCCGGTGGCCGCGGTGCAGAAGTACGAGGTCGAGCAGGAGCCGTTGTTGCCGCTGGTGACGTCGTACAGGTTCGAGGTGTGGGAGTACGGGTACTTCGCCGGGTAGTCGCTGGAGCCCGGGGTGCCCGCGAGGGCGTACACGCCCGCGATGATCGGCGCGGAGGCGCTCGTGCCGCCGTAGACCGCCCAGCCGGAGCCGCCGTAGGTGTCGTAGACGGCCACACCTGTCGCGGGGTCGGCGACCGCGGAGACGTCCGACTCCATGCGCTTGGTGCAGCCGGTGTCGGTCTGCCAGCTCGGCTTGGTGTCGTACGCGGAGCAGCCGGAGCCGGTGCCCTCGGTGCTGCTGGTCTTCCACACGGACTCGGTCCAGCCGCGGGAGTTGGACGACGTGGACAGCGCGGTGCCGCCGACGGCGGTCACGTACTGCGAAGTCGCCGGGTACTCGGCGCCGTAGCCGGAGTCACCGGCGGAGACGGTGATGGCGACGCCCGGGTGCTTGAAGTACTGGGTGTCCTCGCTGGTCTGGGAGGAGGACTCGTCGCCGCCCCAGCTGTTGGACACGAACTTCGCGCCCAGCGAGACCGCCTCGTTCTCCGCGATCCCGAGGTCGGTGTCGTTCGCGGAGTTGGCCTCGACCAGGATGATGTTGCAGTTGGGGCAGACCGCGCTGACCATGTCGATGTCGAGCGCTTCCTCGCCCGCCCAGCCGGTGTCGTTCGTCGGCAGCGAGGTGGTCGAGCCGGTCTGGCTGACCTGCTTGAAGCAGCCGTTGGCCTTGGTGCAGGCCGACAGGCCGAACTGCGAGCGGTAAGTGGCCAGGTCTGACTCGGCGTTGGGGTCGTTGTACGCGTCGACGACGGCGACCGTCAGGCCGGAGCCTCCGATCGAGGGCAGGCTGTACGCGCTGTGCAGGTTGGCCGGGCTGAGGCCGGACACCGCGGCGGCGTCCGGGGATATCGCCGCGGCCAGCTTCTGCTTGATGTCCGTGCGCCGCTGGGCGAAGCAGGCGGCATGACCCGGGGTCGGGGTGCCGCACAGATGCGTGGTGGGCACCTTCTGGCCGGCCTTGCCGGTCGGGTGCACGGCCTGGGCGGCGGGGGAGGTCAGGGCTTTCGCGTTCTGGGCGGCCCGGGAGATGTGCGCGGTGGGCGCTGTCTGCGCACCCGCGGGCGGGGCCGCGGCGAACCCGGCGACGCCGAGGGCGAGGGCAGGGAGGGCGGCGGTCAGGAGTCTTCGCAGTCTCCGGGCGGGTCTGACGGAGCGTGTCTCACGCATGGGGGTGCTGCCTCCATCGGTTTGAGGCCGGTGCCGCGTGGGCCGGGGTAGGGCCGTACGCGGCTCCACAGCCGGAAGTGGGGGTTCTCGGCGTTGCGTGGCAGGCCCGTGACGCGCGTAGCGCGACTACATGAAGGGAGTGTCATGGGCATGCCAGATCAGTTCTCCTGGTATGCCGCTGTGTGTGACATGTCAGGACGGCCAGAACCTAGCCGGGGCCGATGAGGCGCGGATAGCGGCGCCCGAAGAACTTTGCCGCTCCATAGGTGGTCCATGGACGACCCATGGACGGTCCATGGACGAGACGCGATGATGCCGGGCCACGCCCGCGGCCCGGCATCATTTCTGAGGTGACGTCAGAAGTCCTCGTCGAGGTCGACGGTTCCTTCCACCGCGACCTGGTACGCGGACGGCCGCCGCTCGAAGAAGTTGGTCAGTTCCTGAACGCCCTGGAGCTCCATGAAGGAGAAGGGGTTCTCGGATCCGTACACCGGCGCGAAGCCCAGCCGCTGCAGGCGCTGGTCGGCGACGCACTCCAGGTACTGCCGCATCGAGTCGGTGTTCATGCCCGGCAGACCGTCACCGCACAGGTCGCGCGCGAACTGCAGCTCGGCCTCGACGGCCTCTCGCAGCATGTCCGTCACCTGCTGCCCGAGCAGGTCGTCGAAGAGCTCCGGCTCCTCCTTGCGTACGGTGTCGACGACCTCGAAGGCGAAGCTCATGTGCATCGTCTCGTCGCGGAACACCCAGTTGGTACCGGTCGCCAGGCCGTGCAGCAGACCCCGGCTGCGGAACCAGTAGACGTACGCGAAGGCCCCGTAGAAGAAGAGCCCCTCGATGCACGCGGCGAAGCAGATGAGGTTGAGCAGGAAGCGGCGCCGGTCGGCCTTGGTCTCCAGCCGGTCCAGCTTCTCCACCGAGTCCATCCACTTGAAGCAGAACTCGGCCTTCTCGCGGATGGAGGGGATGTTCTCCACGGCGGCGAAGGCGGCGGCGCGGTCCTCCGGGTCGGGAAGGTAGGTGTCGAGCAGCGTCAAGTAGAACTGGACGTGCACGGCCTCCTCGAAGAGCTGTCGGGACAGATACAGCCGCGCCTCGGGGGAGTTGATGTGCTTGTACAGCGTCAGCACGAGGTTGTTCGCCACGATCGAGTCGCCCGTCGCGAAGAACGCGACCAGCCGGCCGATCATGTGCTGCTCGCCCTGCGACAGCTTCGCGAGGTCGGCGACGTCCGAGTGGAGGTCGACCTCCTCGACGGTCCAGGTGTTCTTGATGGCGTCCCGGTAGCGCTCGTAGAAGTCCGGGTACCGCATGGGGCGGAGGGTGAGTTCGAAGCCCGGGTCGAGGAGGTTCTTCTCGGTTTTTTCGGGGGCGGGGGTCATCACTGGCAGGCCTCGCAGGACTCGGGGTTTTCCAGGGAGCAGGCGACGGCGTCGGGGTCGGTCGCCTGCTGGACGGGGATGATCTTCTCGGGCTGCGCCTGGGCCTGTGCGGCGCGGGCGATGCGGGTCGCCGGGCGGGAGCGCAGGTAGTACGTCGTCTTCAGGCCCGACTTCCAGGCGTAGGCGTACATCGAGGAGAGCTTGCCGATGGTCGGCGTCTCCAGGAACAGGTTCAGGGACTGGGCCTGGTCCAGGAACGGGGTCCGGGCGGCGGCCATGTCGATGAGGCCGCGCTGCGGGATCTCCCACGCCGTCCGGTACAGGTCGCGGACGTCCTGCGGCACCCAGGTGAAGCCCTGCACCGAGCCGTTGGACTCGCGCAGTGCCTCCCGGGTCTGCGCGTCCCACACACCCAGCTTCTTCAGCTCGTCCACCAGATAGGAGTTGACCTGCAGGAACTCTCCGGACAGCGTCTCGCGCTTGAAGAGGTTCGACACCTGCGGCTCGATGCACTCGTACACGCCCGCGATGGACGCGATCGTCGCGGTGGGCGCGATGGCGAGGAGGAGGGAGTTGCGCATGCCTACCGCGGCGATACGTTCCCGCAGGGCCGCCCAGCGCTCCGGCCAGGTCAGCTCCACGTCGAAGTGGTCGGGGTGGAGGACACCGCGGGCGGTGCGGGTCTTCTCCCAGGCCGGGAGCGGGCCGTTGCGCTCGGCGAGGTCGGCCGAGGCCTCGTACGCGGCGAGCATGATGCGCTCGGCGATGCGCGTCGAGAGGGCGCGGGCCTCCGGCGAGTCGAAGGGGAGGCGGAGCTTGAAGAAGACGTCCTGGAGGCCCATCGCGCCGAGGCCGACCGGGCGCCACTTGGCGTTGGAGCGGCCCGCCTGCTCGGTCGGGTAGAAGTTGATGTCGACGACCCGGTCCAGGAAGGTGACGGCCGTGCGGACCGTCTCGTCCAGGCGGTCCCAGTCGATGTCGCCGCTCGCCCGGTCGACGAAGGCGCCCAGGTTCACCGAGCCGAGGTTGCAGACCGCCGTCTCGCCGTCGTCCGTGACCTCCAGGATCTCGGTGCACAGGTTCGAGGAGTGAACGGTGTGGCCCGGCTCCGCCGTCTGGTTGGCGGTGCGGTTGGCGGCGTCCTTGAAGGTCATCCAGCCGTTGCCGGTCTGTGCGAGGGTGCGCATCATGCGGCCGTAGAGGTCGCGGGCCGGGATGGTCTTCTTGGCGAGGCCCGCCTCTTCCGCCTTGCGGTAGGCCGCGTCGAACTCGTCGCCCCACAGGTCGACCAGTTCCGGCACGTCGGAGGGGGAGAACAGGGACCAGATCCCGTTCTCGTTGACCCGGCGCATGAACTCGTCCGGGATCCAGTGCGCGAGGTTCAGATTGTGCGTACGCCGGGCGTCCTCACCGGTGTTGTCGCGCAGCTCCAGGAACTCCTCGATGTCGGAGTGCCAGGTCTCCAGGTAGACCGCGGCGGCGCCCTTGCGCCGGCCGCCCTGGTTCACCGCGGCGACCGAGGCGTCGAGGGTCTTCAGGAACGGGACGATGCCGTTGGAGTGCCCGTTCGTGCCGCGGATGAGGGAGCCGCGGGAACGGATCCGGCTGTACGACAGGCCGATGCCGCCCGCGTGCTTCGAGAGACGCGCGACCTGGTGGTAGCGGTCGTAGAGGGAGTCCAGCTCGTCCAGCGGGGAGTCAAGGAGGTAGCAGGACGACATCTGCGGGTGCCGTGTACCGGAGTTGAAGAGCGTGGGGGAGGAGGGGAGGTAGTCGAGGCGGCTCATGAGCCGGTAGAGGGCCGCGACTTCGTCGAGCGCTCTGGTCGTGTCGTCCTCGGCGAGGCCGGACGCCACCCGGAGCATGAAGTGCTGGGGCGTCTCGATGACCTTGCGGGTGATCGGGTGCCGGAGCAGGTAGCGGCTGTGCAGGGTGCGCAGGCCGAAGTAGCCGAAGCGGTCGTCGGCGTGCACGTCGATCAGTTCGTTCAGGCCGGCCGTGTGCAGCTTTACGAATTCCGCCGTGCGGTCGGCGATCAGGCCCTCGCGGTGGCCGGTGGCGATGGACTCGGCGAAGGATCGCACCCCCTGTGAGGCGGCCTCCGCCGCGATGCTGATCGTCAGCAGGCGGGCGGCGAGGCGGGAGTACGCCGGGTCCTCGGAGATGAGGCCGGCGGCGGCCTCGGTGGCCAGTTCGCGCAGCTCCTCGTCGTCCGCGCGGGCGGACCGGCCGCGCAGCGCGGCGGCGGCGACCCGGCCGGGGTCGGCGTCGGGGAGGTCGGAGGTGAGGTCGGTCAGGGTACGCAGCAGCGTGGTACCGGGACCGTCCGTCTCCACCGGGGCCCGCTTCGCGGAAACGGAAGCTGAAGCCGGGTCGGCTGGCGCGATGGTCACTTGGGGCTCTCCCTCGCTCGGCACGGGGCCTGTTGGCGAGGAGCGGGGCACACGGGGGCGCTTCAGGGCAGCGGCGCACCGCGTCCACCGGCCCATTCCGCGAGGCCCGGACGTCGTCGGCGCCCGGGCCGGGTGGCCGGGGCGCGCTGTCGGCAGGTCCTCGGACTGACACTCGTACGCGGCCATGCAGGGCATGAACACGTACAAGTACACCGTTGCGGGACAGTTCCGGATTCGCACCGGATTCCCCTGCGGCGACAGCGAGCATGAGCATACATCTTGTGCCGGGCTGCGGGAGCACCCCCACATGTTGTGTCGGGTCGGCTTCGCGGAGTGCTACGGAGTGTGCTGGATCGTCAACTCGTAGGTGAGCAGCAGGATGTTGTCGATGTCCGGGATCGGGTTCCAGTCGCGGTCGGGAGTGCGGGTGAAACCGAGGCGTTCGTAGATGCGGTGGGCTGCGTGCATCGTGCGCTGGGTGGACAGGACGATGCGTACGCAGCCTTCAGTGTTGCGTGCGCGGTCGACGCAGGCGCGGACGAGGGCTTCGCCTGCGCCCCTGCCCCGCGCCTCGGGTGCGACCGCGAGCATGCGGATCTCGGCCTCGCCCTGGCGGGCTATGTCGGCCATGGGGCCGCCCTGCGGGACGAAGGTCACGCCGCCGAGTACGCGCTCGTGGGCCACCGCGACGAGTACGTCCGCGGCGGCGGCCCGCTTGGGCACGTCCCGCAGCTCTCCGAGGTACTCGTCGTTCTCCCCGAAGTCGAGCAGGCCGTCTCCGAGGTAGGCCTGCGCGGTGAGTTCGCCGACGGTGGGGTACTCCTCGGGCTGCGCCCGTCTGATGACGATGTCCATGCGGGGAGTGTGCCGGACGGGTACGGCGACGGGCCGCCGGTTTTCCTTCCGGCGGCCCGTCCTGTGGTGGCCGCGTCGGCGCTTGCGGCTGGTGGGTGGGGCGGGTTTGCGCCGGTGGGTGGGTCCGCCTGTCCGCCGGTGGGTGGGTCCGCCTGCGACCGGTGGGTGGGTCGGGGCTGTGCCGGTACATCCGCCCTGCGTCGCCGGTGGCAGATCGCTTGGCTTTCATGGCTCTGCCTGTCGGCAACCACGTAAGCGACGGGGCATGTGATGTACCGGCACGGCCCCTTCCGTGCGTCGGCGACTGTGGGTGCGTACTGGCTCAGCTGCGGGCATGCGCACCGCGATGGGCCGCGGCCCACCCGCCTTTCCCCGCTGGGGAGCCACGGGAGCGCGTACCGGCACCCTGCGGGTGCCGGTACGCGCACTCACCCCGAGGCCATGCCCGGTGCCTAGTGCGTCGCTCCGGCCGTGGCCGGGGGCAGTTCCGTCTCTACCCCGGGGTCGCCCGCGTCCGCCGTGTAGTCCTCGGGGGACGTCTCGTCAACGCCGTCGGGAGCCTTGAACGCCCGGAGGGCGAAGGTGAGGACGACGGTCACCACGACGTTGAGGACGAACGCCGTGAGGCCGATGTAGCCGATCTCCCCGATCCCGGGGATCTCCTTCGAGCTGCCGCCGAAGTGCTTCTGCGTCGGGGAGGCGACCCCGTACGCCGCGAGCGTGCCGTAGACCATGCCGACGGCCCAGCCCGCGAGCAGCGCCCAGCGGTGGAACCACCGGGTGAACAGGCCGCCGACCAGGGCCGGGAAGGTCTGCAGGATCCAGATGCCGCCGAGCAGCTGGAAGTTGATCGCGACCGTCTTGTCCATGGTGAGGACGAAGACCAGCGCGCCGACCTTCACCAGGAGCGAGACCAGCTTGGAGACCTTGGTCTCCTGCTGGGGCGTCGCGTCGGGCTTGATGAAGTCCTTGTAGATGTTGCGCGTGAAGAGGTTCGCGGCCGCGATGGACATGATGGCCGCGGGGACCAGCGCGCCGATGCCGATGGCGGCGAAGGCCACACCCGCGAACCAGTCCGGGAACATGGTCTCGAAGAGCTGCGGGATGGCGAGCTGGCCGTTCGTGACCTTCACTCCGGCGGCGATCGCCATGAACCCGAGCAGGGCGAGCAGGCCCAGCATCAGCGAGTACAGGGGCAGGATCGTGGTGTTGCGGCGGATCACCTCGCGGCTGCGGCTCGACAGCGTCGCCGTGATCGAGTGCGGGTACATGAAGAGCGCCAGTGCCGAGCCCAGGGCGAGGGTGGCATAGGTCCACTGGCCCGCTTCGGCGGGGACGATTCCGCCCGCGCCCGCCGCCGTGTACTTGTCGCTCGCCGCCTTGAAGATCTCGTCGAACCCGCCGAGCTTGATCGGGATGTAGATGATGGCCACCGCGATCACGATGTAGATCAGGGTGTCCTTCACGAACGCGATCAGGGCCGGGGCGCGCAGGCCGGAAGAGTAGGTGTACGCGGCCAGTACGCCGAAGGCGATGAGGAGCGGGAGGTCCTTCACGAACCAGTTCGTGTTCTCTCCGCCGCCCACGCCCATCACGTCCAGGACGGCCTGGATGCCGACCAGCTGGAGCGCGATGTACGGCATGGTCGCCAGGATGCCCGTGACGGCCACGGCGAGGGACAGGCCCTTGGAGCCGAAGCGGCCGCGCACGAAGTCCGACGTCGTCACGTATCCGTGCTTGTGGGAGACCGACCACAGGCGGGGGAGGAACGTGAAGATCAGCGGGTAGACCAGGATGGTGTACGGGACCGCGAAGAAGCCGGCGGCGCCTGCCGCGTAGACCGCGGCGGGTACGGCGACGAAGGTGTACGCCGTGTAGAGGTCGCCGCCGAGCAGGAACCAGGTGATCCAGGTGCCGAACGAGCGTCCGCCCAGGCCCCATTCGTCGAGGCTGTGCTCGTCGTCGGGCCTGCGCCAGCGCGCGGCCAGGAAGCCCATGACCGTGACGGCCAGGAAGAAGAAGATGAAGACGGCGAGTGCCACGCCGTTCACGCCGTCCTTCATGCCTCGGCACCGCCCTTCGTGGTGGCTCGGGCGCGCTGGTCACGCTGCCAGAGCTTGTAGGCGATCATCGTCAGCGCCGTGGAGATGAGCACCCACAGCATCTGGTACCAGTAGAAGAACGGGATGCCGATGAAGGTCGGGTCCGTCTTCGCGTACGAGCCGACCCACAACATCGCCGCGAAGGGGGCGAGCAGGCACAGGGCTATCACGACGCGGACCGGCGTCACCGCCGGTGGCTTCACTTCGGGCACATCTGACATACGGCGGCTCCGTCCCCTCACTGATCACCTGTGTAACGCGCAGGCAATCTAGGCGACGGTTCCGCTTTATGGAACCCCCCTCCGGATAGCGGACGTGGAGGATTCGTGTGGGCTCCGGTTTCGTGCGGTCAGCAGCAGCGGAAGCCCTGACGCGGATCCTCCTCCCGACGGTCCGTGCGTGCCCGTTCGAAGTCCCGGCGCGAGGGTACGGGGGCGTCCGGATGATCCTTGCGGAGGTGTGCGACATAACGGTCGTAAGCGGATTCATCCGTCAGCTCCCGTATGTACCAACGGATTCCGCTAGCTGCCCGGTGCAGCGCCGATCGCATCCCGCTCCTCCTGCCTCTCTCGCTGCGTGGGGATCAGTCCGGCCGGAGCGACGATCTCCGACTCCACGTACGGCGCCTCGCTCAGCGTGGAGAGGGCCGGGCGGCGTACGTGCCGGACGCACGCCCGGGCCGCGTCGGCGATCACGACGACTATGAGGACGGCGAGCACGGCCGAAAGGACGCCGTCCACCGTGGAGTTGGTGACCACGGTGTGCATGTCGTCCATGGTCTTGGCGGGCGGCAGGACCTTTCCGGCGTCGATGCCGTCCTGGTAGACACTGCGCTGCTTGAAGAAGCCGACGCGTGGATCGCTGGAGAACACCTTCTGATAGCTGGCCGTGAGAGTCACCGTGGCGTCCCAGACGAGTGGAATGCCGGTGATCCAGGCCCACTTGAGGCGTCCCGACTTCACCAGCAGGGTCGTGCAGACGGCCAGGGCGACCGCCGCGAGCAGCTGGTTCGAGATTCCGAAGATCGGGAAGAGCTGGTTGATACCGCCGAGGGGTTCGTGGACGCCGACCCAGAGGAAGTAGCCCCACAGCCCGCACACGAGGGCGCTGGTGATGATCAGTCCGGGCTTCCAGCTCACCTGCTTGAAGGGGCGGTAGACGTTCCCCAGCATGTCCTGGAGCATGAACCGGCCCACGCGCGTGCCCGCGTCCAGCGCCGTCAGGATGAACAGCGCCTCGAACATGATCGCGAAGTGGTACCAGAAGGCGCGCAGGCTTCCGCCGGTGACCCTCGAGAAGATCTCCGAGACGCCGACGGCGAGCGTGGGCGCGCCGCCGGTGCGGGAGAGCAGGCTCTGTTCCCCGACCTGGTGCGCGGCTTTCGCGAGGTCCGCGGGGGAGACGGTGTACCCGAAGGTGGCGACCGCGTGCGAAGCCGATTCGACGGTGGTGCCGATGACGCCCGCGGGCCCGTTCATAGCGAAGTACAGGCCCGGGTCGATGATGCACGCGGCGACCAGGGCCATGATCGCGACCGACGACTCCATCAGCATCGAGCCGTACCCGATCATCCGGACCTGCGTCTCTTTCTGGATCATCTTGGGCGTCGTGCCGGACGATATGAGTGCGTGGAAACCGGACAGGGCGCCGCAGGCGATGGTGATGAAGACGAAGGGGAAGAGTGAGCCCGCGAACACCGGGCCGTCGCCCCGCTCTGCGAAGTCCGTGACCGCGTCCATCTTCAGCGTCGGCAGCGCGATGACGACGCCGAGCGCGAGCAGCGCGATCGTGCCGATCTTCATGAAGGTGGAGAGGTAGTCGCGGGGCGCGAGGAGCATCCAGACCGGCAGGATCGAGGCGATGAATCCGTACGCCACCAGCCAGATGACCAGGGTGGAGGGGGCGAGGGTGAAGGTGTCGGCCCAGGAGGACTCGGCGACCCAGCGGCCCGCGACGAGGGCCGCCAGCAGGAGCGCCACGCCGATCAGCGAGACCTCGGTGACCCGTCCCGGGCGCAGGACGCGCAGGTAGAAGCCCATCAGCAGGGCGATCGGGATCGTCATTCCGATGGAGAAGGTGCCCCAGGGGGAGGCGGCGAGCGCGTTCACGATCACCAGCGCGAGCACCCCGAGCAGGATGATCATGATGGCGAAGGCGGCGAGCAGCGCCGCGGCCCCGCCGAACGGGCCGATCTCCTCGCGGGCCATCTGCCCGAGCGACCGCCCGTCCCGGCGCGTGGAGAAGAACAGGACCACCATGTCCTGGACCGCGCCCGCGAAGATCACTCCGGCGATGATCCAGATGGTGCCGGGCAGATAGCCCATTTGCGCGGCCAGCACCGGACCGACCAGCGGGCCCGCGCCCGCGATCGCCGCGAAGTGGTGGCCGAGCAGCACGCGCCGGTCCGTGGGATGGAAGTCGATGCCGTTGTTCAGCCGCTCCGCCGGGGTGGCCCGTGTCCCGTCGACCTTGAGCACCTTGTGCGCGATGAACTTCGCGTAGAAGCGATAGGCGATGGCGTACGAGCCGAGCGCGGCGGCGACCATCCAGGCGGCCGACACGTTCTCGCCCCGCGCGAGTGCGAGTACGGACCAGCCCGCGGCGCCCACCAGCGCGACGAGGGTCCAGATGGCGATGGTTCGAGGCTTGGCGGTACGCACCGTTCGTCCTCCCGTCCATGCGGTGACGGGAGGAACGTAGAGCAGGAAGGGGAGTCGCGCTACACCACGTGCCTACCTCAAGTGGCTTATTTCTGCAGGCGCTTGAGCCTCAACAGTCCTGCGGGCGCGTGGACGGCACTACTCCTGCGGGCGCTTCAGGCGTGCCACGAACTTGTACCGGTCGCCGCGGTACACCGAGCGCACCCACTCCACCGGTTCGCCCTGCTTGTCCAGTGAGTGCCGGGAGAGCATCAGCATGGGCAGGCCGACGTCGGTGCCGAGCAGTCCGGCCTCGCGCGGGGTGGCCAGCGAGGTCTCGATGGTCTCCTCGGCCTCGGCGAGATGGACGTCGTACACCTCGGCCAGGGCGGTGTAGAGGGAGGTGTACTTGACGAGTGACCTGCGCAGGGCGGGGAAGCGCTTCGCGGAGAGGTGGGTCGTCTCGATGGCCATCGGTTCGCCGCTGGCGAGGCGGAGGCGCTCGATGCGCAGCACCCGGCCGCCGGCCGAGATGTCGAGCAGCCCGGCGAGGGTCTCGTCGGCGGTGATGTAGCCGATGTCCAGCAGCTGCGAGGTGGGTTCGAGGCCCTGGGCGCGCATGTCCTCGGTGTACGAGGTGAGCTGCAGCGCCTGGGAGACCTTGGGCTTGGCCACGAAGGTGCCCTTGCCCTGGATGCGTTCGAGGCGGCCCTCGACGACCAGTTCCTGAAGGGCCTGCCGCACGGTGGTGCGCGAGGTGTCGAACTCGGCGGCGAGGGTGCGCTCGGGCGGTACCGGCGTGCCGGGCGGCAGTGTCTCCGTCATGTCGAGCAGGTGCTTCTTCAGGCGGTAGTACTTGGGCACGCGCGCGGTACGGATGGGGGCCCCACCCTCGTTCTCCGCACTGCTGACATCGGCGCTCATGCTCTGCCTTCCCGGCTCCGGATGCCGAAACGGCCGACATCCCCATCGGCCACGGCTCACATCGTGGCACGGCTTCTTGTGCGAGTGTCCCCCCGCACGCTCCGTGATCCCCTCTATATACCGTCGGCGCACCTGTTGGTCTAGTCCACCGCGCTGAAGTGGTCCACCCGTGGGCGCGCGAACGGCGCCGTGAATTATGCCGGTTACCTACTTAAAGGTCCCTGCATATGTAGGTCCCATAACGGACGGTCGGAGGGCTCGCGAACTCCTTGACACCCCTCCAGGTCTAGGCCAAGCTCCCGGTACTGGTCTACACCATTGGTCCAGTCCCGGCCCCACGGGCGGTACACGTCTTACGTCACCGCGGGGAGCCAGGGGGGTTTGTGGCATCCCTGAGGAGGGTGGCGTGAAGCGCAAGCTGATAGCCGCGATCGGTATCGCGGGCATGATGGTCTCCATCGCGGCGTGCGGGGGCGACGACGGCGACAGTGGCAAGAAGGCGGGTGCCGACGGCTTCAAGGGGCAGACCCTGACCGTCTGGGCGATGGACGGCTCGACGCCTCCCGGCTGGACCAAGGATCTGACGGCGGCCTTCGAGAAGAAGACCGGCGCCAAGCTGAAGTTCCAGACCCAGCAGTGGAACGGCATCCAGCAGAAGATCACCACCGCGCTCTCCGAGGACAACCCGCCGGACGTCATTGAGGTCGGCAACACCCAGACCCCCGCCTACGCGGCCACCGGCGGTCTCGCGGACCTGTCGGACCTCAAGTCGGAGATCGGGGCCGACTGGACGGCGGCCCTGAACAATTCCTCGGTCTACCAGGGCAAGCAGTACGCGGCTCCGTGGTACTTCGCCAACCGCGTCGTCATCTACAACAAGAAGATCTGGGCCGACGCCGGCATCAAGGACACCCCGAAGACCCGGGACGAGTTCTTCAAGGACCTTCAGACCATCGACAAGAAGACCGACGCCGAGCCGATCTACCTGCCCGGCCAGAACTGGTACTTCTTCGACGGTCTGACCATCGGCCAGGGCGCCGACCTGGTGAAGAAGGACGGCGACAAGTACGTCTCCAACCTTGCCGACCCGAAGGTCGGCAAGGCCATGGAGATCTACAAGGAGTACCAGTCCTACTCCAAGGCCCCCAAGGACAAGGACGAGGCGACCCCGCAGCAGGCCGAGGTCTTCGCCAAGGGCAAGACCGGCGCCTTCATCGGCATGGGCTGGGAGGCCGGCACGGCCATCGCGGCCAACAAGAGCATCGAGAAGAACATCGGCTACTTCACCATCCCGGGTGAGACGGCCGACAAGCCCGAGGGCGTCTTCCTGGGTGGCTCCAACTTCGCGGTGGCCGCCGGCAGCAAGAAGCAGGAGCTGGCCAAGGAGTTCCTGAAGCTGGCCCTGTCCGACAAGTTCGAGGGCGCGCTCGCCAAGGAGAACGGCGTCATCCCGAACAAGGAGTCGCTGCAGACCAACCTCTCGGCCAACCCCGCCGCCGTGGCCGCCGCCCCGGCCGCGGCCGGCGGCGGCACCACGCCGCTGATCCCCGAATGGGCCGCCGTCGAGAACGCCCCGAACCCGATCAAGACCTACATGACCGCGGTGCTGAACGGTAAGTCGCCCGCCGACGCCGCCAAGCAGGTCGAGGCCGAGATCAACAAGCGTCTCTCGCAGACGAGCTGATCACCCGTGCCGGGGCGCCCCGAAGAGGGCGCCCCGACGCAGTGGTGCATCGAGCAGTGGTGCATCGACCAGTAGGGCCACAGAGAGATGGCGAGCATGTCAGTGCAGACCGAACGCGCGGACACGGTCCCGGCGGCCGGGATCCGCAAGAGTGACGCATCCCCACCGGGAGACGGGGAGAGCCGGACGAAGGGACGAGGCGGCGCGTCCGCGCCCTATCTGCTCCTGCTGCCGGCGTTGGCAGCCACCGCGGTGCTTCTGGGCTGGCCCCTGGTGAAGAACGGCATGCTGTCGTTCCAGAACCTCAACCCGCGGCAACTGATCCTCCACCTCACCGAGTGGAACGGGATCGACAACTACCGGGACGTGCTGTCCGGTTCCGACTTCTGGAAGGTCGTCGGCCGGTCGGTCGTCTTCACCGCCGCCAACGTCGTCCTCATCATGGTGCTCGGCACCCTCGTCGGCCTGCTCCTGGCCCGGCTCGGCAGGCGCATGCGGCTGACGCTGATGCTCGGCCTGGTGCTGGCCTGGGCGATGCCCGTGGTCGCGGCCACCACCGTCTACCAGTGGCTCTTCGCGCAGCGCTTCGGCGTCGTCAACTGGGTCCTGGACAAACTCGGCTGGCACTCCATGGCCGACTACAACTGGCTCGGCACGCAGTTCTCCACCTTCTCCGTGGTCACCCTGCTGATCGTCTGGCAGTCCATCCCCTTCGTGGCGATCAACCTCTACGCCGCGACGACCACGATCTCCAAGGAGCTGTACGAGGCCGCCTCGCTGGACGGTGCCGGCGCCTGGCAGTCCTTCACCTCGGTGACCTTCCCGTTCCTGCGGCCGTTCCTGTGGGCCACGACGTTCCTTGAGGTCATCTGGATCTTCAAGGCGTTCCCGCAGATCTTCGTGATGAACGAGGGCGGCCCCAACCGGCTCACCGAGACCCTGCCGATCTACGCCTTCGTCGAAGGTGTCGGCAACCAGCACTTCGGGATGGGCGCGGCGATCTCGTTCCTCACCATCCTGATCCTGCTGGCCCTGACCGCGTACTACCTGCGCACCGTGCTCAAGCAGGAGGAGGACGAGCTGTGAAACGCGCTGCTTCTTCATCGATCCGCCGTCTGTGGCCCAACGCGACAGCGATCGTCCTCTTCGTGGTCTTCGCGTTCCCCGTCTACTGGATGTTCGCCACGGCCTTCAAGCCGACCGGCGACATCATCGCCGACGACCCCGTCTTCTTCCCGACCGATGTCACGTTCGAGCACTTCAAGAAAGCCGTGGACGCGGACCACTTCTGGACGCTGGTCGGCAACTCCGTGACGGTTACCGTGCTGTCGGTTCTCCTGTCGCTCGTCATCGCGCTGCTCGCGTCCTTCGCGCTCGCGCGGATGCGGTTCAAGGGGCGGCGCGGCTTCATCATCACGTTCATGATCGCGCAGATGGCCCCCTGGGAGGTCATGGTCATCGCGATCTACATGATCGTGCGCGACGGCGAGATGCTGAACAGCCTGGTCCCGCTGACCTTCTTCTACATGGTCATGGTGCTGCCCTTCACCATCCTGACCCTGCGCGGATACGTCGCCGCCGTGCCGAAGGAGCTGGAGGAGTCGGCCATGGTCGACGGCTGCACCCGCACCCAGGCCTTCATCAAGGTGATCTTCCCGCTGCTCGCGCCCGGCCTGATGGCCACCTCGCTCTTCGGGTTCATCACCGCCTGGAACGAGTTTCCCATGGTCCTCATCCTGAACAAGGACATCGAGGCCCAGACCCTCCCGCTGTGGCTGTCCAGCTTCCAGACGACCTTCGGTGACGACTGGGGTGCCACCATGGCAGCGGCCTCGCTGTTCGCCGTACCGATCCTGATCCTCTTCGTCTTCCTGCAGCGGAGGGCCGTCAGCGGCCTTGTCGCAGGCGCCGTGAAGGGATAACGCCACCCCGATGACGACACTCGCCAGTGGTACCGCTGCGTCCAATTCAGAAAAAGATGGCCTGACCCGTGACGCCCTGACCGTCCTCCAGCCCGGCTTCACGGGGACCACGGCCCCCGACTGGCTGCTGCGCCGCCTCGGCCAAGGCCTCGCCTCGGTCGGCCTGTTCGGCCGCAACATCGCCTCGCCCGCGCAACTGGCTGCCTTGACCGCCCAGTTGCGCGCCGAACGCGACGACGTGCTCGTCGCGATCGACGAGGAGGGGGGTGATGTCACCCGCCTGGAGGTGCGGACGGGTTCGTCCTTTCCGGGCAACCACGCGCTGGGCGCCGTGGACGACGTATCGCTCACGCGGGATGTCGCCTTCGAGCTCGGCCGCCGCCTGGCCGCCTGCGGCGTGAACCTCAACTGGGCCCCGTCCGCCGACGTCAACTCCAATCCGCGAAACCCGGTCATCGGCGTGCGGTCCTTCGGCGCCGACACCGATCTGGTGGCCCGGCACACGGCGGCCTACGTCACCGGACTCCAGGCGGCCGGCGTAGCGGCCTGCACCAAGCACTTCCCGGGCCACGGCGACACGGCGGTCGACTCGCACCACGCGCTGCCGCGCATCGACGCCGAGTTGTCGGTGCTGGAGGGCCGCGAACTCGCCCCGTTCCGGGCCGCGATCGCCGCCGGTACCCGCGCCGTGATGAGCGCGCACATCCTGGTCCCCGCTCTGGACCCCGACCGCCCGGCCACCCTCTCCCGCCGCATTCTCACCGGCTTGCTCCGCGAGGAACTCGGCTACGAAGGCCTCATCGTCACCGACGGCATGGAGATGCAGGCCATCGCCGCGACCTACGGCATCGAACGCGGCAGCGTGCTCGCCATCGCCGCCGGCGCCGACGCGATCTGCGTGGGCGGGGGACTGGCGGACGACGACACGGTGCGCCGCCTGCGCGACGCCCTCGTCTCCGCCGTCCGCACCGGTGAACTCGCGGAGGAACGACTCGCGGAGGCGGCTAGCCGGGTACGGGAACTGGCTCGTTGGACGGCCTCGTCCGGGGGCGCGAGTGCGGGCGGGGGACCGGGCGTGCATACGGGCGTCGGTGCCGGTACGGGAGTGGGTGCGGGCGCGAGTGATCGTGTCGAGGTCGGCCTCGTGGCCGCCCGGCGCGCGCTCACGGTGACCCATTCCGAGACGTACGCCCCGCTCACCCAGGCCCCGTACGTCGCCGCCCTCACCCCGGTCGCGAACATCGCTGTCGGCGAAGAGACCCCCTGGGGCGTCGCGGCGGAGCTGGCCCGTCTGCTCCCCGGCACGGAGACCGGCAGCTTCACCGGCGAGGACGCGGGCCCCTCGGCCCTCGCCGCCGCGGACTCCCGCCGCATCGTCGCCGTCGTGCGGGACGAACACCGTCATCCCTGGATGGCGGCCGCCCTCGACACCCTCCTCGCGGCCCGCCCCGACACCATCGTGGTCGAGATGGGCGTACCCCAGGCCCCACCCCGTGGCGCCCTCCACATCGCCACCCATGGCGCGGCAAGGGTGTGCGGCCTGGCGGCGGCGGAGGTCATCACGGGGGCGTGAGCCGCGCGGCGGGCCGGGCAGGAGAGGGCCGTGCGGCGCGCGCTCGCCAAGGCTGCCGTGTGAGCAGGGCCGTGGTGTGTGGGCGGACATTCCGCAAGGGGCTTTAGGGGTGCCCCTGCTCGACGATGGGTCTCCCTGGTCTGGGGAAGCCGAGAGCTTGGGGGAGGGTGGGCAGCAGCCACCGCCCGCCAGGCCGCACCCGTCCGACGGCCGTGAGCCCGACATGCGAAGGCGCCGGGGCCCCTGTAACGGGAGTCCCGGCGCCTTCGCACACACCAACCCGGCTTAAATCCCCTGCCAGCTCGGCTTGTTGGCAAACGTATGCCGGAAGTAGTCCGCAAGCTTCAGCTTGGAAGCCGCCGCCTCGTCCACGACGACCGTGGCGTGCGGGTGAAGCTGAAGGGCCGAAGCGGGGCACACCGCGGCAACCGGACCCTCCACCGTCGCGGCAACCGCGTCCGCCTTGCCCTCACCCGTCGCCAGCAGCACCAGATGCCGTGCTTCCAGAATCGTGCCGATGCCCTGGGTGATGACGTGGTGCGGCACCTGCTCGATGTCGCCCTCGAAGAACCGCGCGTTGTCGACCCGGGTCTGCTCCGTCAGCGTCTTGATCCGGGACCGCGAGGCGAGCGAGGAGCAGGGCTCGTTGAACCCGATGTGCCCGTCCGTCCCGATCCCGAGCAGCTGCAGATCCACCCCACCGGCCTCCGCCAGCGCCTTGTCGTACGCCTCGCACGCGGCCTGCACGTCCTGCGCGGTGCCGTCCGGCCCCATGAACGCGTCCATGTCCAGGCCCAGCGGCTCGAGCACCTCCCGTCGCAGCACCGAACGGTACGACTCGGGATGCTCGGCCGGCAGCCCCACGTACTCGTCGAGCTGCGCGATCCGTGCGCCCGAGGCGTCCACGGCGCCGGAGCTCACCTTGGCCGCCAGAGCCTCGTAAATGGGCAGCGGAGTCGAGCCGGTGGCCACGCCGAGCAGGGCGTCGGGCTTGCGCCGGAGCAGCTCGGCCATGGCCTCGGCGATCAGCTCGCCGCCCGCCTTGGCATCCGGGACGATGACAACTTCCACGCTGGGCCTGCCGATCTGGAGAGGGGACTCAGGGGACTCAACTGGAACCCGAAGGGGGACGCATGTGGTATAGACCAATCTAGCAGAGCGTCACTCGCTCGTCGCCCCGAAGGCCCCACCCGGACGCGCGCGCCCCCACCCGGGGGAGTGCAATGGAAACCGCACACCGACTCACGCCGCAAACGGCACCCCGCACACGGCCCAGCGCACACCGACTCACGCCGCACAAGGCACCCCGCACACGGCGCAGCGCACAACGGCTGACTCCGCACCCAGCGCAGCGCACACCGACTCACGCCGCACGCGGCACACCGCCCTGCACACCGCACATGGCTCACCGCGCACAAGGAGGCACCCATGACCGCCACGCCCCCGCACGCTCCCCACGGCGCATCCCAAAGCGACCGCCCGGGCCGGATCATGGCCCGGGAGATGGCCGAACAGCCCGACGTGCTGCGGCGGATCCTCGACGCAGGCGCGCCCCGGATCCAGGACGTGGCCCGGCAGATCGCCTCCCGCAAGCCGCGCTTCGTGCTGCTCACGGCCCGCGGCACCTCCGACAACGCCGCCCTGTACGCGAAGTACCTCCTGGAGATCCGCCTGGGCCTGCCCTGCGGGCTCACCTCGATGTCGACGACCACGGCATACGGCGCGCACCCCGATCTCACCGACGTCCTGGTGGTCACCGTCAGTCAGTCCGGCGGCTCCCCGGACCTGGTCGCCTCGACCCGGGCCGCCCGCGCGGCCGGCGCCATCACCCTCGCGGTGACCAACAACCCGGACTCACCGCTGGCCGCCGTCTCCGAGTACCACATCGACATCATGGCCGGCCCGGAAAAGGCGCTCCCCGCCACCAAGACCTATACGGCCTCCCTTCTCGCTCTCTACCTCTTCGTCGAAGGTCTGCGCGGCGGCGACGGCGCTCCCGCGAAGGTGCTGCCCGACCTCGCCGCCGGTCTCCTCGCCCGCGAGAGCGAGGTCAGGATCCTCGCCTCGCGCTACCGCTTCGCCGAGCGCATGGTGATCACCTCGCGCGGCTACGGCTATCCCACCGCCAAGGAAGCCGCCCTGAAGCTGATGGAGACCAGCTACATCCCCGCCCTCTCCTACTCCGGCGCCGACCTCCTGCACGGCCCCCTCGCCATGGTCGACAACATCTCGCCGGTCATCGCGGTCGTCACCGACGGCCATGGCGGCGAAGCGCTCCAGCCCGTGCTCGACCGGCTGCGCGGCCGCGGCGCCGACCTCGTCGTCATCGGCCCCCGAGCCCAGGTCGAACAGGCCTCGGCCGGTTTCGTCCTGCCGACCGAGGGCGTCGCCGAAGAGGTCCAGCCGATCCTGGAGATCCTCCCGCTCCAGCTCCTGGCCTACGAGGTCACCGTCGCCCGCGGTCAGGACCCGGACGCGCCGCGCGCCCTCGCGAAGGTGACGGAGACCCGCTGAGACTCAGGGCCCGCCGGACCCGGCACATCGGCACCCCGCCGGCACGGCCCTCAGCACCCCGCCGGCACCCCGTCGGCACGGCTTCGGCATGCCGCCCGGTCCAACACCTCGGCCGCGGCGGGCCCTACGTCAGCGAACCCCCCGTCGCATCCACCCAACTCCCCGTGATCCACCGCCCGTCGTCCGAGGCCAGGAACGCCACCACGTCGGCCACATCGGCCGGCACCCCCACCCGGCCCAGCGCCGATATCGCCGAGGCCTGCGCCCATCCGCCCTCGGTCCCGTGCAGCAACTCGGCGGTGTTGTCGGTGTCGATGATGCCGGGCGCCACCGAGTTCACAGTGATCCCCCGAGGACCCAGCACCTTGGAAAGGTCCCGGGTGAAGACATCCAGGGCGCCCTTGGTCATCGCGTACGCCATCTTGTCCGGCATGACGGCGGTCCGTGCGAGCCCGGAGGAGATGTTGATGACCCGCCCGCCGTCCCGCAGGCGGTCCAGGCCGTGCTTGACGATGAAATGCGGCGCCTTCACGTTCACCGCGAAGACCCTGTCGTACTCCGCCTCGTCGATCTCCTCGAGGGACCGCGACGTACCGATCCCCGCGTTGTTCACCAGGATGTCCAGCCCGTCCGACTGCCCGTCGAAGGCGTCCCACAGGGCCTTCGCGTCGCCCGGCCGTCCCAGCTCCACCCCGATCGCGAACGCCGATCCCCCCGTCGCCTCGATCGAGGCGACCGTTTCCTTCGCCGCCGCCTCGTTGCTGCCGTAGTGCACGGCCACTCGCGCACCGTCCCGTCCGAGCCGCTCGGCGATGCCCCGCCCGATGCCCCTGCCGCCACCCGTGACGAGTGCCGTCCTGCCCGTGAGCACGCCCATGTCGGCGCCCCCTTCTCATTTCACTAGTGACCGCTACAGAAAAACCGTACAACAGCCCACCGACATTTCTCTAGCACCCGCTATAAAATCCACCTCATGGTGAGCAGGCAGCAGACCGAGGCGGGCGCGACCCGGCATGAGGACGCCAAGGCCGTGACCAGGCATGAGGACGCCAAGGCCGTGACCAGGCAGCGCGGCCGCCCCCGCTCCTTCGACCGTGAGACCGCGCTGGAGAAGGCGATCCTCGCGTTCTGGGAGCACGGGTACGAGGCGACCTCCGTCTCCGACCTCACGCGCGTCATGGGCATCGGCGCCCCGAGTCTGTACGCGGCGTTCGGCGACAAGCGGTCGCTCTTCGACGAGGTCGTGCGCGAGTACGGCACGAGGTACGGCTCGTTCGGCGACCGCGCGCTGGCCGAGGAGCCCACGGCCCGTGGCGCGGTCGAGCGGATGCTGTGCGAGGCCGCGGTCGAGTACACCGCCCCGGGCCATCCGCACGGCTGTCTGGTCATCCATGCGGCCACCAACTGCACCTCACCGGAGGTGGAGGAGTCCCTGCGCGAGCGGCGCAACGCCAACATCGCCGCGTTCGAGAGTCGTATAAAAGCGGGGATCGCCGCGGGCGAACTGCCCGCTGACACGAACGCGGCCGCCCTCGCCCGGTACACCGGAGCGATCATCCAAGGCATGAGCCAGCAGGCCCGTGACGGCGCCTCCAGGGAGCAACTGGAGGCCCTCGCCGAGCTCGCCATGGCTCTCTGGCCCCGGCCATGAGCCGCGGCGGCCGCCTTCATGCGCCAATCCGGGCCGCCTCATCCGCCAATCCGGCCCGTTCATGAACCGAAGCGGGTTAGTCTGCGTGATGGATGCCTTTGGATGTTCGATAAGCAGACAACAACAAACATCCGTCGACGCATGGACAGAAGGCGCATGGACGCAGGACCATGGTCTAGTCCACAATGCTTTGGCAACTGAAGGCATTGCAGGCAAGTGAACAAGCCTCCGTCTTCCCCGCACAGGAAGGCGGACCGAGGAACCGGCGCTCTCTGCCCTGACTGCTCCGGCTCCTCTCTTCGGCCGATTGGGACCGCACACCCCGCGGCCGTTGTTGCTCCGGGCTGCGGTGCCGGGAGGGTTGAGGGTCCCTCCCAGGCGCCGCGGCCCGCGGGTGTTTCCGGAGCCGATGCCGACGGCTGATTTCGGAGCATGTCGTATCCGCCGGGTACGCTCGCAGACGTGCCCTCCATGAACGACCTCGTACGCCAGCACACCGCCCTCGGTGACTCCGATCTCGAGTGGCTGCATCTGCTGGTCTCGGAGTGGCAGCTGCTCTCCGACCTCTCCTTCGCCGACCTCGTCCTGTGGGTCCCCACGCGCGACGGCACCCGCTATGTCTCCGTCGCCCAGATGCGGCCCAACACCGGCCCCACCTCGTACCAGGACGACATGGTCGGTCACCTCGTCCCGCGCGGCCGCCGGCCCATGCTGGACGCGGCGCTCGACGAGGGCCGGATCGTGCGCGAGGGTGACCCGGAGTGGCGCGAGGAGGTTCCGGTCCGGGTCGAGTCCATTCCCGTACGGCGCGAGGGGCGCGTCCTCGGTGTCATCGCCCGGAACACCAACCTCCTCACCGTGCGCACCCCGAGCCGGCTGGAGCTGACGTACCTCCAGAGCGCCTCCGATCTCGCCCAGATGATCGCGGCGGGCACCTTCCCGTTCCCCGACCAGCAGGTCGACATGGATGCTTCGCCGCGGGTGGGTGACGGGCTGCTCCGGCTCGACGCGGACGGCATCGTCCAGTACGCCTCACCGAACGCGCTGTCGGCGTACCACCGCCTCGGCCTGGCCGCCGACCTGGTGGGCCACAACCTCGGTGTGACCACCGCCGAACTGGCGCCGTCCCGAGGCCCGGTGGACGAGGCACTGTCCAAGGTCGCCAGCGGCTGGGCGCCCCGCGAGTTCGAGATCGAGAGCGGCGACGGGGTGATCCAGCTGCGTGCGATCCCGCTCAAGCCCAAGGGCACGCGTGTCGGTTCCCTCGTACTGCTGCGCGACGTCACCGAACTGCGCCGCCGCGAGCGTGAGTTGATCACCAAGGACGCGACCATCCGGGAGATTCATCACCGGGTGAAGAACAACCTCCAGACGGTGGCGGCACTTCTGCGGCTGCAGGCCCGGCGCATCGACTCGGACAAGGGCCGAGAAGCCCTGGAGGAAGCCGTACGCCGGGTCGGTTCGATCGCGATCGTGCACGAGACGCTTTCCCAGAACCTGGACGAGCGCGTGGAGTTCGACGAGATCGCCGACCGGGTGCTCGCCATGGTCGCCGAGATCTCACCCGGCAAGGTCACCGGCCGGCGCACCGGCCGCTTCGGCATCCTGGACGCCGAGGTCGCGACCCCGCTCTCCATGGTCCTGACCGAAATCCTGCAGAACGCCCTGGAACACGGCTTTCGCGAGGGCGACCGAGGCACCGTCGAGGTCTCGGCCGTGCGCGGCGGCACCACCAAGGACGCCCGTCTGCTGGTCACCGTCCAGGACGACGGGGTCGGTCTGCCCGAGGGCTTCGACCCGCACCGCTCGGGCAACCTCGGCCTGCAGATCGTGCGGACGCTGGTGGAGGGCGAGTTGGGCGGCACCTTCGACATGGTGGCCGCCCCGGAGCGCGGTACCCAGGTGATCCTGGACATCCCGGTGCGGGCCCACAAGTGACCGAGGCGGTCGCACAAGTGACCAAGGCTCAGTAGCAATCCCTGCGACCGCAAACAGCAATGAGCCCCGGACCACTGGGTGGTCCGGGGCTCACGCTCACGTTGCTATGCGCATCGGGGGTACTGCGCGCTGCGGCTCGGGGGCGGGAGATGCGTACTCGCTGTACGCGCCGCCAAGCTCAGGCTCGTGCGGGGTGGGGTGTCAGGCGGTGGCCTGACGGGCCCGGTTGCGGGCGGCGCGACGCTTCATCGCACGGCGCTCGTCCTCGCTGAGGCCACCCCAGACGCCGGAGTCCTGGCCGGACTCGAGCGCCCACTGCAGGCACTGCTCCATGACGGGGCAGCGGCGGCAGACGGCCTTGGCTTCCTCGATCTGCAGCAGCGCAGGACCGGTGTTGCCGATGGGGAAGAAGAGCTCGGGGTCTTCCTCGCGGCAAACGGCGTTGTGACGCCAGTCCATGGCTGCTACCTCTCCTTGGTATTACATGCAGGTTGCTTGTGAATGTGAACGCTTTCACGAATCCCTCAACAAGTGAAGGGCCGACTACCAGACGGACTGGCGTGGTCCTGTGATTTGAGGAGGGGTTCTGGCTCTCTGTGGTGGCCGATGTTGCGGGCCGTCCCGAGCGCCACGTAGAGACTCGCAAACCTCAGCGGCGGATACAACCCCTTCAGGAAAGTTTTTTTTGATTCCTCGGTGTCGACTAGGTCACAGCCGTACTTCCATGGGGTGGATCCTGGTCTAAACGTTCGAGTGAAAGGACTTTGAGCCCTTCCGCTCACACAATCACACGCAGTGCACGGCGTACGCCTGTGAACGTCACGCTGGTGCGCAGTCCGAGGTGGTCGCCGTCCATCTGAAGGGGCAGCGGCACCTTCGAATGCAAGGTGAAGTCTGTCAAGTCGTGCAGAGACGCGGCGTGCTTGCCATGGGGACCGCGCTCGGGGGACGAAGTGAGCAACTGCGTGGCATACCGGGCAACAGCGGTCGTCGACATGCGGCTGAGACCGAGTACGTCGAGCCCGGTATCGAACGAGGCCTTAGGCGCCGCGTACACCGGACGATTGCCGAGAAACGTCCACGGCGAGGTATTGCAAATTATGGACAGGACCAGATCGGTGACCGGGTCCGCGCCGGGGCGCTCCAATGTGATCGTTCCGTGTCTGCGGTGAGGTTCGTCCAAAAATGTGCGCACCGCTTGGCGGAGATACAGCGCATGCGTGGAGCGCTTGCCGCGTTCACGCTGCTGTTCGACCCGGCCGATCACGCCCGCGTCGAAGCCGAGTCCCGCGCAGAACGTGAACCAGCGGGACGGCACGGCTTCGTCCTCCGTGCCGGGAGTGCCCGCGGCCAGGCCCAAGCCGATCGTGCGCTCGCGCTCCTCGCGCAGCGCGTCCAGCAGTGCGCCGGTGGCCTCCACCGCGTCGTTGGGCAGGCCGAGGGCGCGGGCGAAGACATTGGTGGAGCCGCCGGGGACCACGGCGAGGCGCGGCAGGCGCTCCGGATCGGGGCCGTGGTGCAGCAGGCCGTTCACGACCTCGTTGACCGTGCCGTCGCCGCCGAGGGCCACGACCAGGTCGATGTCCTTGCTCTCCGCGGCCTGCCGGCCGAGGTCCCGGGCGTGTCCGCGGTACTCGGTGGTGACGGCCTCGAGCTTCATCTCACTGGCCAGTGCGTGGATCAATACGTCACGCGTGCGCGCACTTGTGGTGGTTGCTGCCGGATTGACCACGAGAAGTGCACGCATGCGATGCAGCGTACCTACTGGGTGGTACTCATCCCAGACCGAGGTAGGGATCAGGTAAGAGATGGGGACGTGAGTCTGCCCACCCGGTGACGTGAGTCCGTATACCGGGTGCCGTCGGCGGCGCAGGGTCGGCGGCTACCCTTCAGGGGTGAGCCCTGAGCAGAACCCCACCCCCGACGCCCCCACCGCAGAATCCCGCCCCGGACGGCTGACCGCCGCGGCGGCGCTGGCCGCACTGGAGGGGCTCGCCCTCGTGGCGGGCGGCGGCTACATGCTCGTCCTGGGCCTCACGGGCGACCCCGACGACCGGCAGCAGGCCGTCACCGGCGGTGTCACGCTGATCGTGCTCGCCCTGCTGCCCCTGCTGGCCGCGCGCGGACTGCTGCTGCGCCGCGGCTGGAGCCGGGGCCCGGCCGTCATCACCCAGATCATGGCGCTGCCCGTGGCCTACAACCTGCTCCAGGCCGACAGCATCGCGATCCCCGGCGGCATCGCCCTGGCGGTCGTCGCGATCGCGGCGCTGGTGTTGCTGGTGAACCCGGCAACGACGCGGGCCCTCGGAATCCGAGCGCCTGGCGGGGACGCACAGGACCAGAAGTAGCCGGTCTCACTCCGGCTTGTTCCGCTGGTCCCCCTTCGGCTCGTCTCACTCCTCCACGAGGAGCTTCTCCCGCAGCTGCGCCAGCGTGCGAGCCAGCAGCCGCGACACGTGCATCTGGGAGATGCCGACCTCCTGCGCGATCTGCGACTGCGTCATGTTGCCGAAGAAGCGCAGCAGCAGGATGCGCTTCTCGCGCGGGGGGAGGTCTTCGAGCAGCGGTTTCAACGATTCCCGGTACTCGACGCCCTCCAGGGCCTCGTCCTCGGCGCCCAGGGTGTCCGCGACGGCCGGGGACTCGTCGTCCGTGTCGGGGACGTCCAGGGACAGCGTGGAGTACGCGTTGGCGGACTCCAGGCCCTCCAGAACCTCCTCCTCCGAGATGGCCAGCTTCTCGGCCAGTTCGTGGACCGTGGGGGAGCGGCCGTGCAGCTGCGAGAGCTCGGCGGTCGCCGTGGTGAGCGCGAGCCGCAGCTCCTGCAGCCGGCGCGGCACCCGCACCGCCCAGCCCTTGTCGCGGAAGTGCCGCTTGATCTCGCCGACGACAGTGGGCGTCGCGTACGTCGAGAATTCGACGCCGCGCTCCGGGTCGAAGCGGTCGACCGACTTGATCAGGCCGATGGTGGCGACCTGGGTGAGGTCGTCCAGCGGCTCCCCGCGGTTGCGGAAGCGGCGTGCCAGATGCTCGACGAGGGGCAGATGCATGCGGACCAGCTGGTTGCGCAGCTCGGCGTACTCGGCGCTGCCCTCCTTCAGCTTGCGCAGCTCGATGAACATCGCCCGTGCCCCGCTGCGGTCCTGGGGGTCGTGCTGGATGTGCTGGGCGCTCGGCCCGTGCTGCGCGCCCTGCACGCTCTGCGCTCCCAGCTCGTCGTCTCGCTCGTGCTCGCTCATAGTCCCGCCCGTCACCAGCCGTCGCCCCTCCGAGGACGTGCTCCGCGCGGCACCCTCCGGATCCCGTTGCCCGTCGTCCTGGCCGGAGAGCTTCTCCCGTTCGTGCTCGTCGATCGGCGCTGCGGATACGGCCGAGGAGGCGCCGTCCTCCGGGTGCGGTCGGGCCTGCTCGGGGATGCCGTCGACGCCTTCCGCCGTGCGCCGCGGCCCACCGAGGCCGTCGACACGCTCGGCAGGAAGCTCCCGTGTGCCGCGCTCTTCGTCCCGCACCGGCCCGTCCCCGTTCCTCACGCCGGCCCGGGTCCCGCGCCGCGCTGTTTGTAGAGGCTGATCGAAACGGTCTTGTCCTCGGCGACGGTCGAGTCGACCTTGCCGGCGAGGGCCGAGAGGACGGTCCACGCGAAGGTGTCCCGGGAGGGGGCGTGACCGTCCGTGGTCGGGGCCGAGACCGTGACCTCCAGAGAGTCGTCGATGAGCCGGAAGACACAGCTGAGCACCGAGCCGGGGACGGCCTGTTGCAGCAGGATTGCGCAGGCCTCGTCGACCGCGATGCGCAGGTCCTCGATCTCGTCGAGGGTGAAGTCCAAACGGGCCGCAAGCCCGGCCGTGGCCGTGCGCAGCACCGACAGGTAGGCACCCGCGGCCGGCAGCCGGACTTCCACGAAGTCCTTCGTCGCGGGCTCGCCTGCGATCTGGGACACCCTCACCTCCATGGTGGTACAAGCTCATTCGAGCTCTCTCGGGGCCGAGGGTCGCCCCCCGGGGTAACGCGATATGTGGTTCAGCGGTGACGCTACCGCGCTCCCAAGTTTCCTGTCCTGGGGACCCCGCTCCCTTGCTGTCACTCATAGTAAGCCTATGAGTACGGACAGTGGCTAGGGGTCTGCGGGCCCAAATAGGAAGAGCGCGCGCCGGGTTGACGTACCCAGGCGTCAGACCGTCGAACCGTCGGGATCGAGGGTCACCCGCGTTCGTGATCCACGAGTTCTTTCAGTATGCCGTCCACGCGTCATACGAGGACGTGGTCGGTGAAGCACCAACGCCAGTTCTCCCCGGGCTCGAACGTGCGCATGATCGGGTGGCCGGTGTCCTTGAAGTGCTCCGTCGCGTGACGCAGCGGTGAGGAATCGCAGCAACCCAGGTGCCCGCACTCCAGGCACAGGCGAAGCTGCACCGGATGCGTGCCGGCGGCCAGACACTCCAGACAGGTCTCACTCAGGGGCTCTGGCTCGGGGTGAGGCAGCGCGTCGGCGTGCGTGCACTGTTTCATGATTGCCAGGTTACGTCGGGTGTGCGGGAAGCCGCGCGAAAACGAGGGCGGGCGGAAGACGATGCACGTTTTGCCACTGCTGTTGCTGGTCGCGGGGAGCGCGGCGGTCGCCGGGGCCGCTCGCCGCACACCGATCCCCGCACCGCTCCTGCTCGTCGCGGTGGGCCTGGCGGTCTCGTACGTGCCGGGCGTGCCCCCTTACGAGCTCAACCCCGAGGTCGTGCTCCCGCTGCTGCTGCCCCCGCTGCTGTATACGGCGGCCACCGACAGTTCGTATCTCGATCTGCGGGCGCAACTGCGGCCGGTCGCGCTGTTGTCGGTCGGGTACGTCCTCTTCGCAACCCTCGTGGTCGGCTGGGCCGCGTATCTGATCGTGCCCAGCCTGCCGCTTCCGGCAGCGCTGGTGCTCGGGGCCGTGGTGGCTCCGCCGGACGCGGTCGCCGCCACCGCGGTCGCACGCCGCGTGGGTCTGCCCTCGAAGATCACCACCATCCTCCAGGGCGAGTCCCTGGTGAACGACGCGACCGCGATCACCGCCTACAAGGTGGCGCTCGCCGCCGCGGTCGGCGAGGGCGCGACGTGGGCGGGCGGCGTCGGCGAGTTCCTGCTCGCGTCGGTCGGCGGCGTGGCTGTCGGGCTCGTCCTGATGCTGCCGCTGCACTGGCTGCGCACGCACCTGAAGGAGGCGCTTCTCCAGAACACCCTCTCCTTGCTGATCCCCTTCGTCGCGTACGGGATCGCCGAGCAGGTGCACGCCTCCGGGGTGCTCGCGGTGGTCGTCGTCGCTCTCTACCTCGGACACCGTTCCTGGGAGGTCGACTTCGCGACCCGGCTCCAGGAGGAGGCGGTCTGGAAGATGGTCGCGTTCATCCTGGAGTCGGCGGTGTTCGCACTGATCGGACTGCAGCTGCCGGTCGTCCTCAAGGGACTCGGACAGTACGAGGGCACCAGCGCCGCGTGGTACGCGGTGGCCCTCTTCTTCGTAGTGGTCGCGTCCCGGTTCGTGTGGGTGTATCCGGCGACGTTCCTGCCGCGGCTGTTGTCGGCGCGGATCCGGGGGCGCGAGAAGAACCCCACCTGGAAGGCGCCGTTCATCATCGGCTGGGCCGGTATGCGCGGAGTGGTCTCGCTCGCCATCGCCTTCTCCATCCCGCTCACGGTGCATGGCGGCGGGGCCTTTCCCGATCGCAACCTGATCCTCTTCCTGACCTTCACGACCGTCATCGGGACCCTGGTCGTGCAGGGGCTGACGCTGCCCCCGCTGATCCGCCTCCTGAAGCTGCCGGGGCGCGACACGCAGGCTGAGACGCTCGCCGAGGCCAATGCTCAGGCGCAGGCCTCCCGGGCCGCGGAACAACGCCTCGACGAACTTCTCGCCGACGAGCGCAACGCCCTGCCTCCGCCCCTCGCCGACCGCCTGCGCAGCGTCCTGGAACGGCGGCGCAACGCCGTCTGGGAGCGCCTCGGCGCGGTCAACCCGGTCACCGGCGAGACCGCCGACGACACCTACCGCCGGCTGTCCGGCGAGATGATCGGCGCCGAACGCGAGGTCTTCGTGAAGCTCCGGGACCTGCGCTACATCGACGACGAGATGCTGCGGACCCTGCTGCGCCGACTGGACCTGGAGGAGGCGGCGGCCTATCGGGAGGCGGCGTGAGTACTGCTCCGGAGTCCCGGAGTCCCGGGCCCCGGAGCTCGTGAGCTCGTGAGCCCGCGAGCCCGGGAACCCTAGGCCGGTCCCGCCTGTGCTTCCGCGGTGCCGAGGAGCAGCGCGTCGAATGATTCCCCGATCCCGGCGAAGTGCGGCTCGGCCGCCTGGCGGGTGTCCGCCGGCAGCACATCGCCGGTCCGGGTGACGAAGTCCCGCGCCCGGCTGCCGATGATCAAGGCGTCCCAGGTGAGGGTTCGCCACCCTGCCGGAGGGCGTGCCGGCTCCGCCGCCAAGAGGCTGACGAAGGCCTGATCATCTCTGAAGCCGACGCGTTCTCCCCACTTGGCCCGTCACGCCTGGAACGGTGCTCCCGTGATCACGGCCGCTACCGTCGTCCCCCGCGCGAAAGCGCCCTCCTGGGCCAGGACGGCAAGCCCATACAGCACCTTGGCGACATAGAGACGTTCGACAGGCAGACTGTGGCGGTGCTCGAAGTCCTCGGCGAAGGCGTCGAGTTCGGCGGTGGTGCGGGCGTAGCCGCCGAAGTGGAAGCGGTCATCGAGGGACCAGATGCCGCGACGGGTGCCGAAGGCGGCCTGCTGGAGGGCCTGTATGTCGGCGCTGAGGAAACCGCCCTTGAGGACGGGGAAGCCAAGGGCCCGTTGGTCGGGGCCGAGTCCGGCGGCCAGGCCTGCGAGAGTGCCGCCGGTGCCGCAGGCGAGGGCGGCCACGTCGATGCCGCCGTGGTCGCGCAGTTCCTCGCCGAGCGCCCGGCAACCGTGCACGGCGAGGGAGTTGCTGCCGCCCTCGGGCACGACGTACGCGTCCTCGGCGCCCGCTGTTCGCAGGATGGCGGCCAGCGTCTCCGGCTCCGCTTTGCGGCGGTATGTCGATCTGTCGATGAAGTGCAGCCGCATGCCGTCGGCCGCGCACCGGGCGAGCGAGGGGTTGAAGGGACGGTCGGCCAGCTCCTGGCCGCGGATCACGCCCAGGGTGGGCAGGCCCAGGAGGCGGCCCGCGGCGGCTGTGGCGCGCAGATGGTTCGAGTACGCCCCGCCGAAGGTGACCACCGTGCGGCCCGCCGCCGCCTCCAGGTTCGGGGCCAGCTTCCGCCACTTGTTGCCGATCAGCTCCGGGTGGATCAGATCGTCCCGCTTGAGCAGCAGTCGGACGCCATGGCGGGCGAAGCGCTCGTCCGCGGCCTCGCGCAGCGGCGACGGGAGTCGCGGCCGCAGGGCCGTCGGGCCGAGCGCTTCGGGAGCGTCAGGGACGTCGGGGCTGGTCACCCGGCCATTGTCGGACATCTGTCCGGGGGCGGGGCAGCCACCCGTGCCCGCACGTCACTTCAGGCGGTCGCGGATGCGCTCCCGCAGGTGGGCCATCGTGAATCCTCTGGGGTCCACCTTTCCGGGCTGCCACTCGAGGTGGCCGATGACCGAGCGCTCGGTCCAGTGGTGGTGGCGGCAGATCGCGGCGGAGACCTTCTCGATGGTGTCCAGTTGCGCCTCGGGCCAGGGGTCCTTTCCGTCGCCGAGGTTCTCGCACTCGAAGCCGTAGAAGTGGCGGTTGCCGTCGGTGTTCGCCTCGTTGTCGTGCGGAAGCGCCTTCTCCGCGATCACCGCGCGCAGGACGTCGTCGTCGCCCATGCCCGCGTGGTTGGCCCTGCCGTAGCCGACGAGGTGGAGGACGCCGTCCTTGGTGATGACGCCGTGGCACAGCGGCCCGGGCAGCCCCTGGTAGCCCTCGCGGCAGATCTCGACGGTGCGCTCGCTGCCCGAGGTC
This sequence comes from Streptomyces sp. NPDC050564, assembly GCF_044457265.1. Taxonomy (NCBI): domain Bacteria; kingdom Bacillati; phylum Actinomycetota; class Actinomycetes; order Kitasatosporales; family Streptomycetaceae; genus Streptomyces; species Streptomyces sp. NPDC050564. The sequence continues at coordinate 238,602 of NZ_JBITGS010000012.1, read as the reverse complement.
ACCGTGTGGTGGATCATCACGCCGTAGACCGGACCCCACGGGCCCTGGTGATTGCGGTTGTGATGCTCCCAGTCGCCGACCTCGACGACGGTGACTCCTGCCTCCCTGAGCCGGTCCAGGAAACTGCCCGCGGACATGGGTGGGGCCATGGCCGCCTCCTTCGCGCTGCACGCCGGCCGCCCTGTCGCGGCCGTCTCGTACCGCAGCTTGTACCCGTGATCGGGCGGCCGGGCCTACTCGTTCGCACAGCGTGCGAGCCGATCCGGTCAGGCGGGCAAGGGGCCCCTCAGGCGCGCAGGAACGCGTCCCCGTGCGTCGCTATGTGGCTTTCCAGGGCCTGCAGGGCCTGTTGTGTCGCCTCGGGGGAGCCGCTGCCGCGCCGCTCCGCGTAGTACGCCGCGCCCAGTTTCTTGAGGAGGTCGCCACCGGCGCGCTGCGCCTGCACGTCGTCGATCTTCTGCTTGCCCTGTGTGAGGCCGCGCTGTGCCTGTTCTTTCGCACGGTCCAGGAAGCCTGCCACTGCTGTCTCCTGTCGTTGTCCGTCAAAGGGGCAAACGGTTGGCCGGATCTTGGAGTTCCCTGGACAGAAGTACGCCGCGTGCCCAAGTCTCGGATGATCCATTCCCGCTCATTCGTGTAATGGCACAGCCACGTTCCGTGATGGAAGGCTTGTCCCCGCAGATCAGTGCACGACCGGGAGGGCAATTTTCATGTCGGTAGGCGAAGAGGTCCGCGCGGACCAGGGTAGGCCGCAGCAGAGTCTCGGCACATCCGCCGCGCGGAACCTGGCCACCACCACCAAGTCCGCACCCCAGATGCAGGAGATCAGCTCACGGTGGCTGCTGCGCATGCTGCCGTGGGTGAACGTGCAGGGTGGCACGTACCGCGTGAACCGGCGGCTCAGCTACTCCGTGGGCGACGGCCGCGTGACGTTCGTGAAGACCGGTGACCGCGTCCAGGTCATCCCCGCGGAACTCGGTGAACTGTCCGTACTGCGGTCGTACGAGGATCAGGAGGTGCTCGGCGAGCTCGCCCAGCGCTGCGGGCAGCGGGAGTTCGCGCCGGGGGAGGTGCTCGCCTCGTTCGGCAGCCAGGCCGACGAGGTGTTCCTGCTGGCGCACGGCAAGGTCGAGAAGATCGGCACCGGCCCCTACGGGGACGACGCGGTGCTCGGTGTCCTCGCCGATGGCGCGTACTTCGGGGAGCAGGCGCTCATCGACCCGGACGCCATCTGGGAGTACACGGCCCGCGCCGTCACCGCGGTCACCGTGCTCACGCTGCCCCGCCAGGATCTCGAACAGGTCGCGGAGCGCGCGGAGTCCCTGCGCACCCACCTCCAGGAGCTGCGCGCGATCCCGGAGCAGCGCGCCAACAAGTACGGCGAGAAGGAGATCGACCTCTCGGCCGGCCACACCGGAGAGCCGGACATCCCCGGCACCTTCGTCGACTACGAGGCCGCGCCGCGCGAGTACGAACTGAGCATCGCCCAGACCGTACTGCGTCTGCACACACGCGTGGCCGACCTCTACAACCAGCCCATGAATCAGACCGAGCAGCAACTGAGGCTCACCGTAGAGGCGTTGAAGGAGCGCCAGGAGCACGAGCTCATCAACAACCGGGAGTTCGGGCTGCTCAACAACTGCGAGTACGACCAGCGGCTGCAACCGCACGACGGCGTTCCCGGCCCCGACGACCTCGACGAACTACTCAGCCGCAGGCGCGGCACCAAGCTGTTCCTCGCCCACCCACGTGCGATCTCCGCGTTCGGCCGCGAGTGCAACAAGCGCGGACTCGTCCCCGAGAGCGTCGAGATCGCGGGCAACCGCATCCCGACCTGGCGCGGCGTGCCGCTCTTCCCGTGCAACAAGATCCCGGTCAGCGACACCCGTACGACCTCGATCATCGCCATGCGTACCGGCGAGGCCGAGCAGGGCGTGATCGGGCTCCAGCAGGCGGGCATCCCGGACGAGATCGAGCCGAGCCTGTCGGTGCGCTTCATGGGCATCAACGAGCAGGCGATCGTCTCCTACCTGGTGACGGCGTACTACTCGGCCGCGGTGCTCGTGCCGGACGCTCTCGGCATCCTGGAGAACGTCGAGATCGGCCGCTGGCGGTGACCTTCCGCGAGCCGGCGGTCGCCGTGTTCCCGCCCCTCGGGGCGGGTACACCGAGGGGTTACGCGCCCAGCGGCCGCGGAAGCGCCACCGTCCGCGGACTCTCCGGGGCGATTCCATGGGTGAGGTGTGCAGGGGGAGTTCACGGGTGAGTTCATGACGGAGGCGACGCAGAGCCCGACCGAGATCCTGCACAGGCGGAGCCCCATCGGGAGGCCTACGGCCAGGAAGGGGCCACCGAGCCCGCTCGACGGGCAGGAAGCGGCGGGCATTCTGGAGCGCGCCCGGGCGTCGGTCGACCCCGAACTGCGCGGGGCCATCGAATCGCTGCCCGGCTCGATGCGCCGGATCGCGCTCTACCACTTCGGCTGGGAGCACGCGGACGGCACACCGGCGGCGGGCCACGCGGGCAAGGCGATCCGGCCCGCGCTCGTGCTGACCGCGGTCCGGGCGCTCGGCGGACAGCACACGACGGCCGTGCGGGCGGCCGCCGCCGTGGAGCTGATCCACAACTTCACCTTGCTGCACGACGACGTCATGGACCGGGACACCACCCGCAGGCACCGCCCCACCGCCTGGACCGTGTTCGGCGACGCCGACGTGATCCTCGCCGGGGACGCTCTGCAGGCGCTCGCCCAGCGGCTGCTCGCCGAGGATCCGCACCCGGCGTCGGCGGCGGCCGCCGCCCGGCTCGCGTCCTGCGTGGTCGAGCTGTGCGCGGGACAGTACGCGGACATGGCCATGGAGAAGCGCGGCCCCGACGAGGTCACCCTCGACGAGTGCCTCGCCATGGCCGAGGCGAAGACGGGTGCCCTGATCGGCGGCGCCTGTGCACTCGGGGCGCTGTACGCGGGGGCGGACGAGAAGGACGTCGAGGCGTTGGACGCGTTCGGCCGGGAGGCCGGGCTCGCGTTCCAGCTGATCGACGACGTGATCGGGATCTGGGGGGACCCGAGCCGTACCGGCAAGCCGGCCGGGGCGGATCTCATCGCCCGCAAGAAGTCACTGCCCGTGGTCGCCGCGCTCGCCTCGGGCACGCCGGCGGCCGATGAACTGGCCGAGCTGTACGGAGTTCCCTATGAAGAAGGGGAGTTGGAGCGTACGGCCCTCGCCGTCGAGCGGGCGGGTGGTCGCGACTGGGCGCAGGCTCAGGCGGTCGACCGGATGTCCCGGGCGATGCATGAGCTGTCCCGGGCGGTGCCCGATCCGGATGCGGCGGGTGGGCTCCTCGCGCTGGCGGAGTTCGTGACACGGCGGAGCAACTGACCGGGCCGGTGCGCCGGCCGAAGACCCCGGAGCCTCCGGTTCCGTACGGCACCTGACCTCCGTACGGCGCCGGGCTCCGGCCGGGCGGGTCCCGCACATCCCCACGGTGTGCGGGGCCCGTCTTTTCCGCCCCCTCCGCCCCTGCCCGTCCCGTACCTGGGGGCTGACGCCCCCGATGCAGTTGCTTTTGAGCTGCGGAGATCGGTGCCCCGCGTGTGACGGGGTATCCCGGGCAGCCGGACCCCGGCGGGGGTGAACCGGTCCTCGTTGTGCCGGGCGCGAGCCCGGCTCGTCATCGCCGACCGCGGCTTCGCTGCCGGCAGTTGGCACAGCGAAAGACGGTCATGCGGCGCCATTCTCCTCGGTCGACGGTGCCTACTGAAAACCAGCAACACTGCCCCTAGGATGAGGCATGAATTCGAACTTGACGCATTCCGGGACGAGTTGGGGCCGGCGACGCGCAGCAGTTCTGGCTTCCTTGCTGGGTGCGGCGGCCCTCGGATGGACTGCGGTTGCGCTGAGCGTGCACACGACCGGTTCGACCGCACCGGACCCTGACAGTGTGACCGATGCTGATCTGGCCCGACTGGGCGCTGCCGTGATGGCCGTCATCGCGGCGGTGGCTGCCGGACTGTGGTGGCGCCACTGGGCGACCGTACGTCGGCCGGCTATCGGCGGAGGTTGGGCGGGGGCGGCGTTTGCCGTCTCCGCCGTCCATTCGATGTTCGTCCTACCGGTGATTGCGTTCGCCTCCTGGGACTGGAAGGCCCCGGTGATCGTGTTCACGTGCGCGGTGCTCGCGGGCGGTGTGCGGGAGGCCGCCGGGGTGACGGCGCCAGCGAGCGGCCGCACGGACTCGCCGATCCCGTTGCCCGGCTGACGACGGCTGCACAGCGTGGCCGGCCTCGGATCGCTCGGGCGGTGCCGTTTCCCGGTCATCCCTCGTGCCACCGGAACGGCTGTATGCGTCAGCGCAGAGCGGTGGGGCGAGGCGGATGGTGTGCGTCGGCCGGATCCATGACCTCAGCGCCCGCATCCCCTTCGTGCCAGCCACACTCACGGACATCCGGCGCGCTCGTCGCCATGGGTACTACGTGGCCGGGACACCAAGGCAATTGCATTGGGCTGCCGCCCCCAGGCCCCCGCTTCGGTCTGAACGGCCTCGTCCTCGAACGCCGGACGGGCTGGAAGAGCCGGAGGGGCTGGAAGAGCCGGACGGGCTGGACAGGGCTGCGGGGCGGGGGCGGCTCTCCGGCTCGTGCTCATGTGCTGGACGGGCTGAGGGTGCCTGTCGGACCTGAAGCGGTAGGTCCCAGCGGTTACGCTTCAACCGCCATACGATCAACGTCAGTTGGGGCGAAGGGGAGCGGGCACATGGGCGTGGCGATCCGTACGGCGGGCGAGGGGGACCGGGAGCTGGTCGTCCGGTTGCTCGATGCGGCCTTCCTGGATGATCCGGTGAGCGGCTGGGTGTTTCCGGACGAGGCACACCGGCGGGCGACGCACCAGAAGTTGATGGCCGCGTTTCTTGATGTCGTGCTCGCCGAGGGGCGGGTCGATCTGGCGGAGGACGGTGTGGCGTGTGCCCTCTGGGTGCCGGTTCCCGCCGAAGCGCATGGCGACGAGGACGGTGCCGTACAGCTGCGCGAGGCGGTCGACCCGGACAACGAGCGCGTCGAGCTGATCGGGCGGCTGACGGCGGACGTCCACCCCGCGGGCCGCGACCACGAGTATCTGTGGATGATCGCCGTGGCGCCGGAGCGGCAGGGTGAGGGTCTGGGCACCGCACTCATCCAGTCGGTTCTCGCCCGCTGCGACCGCGAGGGCCTGCCCGCGTATCTGGAGGCGAGCAACGCCCGCAGCCGGGCGCTGTACGAGCGTCTCGGATTCGACCTTGTCGGGCGTCCCCTCGATCTGCCGGACGGTCCGCAGATGTGGCCCATGTGGCGCGAGCCGCGGCCCGGGCAGGAGGGCTGAGCGACTCCGGGGAGCCGCTCAGCTCGCCGGGACGATCGTCGTCACGATCCGTTCGAGCAGATCGTCCGGGACGGCGACTCCCGGCAGTACGCCGTCCAGAACCCCGGGCAGGGTCAGGTGCTCCAGGAGCAGCCCGAGTACGGCGAGATAGAGCACCGTCACGGTCTCGTCGCCGCCGGGCAGCCCGGCGTCCCGGTGGAACTCCATGCCCTGCTCCAGGTCGCCGCGTACCGACTCGGTGTACGAGGCGCGCAGGGCGGGGCGGCGGGTGGCCTCCAGGCGCATCTCGAAGAGGGCGAGATAGCCCGTGCGGTCACGCGTCGCGCGGGCCAGCAGGTCGCGCATGAACTCCAGCACCAGCAAGCGGTCCTTCGGCCCCTTCAGCAACTCGGCGAGCACGGCAGGGTCGGGGGCGAGGCGCAGGTGGAGGTGGGTGTCGACCTGGCTCAGCAGGTCGTCGCGGTCGGTGAAGTAGTTCGACGAGGTGCCCACCGGGACGGCGGCCTCGGCGTCCACGGCGCGGAACGTCAGCCCGCGCGCTCCCTCGCGGGCCAGGACCTCCACGGCCGCGTCGACGAGGGCCGCTCTGCGCTCGGGATTCCTTGCCATCGCGCAACCTCCATAAGTCCCTTGTAACCACTACAGGTGAAGCACTATAACTGGAGTGGTTGCGAGCCGAGTGCCTGACGACTGACGAAAAGAGACCCGCTTGCGCAAGCTCACGTACTTCATCGCCTGCTCGATCGACGGCTTCATCGGAGCCCCGGACGGCGACGCGCAGTGCTTCATGCCGTTCGTCGACGAGGAGTTCCTGGAGGACTTCCTCAAGGCGGAGTACCCGGAGACACTGGCGACCCACGGCCGCCGCCCGCTCGGCATCGACGATCTGGGGAACCGGCACTTCGACACGATCATCCAGGGCCGCGCCAGCTACGACCTGGCGCTGGAGGCCGGCGTCACCAGCCCCTACGCCCATCTGCGCGAGTACGTCGCCTCGCGCAGCCTCAAGGAGTCGCCCGATCCGCATGTGGAGATCGTCGCGGACGACGTCCTCGGCAGGGTGCGCGAACTCAAGGCGGAGGACGGCGAGTTCGGCATCTATCTGTGCGGTGGCTCGCAGCTCGCGGGGGCGCTGATCGACGAGGTGGACGAGCTCGTCATCAAGACCTACCCGGTGGTGCTGGGCTCCGGCATGCCGATGTTCGGCTCCGGGTTCGACGTCGCCGAGTTCGCTCTCGACGGGGTGCGGGTGTTCAAGAGCGGGGTGCTCGTGCGGACGTACAGCAGGAAGCGCTGAGGGTCCTGCCGTCCTACCCTGAAGGCATGGGCACCGATGAGTATGTATGTCCCCAATGCGGGCAGCCGGTCGCCACGGTCGTACGGCGTCACAAGACGCTGGGTGCGTGGGTTCCCCTCTGGAGGCCCGGGCCCTGCCGGAATCCGAAGTGCGCTGCGTACCTCGGCGAGTCCGCGGAGGAGTCCCCGGACGAGCGGGAGGAGTCGGCCACGGAGAAATCCTGACCGAAATCGCGTGACCGCGTAGAGAATCGAGGGTCGGCTCCGACGTCTCCTGCGAGAGCCGCCCACCGTGGGCGGCGGGAGCCGAAGGAGCGGACTCATGAAGTACCTGGTGATGGTGCAGGGCACGCAGGCCGACTACGAGGCCATGCGTGGCAAGGCATCCGCGCAGGCCCCGGCCTGGAGCGAGCAGGAACTGCAGGCCATGTACGCGTACATGGGCGCGATCAACGACGACCTGTCCGAGACCGGGGAGCTGATCGACGGGCAGGGGCTGGCCGAGCCGGCGCAGACCCGCCTGGTCGCCCTGGGCAAGGACGGCAAGGCCGTGATCACCGATGGCCCGTACAGCGAGACCAAGGAGCTGATGGCCGGCTACTGGGTCCTGGAGTGCGCGAGCCTGGAGCGGGTCACCGAGATCGCCGAGCGCGTCACGCGGTGCCCGTGCCCGGAGGGTGCCACCGACTACCCGGTCGTCATCCGGCCCATCATGGACGGCGCCGGGGACATCTGACCGGCATGAGCATCGAGATCGAGGATCTGCTGCGCCGGCACGCGCCGCAGGTCCTCGGCGCGCTCGTCCGCCGGTACGGGCATTTCGACGCCGCCGAGGACGCCGTACAGGAGGCGTTGCTCGCGGCGGCCGGGCAGTGGGCCGACAAGGGCGTGCCCGACAATCCGCGCGGCTGGCTGATCAAGGTCGCCTCGCGGCGGCTGACGGATGCCCTGCGCAGTGAGGAGGCGCGGCGGCTGCGGGAGGAGAGGGCGGCGGCGCTGACTCCCCGGGACGCCTTCACGGCACCGCCACCGACGGTGGACCGGGCGCCGAGCGAGGACGACACGCTCTCGCTCCTCTTCCTCTGCTGCCACCCCGATCTGACCGCGCCCGCGCAGATCGCGCTCACCCTGCGGGCCGTCGGCGGTCTGACCACGGCGGAGATCGCGCGGGCGTACCTCGTGCCCGAGGCGACGATGGCCCAGCGGGTCAGCAGAGCCAAGCAGCGGGTGAAGGGGGTCCGATTCGGGCGCCCGGACCGGTGGGAGGAGCGACTGCCGGCTGTCCTCCACACCCTGTATCTGATCTTCAACGAGGGCTATACGGCGACGTCCGGAACGGTGCTCCGGCGGGCCGAGCTCGCCGGCGAGGCCATCCGGTTGACGCGAACCGTGCACCGGCTGCTGCCCGAGGACCACGAGGTGACGGGGCTGCTGGCGCTGATGCTGCTGACCGACGCCCGCCGTGCCGCCCGGACGGGCCCGCACGGCGAGCTGGTGCCCCTCGACGAGCAGGACCGCGATCTGTGGGACAAGGCAGCGATCGAAGAGGGTGTGGCCCTGGTGACGCAGGCGCTGTCGTCGTCGCGAGGGCGGGCGGGGCCCTACCAACTCCGGGCCGCCATCGCCGCAGTGCACGACGAGGCGCCGTCCCCGGAGGCGACGGACTGGCGCGAGATCCTCGGCCTGTACGACGTGCTGATCCGTCGGGTCCCCGGCCCCGTCGAGCGCCTGAACCGGGCGGTGGCGGTGGCCATGGTGCACGGGCCGCGGGCGGGCCTGGCCGAACTCGACGCGTTGGAGGACGAGTTGGCGGCCGGTCACCGGCTGGACGCGGTCCGCGGCCACCTGCTGGAACGCGCGGGCGACCCGGCGGCGGCCCGTGCCGCGTACGAGTCCGCGGCCCGCAAGTCCCTCAGCCTTCCCGAACAGCGCTATCTGCACGCGCGGTCCGCACGCCTCAAGCCGTAGCGTTTGCGGCATGGCCGAACCTCTTCCGCACCTCACCGAGCGCTCGTGGCACCAGGGCGAGGTGACGCCGGCGTGACGACGACAGCGGGGCGACGGCGCCGGGTGTGGCGATGGGCGGCGGCGGTGTGGACGGTGGCCGTGGTCGTGGGCGGCGGACTCACGCTGTGGCTGCAGGACTCGGCGGAGCCGCAGGGACCGCGCGTCTGGGAGCAGAACAAGGACCACCGGAAGGTCCCGGCCCCGCTCCTTCGCTACGACGACCTGCCCTCGTCCTGTCCGCGCGTCGAGGACGGGGAGGACGGCATCTGCGCGTACGCGACCCTTGGCTGGTGAAGGCTGCCCGTTCCGGGGTCGCGGGGTGTCAGGCAGTAGGTGCCGCCGACCGGGTCCCGCATCACCGCCCAGAGGGCGCCGCGGTCGACCAGGGTGGCACCAAGACCTTCGTGCCGGGCCCGCACCGCCTCGATGTCCGAGCAGGCGATGTCGAGGTGGGCGGAGGCGGGGCGGTCGCTGTCCAGGCGTTGCAGGAGGATGCGGAAGGGGAGGGCGGCGGGAGGCTTGACCAGGTGGAACTCCGGGAGGGCGCCGGGGTGGGAGTCCCAGCCGGTGAGCTCGCTCCAGAAGGTGATCTCGGCGCCGTACACGGACGGAGCCAGGTCGACGCACACCTGGTCGAGCCGGCTGGTCGCGCCGCTCGGTCCCTCGACCACGGGCGGCCGAGCCGACTCCCCGTGCCATGGCACCGCACAGAACAACTGCCCGCCGGGGGAACGCAGTACGGCCCACCCGTCGTACTCGGCGACGAGTGTCGCGCCCCGCCGCAGCGCCGCCTCCACCAGCGCCGGTACGTCCTCGACGGCGAGGTCGAGATGCGCGCCGCCGTCACCCGACCCGACACCCTGCGCCTTCACACACGCGTCGGCGCCTTCGTGCAGCAGAGTGACGAACTCGCCCTGGTCGCCGCGGGGTTGCGACAGCCGTGTCCCTGTGACCGCGGTCCAGAAATCGGTGGCCGGCCCGAACTCCTTCATGGGCCGGTCGACGAAGGCGTAGGTCCACCGGATCGATGGTGCGGTCATCGGGGCGCTCCCTGTCGGACGGCCGGTACGGCTCGTACCGTCTCCCGCCCGATCAGCGCGCGCAACGAGGTTTTCATGCTCGCGACGAAGGCGCCCTGGACGTCGGGGGCGAGGACGTCCAGGGACAGATACGGGTTGAGGTCCTCCAGCTCGACGAGAAGCAGCTCGCCGCCGGGGGCCCGGCAGGCGTCCACGCGCTGGATCCCGTGCTCGATGTCGTTCCAGTCGACGAACCGCTGAGCGAACTCCAGGTCCTGCACGGTCGGTTCGTACGGTTCCAGGGCCCAGCGCCGGTCCGGGCGGGGCGCGTACAGGGCGTACTGGAAGGCGCGGTCGACGAAGTAGAAGGAGACCTCGTAGCGGAAGTCGATGCGCGGCTGGACCAGGACGTCGCCGTACGCCAGCTCGGGGAGCCGCTCGCGCGCCACGAACTCCAGCCCTATGGAGTCGGCCCCCAGCTTCGGCTTCACCACGTACGTGTCGACGTCGGGCAGCCGCCCCAGGTCCTGTGCGCGGTCGATGGTGGGGATGACCGGGTACCCGGCCGAGGTCAGCTCCAGCAGGTACCCCTTCCCCGCCATGTCCCCCTTCCCCGACAGCTCGTTGTACACGCGCACACCGTCCGCGACCGCCCGCTCCCGGAACGCGTCGTACTCCGCCCGGTAGTTCAGCACCGGCCCGCTGTTCCGCACGACCACGACGTCGAAGCCGTCCATCAACCCGGCCGCGTCCAGCGGATGACACACGGCGACGTCGAACTCCTCGCGCAGCCGCGAGGTGAGAAGGATGTCCTCGTCGCAGTAACGGCGCCCCTTGGCCGGATAGGCCAGATCGCTGACGTACAGGACATGGGGGCGGGCGGACGGCATGGGTGACTCCTCGGACATTCCTCAGACGTTCCACTCCACGGGCAGATCGCACCCGTAGAACACACAGACGTAGTCTCCCTCCCGCACGATTCCGACCTCCCGGCACCCCGTGCAGCGCCTGAAGACCATTGCGTGGGTGAAGGCCGGCGGGTGCTCGAGCCCCGCCCGGCGCAGGGCGGCGGAGACGGCCGTCCAGGACGTCACGTCGGGGCAGTATCCGGTCGACTGATTGCTGACCTCGTCCACCACCCAGACCTCGCCCTCCCGCCCGAACCCGATCTCACCGGCTGCCGGCACCCGCTCGCCCCCGGCACAGGCCACGTGCTCGCTGCGGCGCGTGGCGAGGCGGAGGGTGCCCTGCAGGTCCACGACGAAGGTGAAGGGCTCGGCCCGTTCTTCCGCGGGGCGGTCCGCGAGCCAGGTGACGAGGTCGGACGGCGCAGTGATGGCGCGCCCCGGGGAGCCGGTGGTGAAGAGGTCCCCGGGGCCGATGTAGCGGTAGTCCGGGTCAGGCATCGGAGCGTTCGGTGAAGCGGAGGACGTTGCCCGCCGGGTCGCGGAAGGCGCAGTCGCGGAGGCCGTAGGGCTGGTCCATGGGTTCCTGGAGGACTTCGGCGCCTGAGGCGTGGACGCGTTCGTAGAGGGCGTCGCAGTCGGCCGTGGAGAAGATGACACCGCGCAGGACGCCCTTGGCCAGCAGCTCGGCCATGGCCTGCTTGTCCGCGGGGGAGGTGTCGGGGCTCGCCGCGGGTGGCTCCAGGACGATCTCCACGTCCGGCTGGAGCGGCGAGCCGACCGTCACCCAGCGCATGCCCTCGAACCCCACGTCGTTGCGGACCTCCAGGCCCAGTACGTCCCGGTAGAAGGCGAGCGCCTTGTCGTGGTCGTCCACGGCGATGAAGCATTGGGAGAGTTTCAGGTCCATACGCCTCACGCTAGGGCCTGCTGCCCCGATCCGCCGTGCAGAACCGGGGGCCCGTCGGCCCGGACCGCGGCACGGGCGTCAGGGCCTGTCGTTCGGATCAGGCCCTAGAGGCGCGAGCCCGGTTCCGCCTCCGGGTTCGGGTGGCGGGCCGGGCGGGTCAGGCGCCGGGTCACGCAGGACGGGATGGGGGCGCCGTGGTCGTGCGGGCGGGCCCGGTACGCGCTCGGCGTCTCGCCGACCAGCTCTGTGAAGCGGGAGCTGAAGGAGCCGAGCGAGGTGCAGCCCACGGCGAAGCACACCTCCGTGACCGTCATGTCGCCGCGGCGCAGCAGGGCCTTGGCGCGCTCGATCCTGCGGGTCATGAGATAGGTGTACGGCGTCTCGCCGAAGGCCGCGCGAAAGCTCCGCTGGAAGTGGCCGGGCGACATCAGCGCGCTGCGCGCGAGCGTAGCGATGTCCAGCGGCTCCGCGTACTCACGGTCCATCCGGTCGCGGGCCCGGCGCAGCCGGACCAAGTCCTCGAGAGTCACCGCACCAGGATGACATCCGGCGCCGACACGAGGGCCCGGAGCGCTGAGACCGGAGGGATCCCACGTCCCGCGCTCCCGGCACCCGCGCGGAGAATCCGACGAAGGCGCTGCAGGTCCTTGTCTCGCGGGCCCGTTCCCAGCTCGGTGCCGAGCTGATCGGCGGCACCGCCACGGGCTACCGCCTCACCCATGGACGAGACACAGGTGGACAGCTCCGCCGTCCTGCTCGCGGTTCCGCTGCCTGCGTGGCTTCCAGCCGACGATGTCCTCGGCTCGCCTCGGGGAGGCGGCCGGACGCGCCGACCGGGCGGCGTACGACGACGCGGTGTCGGCGTATGCGCCCTGGAGGGCGAGGAGTTGCGGGGTGCGGCGCTGGAGCTGTTGCGGGAGCGGGCCCGCTAGCGGGCCGACGGTCCAAGCGGTCTCGGGGAAGCGGGGCACGCCCCCACGCCGCACGACACCTCCGCACGACACCTCGCCGCACTGCCACATCACCCAGTACATCCAGTACGAGGGCGACGGGGCGGCACACCTGCACCGCACCGGACGACGCGGAAACGCACCCCACTTCCTCGAAGCCGCTCAGCGGGCGCGGTCGTACGCAGAGCGCGCCCAGAAGTAGCCGAGGACGGTGAGCCCGAGGCGTTGTCATGGCAGCAGCGTGCGGGGCTGCGGACTTACCGCGGTTTTACGGCGGTTTCATGGGGGCGGGGGAGCCCGCGCGGCGTGAAACCCGCCCTTCGAGGAACGCCGAAGGGGCCCGGCCGAGGGTTCGGCCGAGCCCCTTCAGAAGACTCGCTGACCTGCGAGGGTGCACCGCTCGCCGGTCAAGGCGAACCGGTAACGCGGCCTGGGTCAGGCCTTCTTGGTCTCCCAGAAGATCTTGTCGATCTGGGCGATGTAGTCCAGCGCCTTCTGGCCCGTCGCCGGGTCCGTGGACGCCTTGGCGGCCGAGAGGGCCTTCAGGGTGTCGTTGACCAGCTGGTGCAGCTCCGGGTACTTCTCGAAGTGCGGGGGCTTGAAGTAGTCGCTCCAGAGCACCGACACGTGGTGCTTGGCGAGCTCGGCGCGCTGCTCCTTGATGACGGTGGCGCGAGCCTGGTAGTGCGGGTCGTCGTTGCCGGCCATCTTTTCCTGGACGGCCTTCACCGACTCCGCCTCGATGCGGGCCTGGGCCGGGTCGTACACACCGCAGGGCAGGTCGCAGTGCGCGCTGACCTTGACCTTGGGGGCAAACAGGCGGGAGAGCATTGAGCTGTCCTTCCTCGTGATCGTCTTCTCAGGTGGGACATTACTCCGTGAGGGACGGGTTTTCGCGAGTGCCCCCATGGGCTTAGGACAAAAGTCCAGGGTGAAACTGGGACTGGTGGAGGATAGGACCGGGGAGGTGCCGGTGATGCCGGAGCTGTCGCAGGAGACCGAGCGCGGGAGGGCCGTGCTGCCGTTCGGGGCGGCCGAGGTGACGGGACCGTCCATGGTTCCCACGCTTCAGCACGGGGATCGGCTCGTCGTGCAGTGGGGGGCGCGGGTCAGGCCCGGTGACGTCGTCGTCCTGCGGCATCCGTTCCAGCAGGATCTGCTGGTCGTCAAGCGGATCGCGGAACGCCGGGAGGGGGGCTGGTGGGTGCTCGGGGACAACGCGTTCGCCGGGGGCGACAGCACTGATTACGGGACCGTTCCCGAGGAACTCGTCCTCGGGAAGGTGCGGTTCCGGTACCGGCCCCTGAAGGGCGGTCAGCGGTCGCCGGTCGCCGTCGTCCGCTGGGTGGCAGGGGCCGCCAGGCCTGTGCTGTCCGACCGGTCCGCCTCCAGGCGCTTGCGGGCGCGGTAGGCCGCCACGTTGGCGCGGGTCGCACAGCGGTCCGAGCAGTAGCGCCGGGAGCGGTTGGTCGAGGTGTCCAGGAAGGCGTTGCGGCAGGGAGACGCCTCGCACAGGCCGAGGCGGTCGACGCCGTACTCCGTCAGGTGGAAGGCCAGGCCCATCGCCGCGATGGCCGCGTAGCCCGCCGTCGCGTTCGACGGGTGGTCCGCCAGGTGCATGTGCCACAGGGGGCGCCCGTCGTCGTCCCGGTAGTCGTGGCCGGAGATCTGCGGGCTCACCGGGAACTCCAGGAGGAGTGAGTTCAGCAGGTCCACGGCGAGGGTCTCGTTGCCGCCGTCGGCCGCTTCGAAGACCGCGCGCAGCCGGCCCCGTACGGAGCGGAACCGGGTGACGTCCGCGTCGGTGGCGCGGCGGGCCGCCGACGAGTTGCCCCCGAAGAGGTCGCGGACGGCCTCGACCGAGGTCAGCGAGTCCTTCCCCCGGGCCGGCTCCTCGCTGTTGACGAGACGGACAGCGTAATCCGAGTAATAGGCCAGTTCCACTTGTAGTCCTTACGGGCGCGCTCTATCGTCGTGGCTGCGGTCAGGTAACAGATGATCGTGCTTCCAGGGTATTACGTGGGCGAGCGAAGTAAGGGGCTTCCATGACCGTCAGCACCGGAACCGACTGGCGCGCCTGGCAGGAGAGCTGGGATCGGCAGCAGGAGTGGTACATGCCGGACCGCGAGGAGCGCTTCCGGGTGATGCTCGACATGCTCGAGGCCCTGGTGGGCCCCGAGCCGCGCGTCCTCGACCTCGCCTGTGGCACCGGCACCATCACGGCCCGGCTGCTCGCCCGCCTCCCCGGCGCCACCAGTACGGGCGTCGACCTCGACCCCGCGCTGCTCACCATCGCCGAGGGCACCTTCGAGGGCGACGACCGGGTCTCGTTCGTCACAGCCGACCTCAAGGACCCGCAGTGGCCCACGCTGCTGCCGTACGACTCCTACGACGCCGTCCTGACCGCCACGGCCCTGCACTGGCTGCACAGCGAATCCCTCGCGGCCCTCTACGGTCAGGTCGCGGAACTCGTCCGCGACGGCGGTGTCTTCATGAACGCCGACCACATGATCGACGAGACGACGCCCAGGATCAACGCGGCCGAGCGTGCGCAGCGGCACGCCCATATGGATCAGGCCAAGAAGAACGGCGCCCTCGACTGGGCCGAATGGTGGGAGCTGGCCGCGAAGGATCCCGTCCTCGCCGCACCCACCGCCCGCCGCTTCGAGATCTACGGCGAGCACGCCGACGGCGATACGCCGTCCGCCGCCTGGCACGCGCGCGTGCTGCGCGAGAAGGGCTTCGGAGAGGCCCGGCCGGTGTGGTGCTCGCCCTCGGACACGCTTCTCCTCGCACTCAAGTAACCCCGGCGGAGCGGCGATCGAGGCGGTACGGAAAATCCGTACCGCCTCTTCTGCGTCCCTTGGAACTCCCCACCGCACTGGAAGGGTGAGACGGTCCGCGACCGCGGGCCGGGGAAGGGGGCGCGATGACGCGCGGCGAGGAAGCCGCTCTGCACGTCTTCGTGGAGGGCAGACGCACGGCGCTGTACCGGAGCGCCTATCTGCTGTGCGGCAACCGCGACGAGGCGGAGGATCTCGTGCAGACGACCCTGGTGAAGATCGTCCTCGGCGCACGACGGCACGGACGCCTCGAAAACCTCGAGGCCTATGCGCGCAAGACGCTGGTCAACACCTTCATCTCCGCCCGCCGCCGGTTCTGGCGGCGCGAGCAGGCGTACGGCGAAGTGCCGGACGTGGCGGGGGAGTTGATCGACAGCGACACCGGACTCATGGTGCGGGCCGCTCTCGCGCAGCTCGCGCCCAAGCAACGGGCCGTGCTCGTGCTGCGCTACTGGGAGGACCTGAGCGTGGCCGCAACGGCCCAGCTGCTCGGGATGCGGGAGAGCACGGTCAAGAGCCACACGGCCAGGGGACTCGCGGCGCTCAGGGCCGCGGTGCGGGAGGAATACGCATGAACCAGAAGGAAGTTGAGGCCGAGCACGTCAGGGAACTGCTCGGGCGGGCAGTGGACCAGGTGCCGGCTCCCAGGAGCCGCGGCAGCGAGGCCGTGTTCGCGCAGGCCGCGCGGGTGCGGTGGCGGCGGCGCGCGGCGGCGACCGGCGTCGCGGCGGCGGCCGTCGCGACCGGCCTGGTCTTCGGGCCCGGTGTGCTCGACGACGGCCGGGGGGCGAGCGTGGCCGGCGCGCCCACCGCGGGCGAGTTCACCACCAAGGCGGGCCGGTTCCAGAAGCTGCTCCCCGCCGGGACCGGCAAGATCAGCGAGGTCTCGCTGATGCGGCTGATCAAGCAGGTGCCGAAGGCCCCGCTGCCCAAGCCCGTCGGGCCCTACGACGGTGACTACGCCGTGAGCCGGGACGGCGGCGTCGGATACATCACGGTGCGCGTGGCCACCACCAAGCAGATCCAGGCGAAGACGGGTGGCAAGGGGATCGAGGACCCGTGCAAGGACGCACCCAAGGGCGGGCGCGTGGGCTGCACCTCCCAGAAGCTGTCCCACGGCAGCCTTCTGGGCATCTGGCAGACGGGCGAGCCCGAGCCCGGCTCCTTTTCGTATCCGACCATGGGGCCGGAGTTCGCCGCGGTTCTGAAGCTGAAGGACGGCAGGGCCCTGTTCGTGCGGGACTTCGGCGGCTTCCAGGGCAAGGGCCAGCTGGGGCCGCTGCTGAAGGCACCGCCGCTGACCCGGGACCAGCTGCACAAGCTGATCCTGAACCCGGAGCTGCTGCCGTAGCCGGGAGGGCATGAAAGAGGGGCGGTACAGAACTCCGTACCGCCCCTCCGCCGTGGTCCGCGCGCCGCTAGAGCACCTTGGACAGGAACGACTTCGTCCGCTCGTGCTGCGGGTCCGTCAGTACGTCACGGGGGTTGCCGGCCTCGACCACCACACCGCCGTCCATGAAGACCAGCGAGTCGCCCACCTCGCGGGCGAAGCCCATTTCGTGCGTGACGACGATCATCGTCATGCCGGACTCGGCGAGGTCGCGCATGACGTCGAGGACGTCACCGACCAGCTCCGGGTCGAGGGCCGAGGTCGGCTCGTCGAAGAGCATCAGCTTCGGGTCCATCGCCAGCGCACGGGCGATGGCGACGCGCTGCTGCTGGCCGCCGGAGAGCTGCGAGGGGTAGTTCTTCGCCTTGTCGGCAAGACCCACGCGCTCCAGGAGCTGGCCCGCGCGATCCCGGGCCTGGGACTTGCTGACGCCCTTGACCTGGACCGGCGCCTCCATGACGTTCTCGAGCGCCGTCATGTGCGGGAACAGGTTGAAGCGCTGGAAGACCATGCCGATGTCCCGGCGCTTCATCGCGACCTCGCGGTCGCGCAGCTCGTACAGCTTGTCGCCGTGCTGCCGGTAGCCGACCAGCTCACCGTCGACGTACAGACGACCGGCGTTGATCTTCTCGAGGTGGTTGATGCACCTGAGGAAGGTCGACTTGCCGGAGCCGGAGGGGCCGATGAGGCAGAAGACCTCGCCGGACTTCACCTCCAGGTCGATGCCCTTGAGGACCTCGACGGGGCCGAAGGACTTGTGCACGCCTTCGGACTTGACCATCGTCGTGGTGGCGGAGTCCGCCTTGGTCACATTGGCGGTCATGCCATGCCTCCCCTCGGACGGCCCAGCGACAGCAGGCTGGCCTTGATCTTCTGGAACGGGGTGGCCGGGAGGGTGCGGCTACTACCCCGAGCGTAGTACCGCTCCAGGTAGTACTGGCCGACGCTGAACACCGAGGTCAGCAGCAGGTACCAGGCCGCGGCGAGGAAGAGCATCTCCGCCGGGGCGCCGGACGTCTGGCCGATGTCCTGGGCGACGCGGAACAGCTCGGAGTACTGAATCACGGCGACCAGCGAGGTCGTCTTCAGCATGTTGATGACTTCGTTGCCCGTGGGCGGCACGATCACGCGCATCGCCTGCGGGATCACGATCCGGCGCAGGGTCTTGCTGTGGCTCATGCCCAGCGCGTGGCTGGCCTCGGTCTGGCCCTCGTCGACCGAGAGCAGACCGGCCCGGCAGATCTCGGCCATGTACGCGGCCTCGTTCAGGCCCAGGCCCAGCAGCGCCGTCAGCAGCGGCGTCATGAAGCTGGACCAGTAGTCCTTGTAGATCGGACCGAGGTTGATGTACGTGAAGACCAGGCCCAGGTTGAACCAGACCACCAGCTGCACGAGGACGGGCGTGCCGCGGAAGAACCAGATGTAGAACCACGCGATGGACGAGGTCACCGGGTTTTTCGACAGCCGCATGACGGCGAGGAGCACGCCGCCGACGACGCCGATCAGCATCGAGAGCACCGTCAGCAGCAGCGTCTTGAGTACGCCGTTGATGATGCGGTGGTCGAAGAAGTAGTCGGGGATCGCACCCCAGTTGATCTTGCCCTGGGAGAACGCGTAGACCACGGCGACCAGGAGCGCGATCGCGACGACCGCGGAGACGTACCGCCCGTAGTGCCGGACCGGGATCGCCTTGATGGCTTCCGGTCCGGCCGGGGGAGTGTCCTCCGGGCCCGCCGTCTTGTCGATGTCAACAGTCACGGGTGTTGTTGCCTTTCAGTGCCCGCTCGGATCTGCGGTCACTTGCCGCCGTTGACCGTGGCCGTCTTGACGGCACCGGCCTCGACGCCCCACTTGGAGATGACCTTGTCGTACTCGCCGTTCTTGATGATGGCGTCCAGCGCGGCCTGGAGGGCGTCCCGCAGCTGGGTGTTGGACTTGGCGACCGCGATGCCGTACGGCGCGGCCTCGACCTGCTCGCCGACGAGCTCGAAGTCCTTGCCGCCGCCGGAGGTCTTCACCGCGTACGCGGCGACCGGGAAGTCCGAGGAGCCGGCGTCGGCGCCACCGCCGCGCAGCCGGGTCTGGGCCTGCTGGTCGTTGTCGTACGACTCGATGGCGATCTTCTTGCCGCCGGTGCACTTCTTGGACTCGGCCTTGGCGAGGTCCTCGGAGACCGTGCCGCGCTGCACCACGATCTTCTTGCCGCACAGGTCGGACCAGGTCTTGATGTTCTGGGTCTTGCCCTTGGGGGTGTAGATCGAGACACCGGCGGTGAAGTAGTCGACGAAGTCGACGCCCTCGCCGACCTTCTTGCCGGTGTCGGAGTCGATGCCCTCCTGGCGGTCCTTGGTGTCCGTCATCGCGGACATCGCGATGTCGTACCGCTTGGAGCGCAGGCCCGTGATCAGGGTGTCGAAGGTGCCGTTCTGGAACTCGAACTTCACTCCGAGCTGCTTGCCCATCGCGTCCGCCAGGTCGGGGTCGATGCCGACCGTCTTGCCGGAGCTGTCCTTGAACTCGACCGGCGCGTACGCGATGTCCGAGCCGACCTTGATGACGCCCGCGTCACGGATCGCCTTGGGCAGCTTGTCGGACAGCGGCGCGGAGCTCGTGCTCGCGGTCGAGCTGCCCGAGTTGTCCTTCGTCTGGTCACCGCAGCCGGTGAGGATCAGGGCGCCAGCGACCGCGATCGCACCGACCGCAGCTGTCCGGGAGCGCATGGCGGTCGTACGACGGGTGGAGCTTGCGGTCATGTTGGGTTCCTCCGGCGGATGAGGGAGCCGATAGGTCGACGAGAACACACACCATCGGGTGCCGCGACCTCGTGTGATGACGGCATCCTGCCATTTGGACTGCGCCATTCAGGGGACTCGCTATGTCAAAATCGGATAACGGGTGACCCCCAAACCGCTACTCGCCGGTACATCAAGGCCGGACCTTATGCGGGAATCGGTCCTTCCGGCCGGAAGATCTTCGGTGCATCTCGGGATGCGGGCGGCCACTACGCGGCACTCATGACGAGATGGGGGCAAGTCGCGGACTTGTCCATATATTCAGGTATGAGTCATGTCACCGGCGTGTGACCTTCGCGTTATGGACTCGTCCTCGACACCATCCGTCGGGTAAGAAGGTTCTTTACACCCCTCATCCGGGGCTCAGGGCGCGTGTGCGGCGCGCCCGTCGCGCAAACGCCCGTACGCAACCACGGCGGCTGGGCTTGTGCGGTGCCCGCCCACCCCTCAACCAGGAGTGGTCACCCTCAAACAATGAAGACTTAAGGGGTAAAACAAAGTGGCAGCGGAGATCGTCAATCCTCGCAGCGACAGCAGTACGGATCAGGAAGGCGGGGCCGAGCCCCTCGATTCCTTCGACCCGGCATTCGCGCTGCATCGTGGCGGCAAGATGGCCGTGCAGGCCACCGTGCCCGTCCGTGACAAGGACGACCTGTCCCTGGCGTACACGCCCGGCGTCGCGAAGGTGTGCAGCGCGATCGCCGAGCAGCCCGAGCTCGTCCACGACTACACGTGGAAGTCGTCCGTCGTCGCTGTGGTGACGGACGGGACGGCGGTCCTCGGACTCGGCGACATCGGCCCGGAGGCCTCGCTCCCCGTCATGGAGGGCAAGGCGATTCTGTTCAAGCAGTTCGGCGGCGTGGACGCGGTGCCGATCGCGCTCGACTGCACGGGCGTCGACGAGATCGTCGAGACCGTGGCCCGGCTCGCGCCGTCCTTCGGCGGCGTCAACCTGGAGGACATCTCGGCGCCGCGGTGCTTCGAGATCGAGCGGAAGCTCCAGGAGCGGCTGGACATTCCCGTCTTCCATGACGACCAGCACGGGACCGCGGTCGTGACGCTGGCGGCGCTTCGCAACGCCGCGAAGCTGACCGGCCGGTCGCTGGGCGACCTGCGCGCGGTCATCTCCGGCGCGGGTGCAGCCGGGGTCGCCATCGCCAAGTTCCTGCTGGAGGCGGGGCTCGGGGATGTCGCCGTCGCGGACCGCAAGGGCGTCGTGTCCAAGGACCGGGACGACCTGACGGACGTCAAGCGTGAGCTCGCGGAGATCACCAACAAGGCCGGTCTGACGGGGTCGCTGGAGTCCGCGCTCGCGGGCGCCGACGTCTTCATCGGCGTCTCAGGCGGTACGGTGCCGGAGCCGGCGGTGGCATCGATGGCGGAGGGGGCTTTCGTCTTCGCGATGGCCAACCCGACCCCCGAGGTGCACCCCGACATCGCCCACAAGTACGCGGCCGTCGTCGCGACCGGGCGGTCCGACTTCCCGAACCAGATCAACAACGTGCTGGCGTTCCCCGGGATCTTCGCGGGCGCGCTGCAGGTGCGGGCGTCCCGGATCACCGAGGGCATGAAGATCGCGGCGGCCGATGCGCTGGCCGCGGTCGTCGGGGACGATCTTGCGGCGGACTATGTGATTCCCTCGCCCTTTGATGAGCGGGTGGCTCCGGCGGTGACTGCGGCGGTGGCCGCGGCTGCTCGGGCCGAGGGGGTTGCTCGCCGCTGACGCGGTGTGCGTGGTGGCCCCGCCGGGTTTCCCGGCGGGGCCATTTTTTTACGTGGAGGCGTCCAGGTGGGTGGTTTTTCGCCCCCTCCGCCCCTGCCCGTCCCGTATCTGCGGCTGCGCCCCAGAGCCCGCTGAGTGGTTCTTCTGGTGTGCGACGGTGGGGGGTTGCCGCGCAGTTCCCCGCGCCCCTGACGGGCGTGGTCCGCGGGTGCGGGTCGGGTCGGGCGGAGGACGGAACAACATCCCCTGGGCTCACCCCCGCGCCGGGGACGGCGGGACGTGTGTCACAGGGGGACATGGTTCCCCCGGCCGGGGGCGGAGCCTATCGTCAAGGTCATGTTCGCTGCCTATGCCGCCCGAATCGACCGTGACCAGCCGCTGAACGGCCTGGAATTGGGGGAGCGCCCGACCCCCGAGAAGAGGCCGGGCTGGACGACCGTGAACGTACGCGCCGCCTCGCTCAACCACCACGACCTGTGGTCCCTCCGCGGAGTCGGCCTGGCCGAGGACAAGCTCCCGATGATCCTCGGCTGCGACGCCGCCGGCATCGACGAGGACGGCAACGAGGTGGTGCTGCACTCCGTCATCGGCCAGACCGGCCACGGCGTCGGCCCCAAGGAGCCGCGGTCCATCCTCACCGAGCGCTACCAGGGCACCTTCGCCGAGCAGGTCTGCGTACCGACGTGGAACATCCTCCCCAAGCCCAAGGAACTGTCCTTCGAAGAGGCCGCCTGTCTGCCCACAGCCTGGCTGACGGCGTACCGGATGCTGTTCACCAACGCCGGGGTCCGGCCCGGTGACTCCGTCCTCGTGCAGGGCGCGGGTGGCGGGGTGGCCACCGCCGCGATCGTGCTGGGGAAGGCCGCCGGGCTTCGGGTGTTCGCCACCAGTCGCGACGAGGCCAAGCGGAAGCGGGCCGTCGAGCTGGGGGCCGTGGAGGCGCTCGAGTCCGGGGCGCGGTTGCCGCAGCGGGTCGACGCCGTCATCGAGACGGTGGGTGCCGCCACTTGGTCGCACTCCATCAAGTCGCTGCGGCCCGGCGGCACCGTGGTCATCTCGGGGGCGACCAGCGGCGACCGGCCCTCGCACGCCGAACTGACCCGGGTCTTCTTCCTGGAGCTGAAGATCGTCGGCTCCACGATGGGCACCAAGGACGAGTTGGAGGACCTGCTGTCCTTCTGCGCCGCCACCGGCGTACGCCCCGTCATCGACGAGGTGCTGCCGCTCGACCGGGCCCGCGAAGGGTTCGAACGGCTGGAGGCGGGCGATCAGTTCGGGAAGATCGTGCTGACGAACTCCTAGCGGGTTGCTCTGTCGACAACGGCCGGTCCGGTTTTCCGGGCCGGCCGTTGTCGTGTTTCCGGGCCGTTGTCGCGCGTCAACTGTGGTTGACAGGCGGAGGGTGTCAACGTAGGTTGACATCATGACCGAGGCAACGGATCTTGCCGAGCGCGCGGGTGATCGCGATCCGCGGGTCGGGCTGCGGGCCGTCTCCGCGCTGCGGAGGCTGCTGGAGCAGCTGGAAGCGGTGCAGGTGCGCAGTGCGCGCAATCAGGGCTGGTCGTGGCAGGAGATCGCCGCGGAACTCGGAGTGAGCAGGCAGGCCGTGCACAAGAAGTACGGGAGGCAGTGATGTTCGAGCGGTTCACCAAGGATGCGCGTGCTGTCGTCGAGGGGGCGGTGCTCCAGGCCGAGCGGGCGGGGGCCGGGACGGTGGAGGCGGAGCACATGCTGTGCGCCCTCCTCGATCGGGAGGGGAGCCGGGGGTCGTTCGCCCTGGCGTCGCTCGGGCTGGCCGGTCGGTGGGACTCGGTGGAGCGGGACCTCGCCGAGGCGCGGCGGCGCGGCGGTCTCTCCCGTGCCGATGCGGACGCCCTCTCCGGGCTGGGCATCGACCTGTCGGAGATCGTCTCCCGGGTCGAAGAGGCGCACGGGGAAGGGGCATTGGGGTCGGGGAAGGGGAGTGGGGGTGGCCGGTGGGCCCGGCGGCGACCCTTCGCCCAGGGGGCGAAGGAGGTGCTGACGCAGTCCCTGCGGATCGCTCTCGCTCGACGTGAGCGGCACATCGGTGACGAGCATCTGCTCATGGCGCTCACCGTGCGGCCCGGGGTTCTGGCGGAGGTGCTTGCCGATCACGGGGTTACGTACGAGGCGGTGACGCGGGTGCTGTACGGCGGCGGGGGCGGGGTGGCCGAGGCGGGGTGAAGGTGCGCGGGGTGGGGCGTGGGGGCGTTTGTCGCCCCTCCGCCCCCACCCTTCCCGTCTCCGGGGGCTGCGCCCCCGGACCGCCCTCGTATCGCGCCTCGCGCTCGTCCTCATCCGCCGGACGGGCTACACACGCTTGCGCAGCGCCGCCCCGATATGTGCCGCCGCCGTCGACAAGTGGCGGCGGGTCTCGCGTAGTTGGTCATCCGTCACGCCGTGGTCGCGGGCCGCGTCGCGGATGTCGTCGCGGAAGCGGTCCAGGAGGCGGTCGAGGTCGCGGGCGGGATTGCCGGTGAAGTCCTCGTGGGCCCAGGAGGGTTCGTAGTCGGCGGGGAAGTCCTCGCGGGTGACCGTGTACTCCGGTTCCGCGGTCGCACCGGCCTTCGTGTCCGTGCGGCCGAAGCCGAAGTCCTTGCCGAAGTCCTTGCCCAGGTCCTTTCCGAAGTTCTTGCCGAAGTCGCTGAATTCCTTGGCCAGTTCGGTCAGTCCCTCGCGCACGCCGGTCGGCCAGTCGCCCCGCGCGAAGTGGTCCTGGACCTGCTCCTGGACGCGCTTGGCCATCCGCTGCATCTCCTCCTGGGCCTGGGCGCGGGCTCGCTCCTGGGCCTCCTTGGCCTGGCGGCGGGCGCGCTGGGCCTCGTCGCGGGCGCGGCGGCTCTCGTCCTTCGCGCGGCGGGCCTGTTCCTTCCACTCCTGCCGGACGCGCCGCATCTCCTCCTTCGCCGCCCGCCACGACTCCTTGTCCTGGTAGTCGCCGATGTCCCCGAAGTCGCCCGTCTCCGCGTCGTGTTCCTTGGCCCCCGTGCCGCCCTTGGGGCCCCTCCGGGCCTCTGTGGCGGCCGCCCGCATCTCGCGGCGCAGATCCCCCGCCGCGCCCCGTACATCGGCCCGGATCTCGGCCGCGAGCTCCGCCACGGACTCGCGGATCTCCAGCTCCAGATCGGCCAGTTCGCCACTGCGGTCGGCCAGTTCGGCGCGGCCGGCGTCCGTGATCGCGTACACCTTCCGGCCGCCCTCGGTGGTGTGCGTGACGAGTCCCTCGGCCTCCAGTTTCGCCAGCCGGGGGTAGACGGTGCCCGCCGAGGGCGCGTACAGGCCCTGGAAGCGCTCCTCCAGGAGCCGGATCACCTCGTACCCGTGGCGCGGCGCCTCGTCCAACAGCTTGAGGAGGTAGAGGCGAAGGCGGCCATGAGCGAAGACGGGGGGCATTTCAGAGCACCTTCTTGTCGGTCGGGCCGTCGGTCGGGGTGTTTGTCGAGTCGCCGATCGGACCGTCGGCCGGGGCCGCGTCCTGGGGTGCCGGATCGTCGTCGTACGGCCCGTCCTCCGTCGGTGGCCTGCGGAGCAGTGCGATGGAGCCGGAGGCGGTCATCGCCTTCAGCCTGCCGTTGCCCGCGCCCAGCCGGCCGGTGATCTTCTTGGCTCCCCACTGTCCACTGACCCGAAGGTCCTCGAAGGCGCTGGAGACGGTGCCGCTCGCGGTGTTCGCCTCGACCTCCGCGTCCGCCGGATGCGGGAGCCGGATGGCGATCTCGCCCGAGACGTTGGTCAGCTGGACGTCGGTCGGGGTGCCCGTGGCGTCGAGGTCGACGATCATCGAGCCGCTCACCGAGTCGGCCCGCACGGAGGAGCCCGAGCCCTCGACGACGGTCAGGTCGCCGGAGACGGAGTTGAACCGGAGGTCGCCGGTGACGGCCTGGGCCTCCAGGCTTCCGGACACCGTGCCCACCCGTACGGGACCCGCGATGCGGACGAGTGTCGTGTCGCCCGTGACGCCCTTGACCTCCACGCGTGCGTCCACCCCGGAGACCACGGCGGCGGCGCCGACCACGCCGACCTCGACCCGGGTGCCGGTGGGGACGGCCAGCGAGACCACCACATGGCGGCGCCAGCCCTTGCTGTCGAGCCACTTGAGGAAGCCCTTCCAGGGCAGGTCCTCGTACGCCACGGTGAGGGTGCCGTCCTTCTGGGTCACCTGCAGCGGCGGGCCCTCGACTTCGGACACCTCGAGCCGGGCGGAACCCTCGTCGGTGCCCACGACGTTGACAGTTCCATTGACGACGCGTACATGCAGCGCCGTCACGGGGTCGTCGAAGGTGAGCTTCCTCGGCTCTGTGACGGACCACTCGGGCATGGTGCAGACCTCCTCGACCGGACCGGACCCCCGCCGAATCCGGACTCGACGCGCCATATCGCGTCTTCGTCATTCACGATATATCGCGGTTACGGAAAGTCAAGACGCCTGTTCTGGGGATCATGAGCGGGATGCGGGGGCAAAACGTCCTAAAGTGGGGCCATGTCGACTGTGCCCGGCGAGTCCTCGGCCACGGCCCCCGGCGCTCTGCTCCTGTGCCGGGCGCACCCCGAGTCCGTCAGTCCCGCCGCCCAGCTGTTGCGCGAGCGGATGCTGCTCACCGGGGCCGGTGCCGAGTGGAGCGTGCTGGTTCCCGAGGGCAAGCCCTGGCAGCACGGCGCGGAACCCGTCGACCGTGTGCTCTCCGGCTGGGCGGCGGCCCTCGCCGTCGGCGCCCCCTGGCCCGTACTGGCCCTGTGGTGGGACGCCGACCACAGCGGCTGCACTCTCGCCTCGGGCTTCCGTCGCACCGTCGGCTACGAATGGCTGGCGAACGGCACCCCGGTCGGCGAGGACGAGGCGATGCGCACCTTGGCCGCGCGGCTCGGTCTCGATCCGGTGCTGGACATGCAGTCCCTGGAGCAGTTGACGAAGCCCGACCCCGGTGCGGACGCGCGCACGCGCGTGCGAGCTCTGCTCGCCGTCCTCACGCGCGCGGGGATGGTGCTTCCGGCCGGTATCAGCCCGGGTGAACCGACCGACCGGCTCCGTGAGGTGGCCCGGATCCAGCCCGGTGCCGAGCAGATCGAGTGGTCGGGGTGGCGCGCCGCCGTCCGCGCGGAACTCGACGTGGTGGAAGGCGGCAGCCTGGGGTCCTGGTTCCGCGGCTCGAAGGCCCGTGACCTCGCCACGGCCGAGCTGGCCGCCGGGCTCCCGCTCACCGTCTGGGGCGTACGGCGCCGCAGTGCCGGCTGGATCGCCGCCGGCACGCTCCTGGTGATCCACGGCGTCCTGGGCCTGGCATACAGCCACCTGCGCGCCTACGACTGACGCCCGCGAGCACGAGACGTGAGACCCGAGGGACGAACCGACGAGCACGACGTCCCCGGAGGTGACGCCCACGCGTACGCAGGCCCGAGGGGTGACGTCCAACGCGTGCGAAGCCCCCAGAGGTGACGTCCAACGCGTGCGAAGCCCCGAAGGGTGCCCTACTCCTCGTCGTCCTCGTCGTCCAGCCGCGCCAGCCACGTCGCCAGTCGCTCCACCGGTACCTCGAAGTCCGGGTTGAGGTCGACGAACGTCCGCAGTTGCTCGGCGAGCCACTCGAAGGTGACCTCTTCCTCGCCCCGCCGCTTCTCAAGTTCCTCGATGCCACGGTCGGTGAAGTACATGGATGGTGCTCCGTCGGTGAAAGTGAAGTGGAACGCTGGGAAAAGGATAGGTGGGGTGGGCTGCGCGCGGAGGTCCTCTGTCGTGGCCGCTTCCCTGCGGCTAGCCTGCGAGGTCGGCGGTACCACGGGGGCGTGGGGGAACGGGGGATGCCATGGGTGACGCAGCGACCCGGATCGCACGGATCGAGATGCCGGACGGGACGCCGGTCTGGGCCCGGATCTCGGGGGCCGAGGAGCTGGAGGAACCGTCCGGCGGGCTGTCGTACACGGACACAGGGTTCGGCGACCGGGTGGAGGCGCAGGTCGAGAGCCTGCAGTCGGTGATCACCAGCGTCGCTCGTTCGCTGGCCGCGCCCCTGCGGGCGGTGCGGCCCGACGAGGTCAGTGTCGAGTTCGGGATCGAGCTGACGGCCAAGGCAGGCAAGGTGGTCGGCCTCCTCGCGGACGGCGAGGCCAAGGCCGGCATCACGGTGACGCTCACCTGGAACGGCGGCCCACCGGACCTCGCAGCCACCGACGAGAACGCGCGGTCCAGCACCACCGACCACACGCACCCGACCGTCACCGGCGGACACACGCAGCCGGGCCCGACCGGCCGGAACACGCAGGCGAACCCACCGGCAGACCCGCAAGCGGGCGCGTCCCCCGGCGCCCCGGCGCACGGCGGCTCCGGTGACGCCTCCGTCGGGGGCGGGGCATGACGGACGGGCACGCCCCGGGCGCACCGGGCGGCCCCGGGAACGCTCACCGTGCGCTGCGTGATCTCGTCACGGCGGCGACGGTGCGCATCCATCGCGCGGGGTCCGGGTATGCCCTGGACGAGCCCGGCACGTTCCTCGGGAGTGGCTTTTTCGTCGCTCCGAACTGGGTTCTGACCTGCGCGCATGTGGCTCGGAGCGGGGAGGGGGGCGAGGTGACCGTGGTCTATGAGACGGGGCCGGGCCGCGGTACGTCCGCCGTCGCGGGCGAGGTGGCGACGACGCTCCCGCAGCATGTCGAGGCTGTCGTGCGCGGCAGTTGGCCGGCCCCGGACCTTGCGCTCGTCCGGCTGCGCGAGTCCGTCGACCACGACTGCGCTTATGTCACCGAGCGACCGGTGGCGTACTACGAAGAGGCGAAGGTCCTGTACTCGGGATGGTCCGTGGTGGGCGGTGAGCTGCGCCGGCTGAACGGGACCTGCACGGTGCAGGGCACCCTCGGCGGCTGGTCCGAGGACGAGCAGATCCGGCTGGGCGGCGATGTGCTGCCGCCCGGCGTCTCGGGAGGGCCGGTCGTCGATCCCGTACGGGGTGAGGTCGTCGGCGTCCTGAAGTCGCAGGCGGACCGGGGGCTCGGTGGTACCTGCACGGCGGTGGAGCAATTACGGTCCCTGCCGGTGCCGGCGGGTGAGGTGCGCGGCGAGCACGAAGATCTGTACCAGGCCGTCTTCCGTGCCCACGACCGCTATCACCGCGACCGGCAGCGCCATCCCGACTACGACGGCAACACCTGGGCCGACGTGCAGGGCCAGGTCGGCGCGCGCCCCGGCCGCGCCTTCAGCCCGTTCGAGCGGACCCGGTTGCTCGGCAGGCTCGCCGATCTGCCGCCTCCAGCCAGTACCGGCGAGCTGTTCGGCATCCTTGAATCCCTGCTGGGCAGCCATGCGGCGATTCCGCACCCGGCGCCGCGCGCCTGGCGCGACGGCCTCGGGGCGCTGTACGAGAGCTCGCGCCAGGACGGCGCGTTGGAACTGGTCATCGACTATGTGGTGCGGGTCATGAGCGCCGAGCGCCCCTTCGTCGACGCCGATACCGAGAGCGCGGAGCGGGCCTTGTGGCGGTGGGCGTGGCGGGCCGCGGAGGACCTTGGCGTCAGGTACCGCCGCCAACTTGCTCAGCAGCCGGTCGAGGGCCTCCGGCCTTTGCTGAACCGTGCGGAGCATCAGGCGGAGGCACAGAGGGCGCGCGCCCTGGCGCATGTCGCCGAGGGTGCGCCCCGCCCCTACGCCCTGCTCGAACTGGAGCAGCGGGGCTGGGAACCGGACCGCTGCGACTGGCGGGTCTCCGTGGGCCGTCCGGACGGGGAGGTGGTGCGACTGGGCGAGGCCGGGCGCATTCCGCTCACCGAGCTCACCGGCAGCCTCGCGGCGCCCCTGGCGGAAGCCTTTCGGCAGTGTGACCAGCCCTGGCGGCCCGCGGTTCTCCAGGTGGCGCTGCCCCATCAGCTGCTCGGCCTGGACGTCGACGCCTGGCGGTTCGCGCCGGACGCGCCGCCGCTCGGCGCACACCGGCCGGTCGTCGTGCGCTGCGCCGACCGGGAGCAGCTGCCGGACGAGGGCGACTTCGTCGACCGGCAGATGTCCGCCGACGAGGAGCAGTACGAGCGCGCGGCCCGCTGGCGGCGGATCCACGCGTACGGCGCGAAGGCCGAAGTCCTGGACTGCGAGGACGGGCGACGGGTACCCGTACCGCCCGCGGAGTCGTTGCGCGGACTGCCCCACACCACGGTGCCGGTGCTGTGCCGTTACGGCGACCACCGCTTCGAGGACGACCCGCTCGCGCTGTTGCGGATCGTGCACGGCGGCTACAGCGTCGCGCTGTGGCGGCGCCGGCCGGACCAACCAGAGGCCGTCTGTGGGGAGTTCCACCGGCGTGTGGGCGACACCATCGCGGAAGCGGGCAGCGCCGAGCGGCTTCCCGAAGTCGTCCACGCGCTGCGGGTGGGGCTGCGCGCGGGTTTGCGGGAAACTTTTTGGGCCGACGGCATCGCCCTGTTCTACGACGATCCCAGCCGGCCTCTGCCCGGGGCCGGTGACCTGTTGGAGGCGCCATGACCGCGGCACCCGGCGCTCTGCCCTACCGGGCGCCCATGAAGTCGAACTGGGCTTTTACGGCACTGAATTGGGCCGTTACGAGCCTGTACCGGGCCCTTTCGAGGCCCCCCGAGGGTCGATACGGTGATGCACGCTCCCGCATGTTCGACGGCGGCCATGGTGGACGAGTGACGACGAGGACTGGGCAATGACCGAATCCAGCGAGTGGCTCATCTACCGAGGCGCCGGTGAACCCCACGACGGCATAGACCGCCTCCCGGCCCCACCCCCCTGGCGCGACTTCGCGAGCCGGGACGCGGCCGGGAGGAACGGTGACGGCTCCGAGGACCGCAGGCTGGGCGCACACCGGCATCTGGCCGAGCTGCACCGGCCGGGCGCCGAGGAACTCGAAATGATCAACGCGGCGCTCTATCTGCGCCGTCCCCTGCTGGTCACCGGCAGCCCGGGCGCGGGCAAGAGCACGCTCGCGCACTCGGTGGCGTACGAACTGGGGCTGGGAAATGTGCTGCGCTGGCCGATCGTCAGCCGGTCCACACTGCAGGACGGGCTGTACCACTACGACGCGATCGCCCGGCTCCAGGACGTGCAGATCGCCGCCCCGCAGGGCACCGATCCGGCCACTCCCGGGGCTCCCGGCTCCGTCGAAGGCATCGGCAGCTATATCCGGCTCGGCCCCCTCGGCACCGCGCTGCTGCCGTCCGACACCCCGCGCGTGCTGCTCATCGACGAGCTGGACAAGAGCGACATCGACCTGCCCAACGACCTGCTCAACGTGCTCGAAGAGGGCGAGTTCGCCCTTCCCGAGCTGGAGCGCGTCGCCGACCGGCTGCCCGGCGGTGAGGCCGAGGTGCTCACCGCCGACGGCACCAAGGCGCGGGTGCGCGACGGCCGGGTGCGCTGCCGCTCCTTCCCCTTCGTGGTGCTCACCAGCAACGGCGAGCGCGATTTCCCCGCCCCTCTCATGCGCCGCTGCATCCACCTGGAACTGGGGCGCCCGGACCACAAGCGGCTCGCCACCTTCGTACGCGCCCATCTCGGCGACGAGGCCGCACGGGCCGGGGACGATCTCATCACCCACTTCCTGGAGCGCTCGCGCAGCGAGCTGGTCGCGGCAGACCAGCTGTTGAACGCCATCTACCTCACCGACGCGGCCGCCCCGCCCAGTCGCGACCGGCTCGCGGACCTGCTCATCCAGCGACTCGACCGTCCGAGGTGAGGCCCGATGCCTGATGCCGCGGCGCGCCATGGTCCAGACACTCCCGGTGACCCGGGAGACGCCGTCCCGCACGGCGGCGACTTGATCGCCGAACTCATCGTTCGGATGCGGCAGATCGGACTCGACCCCGACGCCCAGCAGCTGTGCGACAGTCTCTGGCTGGCCCGCTGGGCGCGCCCGACGGATGCGCTCGAGTCGGCCGAGGGCGGCGCCCCGGCGCCCGGCTCGCTGCCCGGGGCCGGGTGCGCCCCGGTCCCGGAGCGCACGGACTTCTCCGCCACCGCTGCGGAGCCGCCCGGCGACGGCGGTGAACCGCCGCCGCAGGACGGGGGAGGGGACCGGCGTGTCGCTTTGTATCCCGTGCCGCGGGACGGCGCGCCGCAGGGGCACGGGCAGGGCCGGGTGACGGTGCTGCCGATCGGGGTGCCCGCCGCGGCCGCGTTCCCCGCCCCGCTCGAACTCCAGCGCGCGTTACGGCCGCTGCAGGGCTACCGGACCGCGGCGCCGCCCCTGCGCACGGTCCTCGACGAAACGGCGACCGCGGAACTGAGCGCCCGGGCGGGCGGTCTGGTCCTGCCGGTGTTCCGTGGGGTGACGCGGGCCGACGCGGCACTCCAGCTGGTGATGGACGCCTCCTCGTCGATGCGGGTGTGGGACCGGATGTTCGCCGAACTGGAGCAGGTCTTCGGCCAGTTGGGCGCCTTCTGGGACATCGAGGTCAGCCATCTGCACCAGGGCCCGGACGGCGAGCCCGCCGTCAGCCGCAGTCCCGAGCCCGGCGCGGCCCCGCTGCACTCCGCCGACCGGCTGAGCGATCCCACGGGCCGCCGGATCACCCTCCTCGTCAGCG
Organism: Streptomyces sp. NPDC050564; assembly: GCF_044457265.1. NCBI lineage: Bacteria > Bacillati > Actinomycetota > Actinomycetes > Kitasatosporales > Streptomycetaceae > Streptomyces > Streptomyces sp. NPDC050564. The sequence continues at coordinate 206,862 of NZ_JBITGS010000012.1, read as the reverse complement.
ACTGCGCGGGCCCGCTGTGGCACAGCGGCCACGCCCACCGGCTACTGCACCACCTGTCCCGGCTCGGTCCCGCCGCCGTGCTCCAGCCGCTGCCGCAGCGCATGTGGAACCGCACCCGACTGCCCGTGTCGTACGGCGAGTTGACGCGTGGCGAGGCGCTCGCGGGCGCGGCCACCCTGAAGGTCCGGCTGCCGACCGGCGCCCCGCCGGAGGCCCGCGCCGGTGCGCTTCCCGTGCCGGTACTGCCGCCGGAGCCCGCCGCGCTGGGCGCCTGGGCGCGGCTGCTGTCCGGGACCGGTGCGGGGCCCGTGGCCGGTGCCGTCGGCTGGGTGCGCCACGACCATCCGCCCGCGCGGGCCGCCCGCGCCGGACGCCGGCTGTCCGCGCTCGAACTGGTCAGCCGGTTCCGCTCCAACGCCTCGAAGACGGCCGGACGCCTGGCCGGCTATCTGGCGGCGGCGCCGCTCAGCCTCCCCGTGATGCAGCTCGTGCAGCGCACCATGCTGCCTGACTCCGGACCGTCCGAACTGGCCGAGGTCCTGCTCAGCGGCCTGGTGTCACGCGCCAAGGCGGAGGACTTCGGCGCGGACGGCGCCCAGTGGTACGAGTTCGCGCCCGGCGTGCAGGAGGCGCTCCTGTCGCCGCTGGGCCGCGACGAGGCCATGCTGGTGCTCAAGCACTGCTCGGAGTACATCGAGTACCGCTTCGGCAAGGGCGGCCCCAACTTCCCGGCCCTCGCGCTCGCGCAGCTCGGCGAGGGCGGCGGCGGGCGGCCGTACGCGCCGGGCGCCGGATATCCGGGCGAGAACGGCGACAACGGCGGCGCCACTTTGGTCCCGCAGCCCTTCGCCGAGGTCGCCGCGCGGGTCCTGGAGCGCTTCATGCCGCTGCCGGAGCAGTTCGCGCTGTACGGCGGCCGGGGGCGCGACGATCTGCCCGACGAGCGGCCCACCCACGCGGCGGTGATCCGGGCCCACTCCCTGGTCGGACAGTTCGACACCGACGGCATGGTGCAGGACCTCATCGACGCCGTACAGCTGCTGCGCGGTGCCACCGAGCACGAACTGCCCGCGGGCGCCGACCCGCAGCTGTGGGCCGAGTACGCCAACTGTGTGCTGCGGCTGTGGGAGGTGCAGGGCGGCGCTGAGCTGTTGCGCGAGGCGGAGGCGGCCGCCGAGCGGGCCGTCGCGCACCCGCGCGCGCTGCGTGAACGGGCCGTACTGGCACGGGTGTTGCACGCCGCCGCCATCGACCGCAGGCGCCGCGGCGACCGGCGCGGCGCACTCGATCTGCTGCAACGCGCCGACCGCGAGTACGCGGTGGCCTGCGCCGCGCCCGACCTGGACGCCGCGGAAGCCCTGCGGCTCACGCTGGAGCGGGTGCGCGCGCTGGAGGCCCAGTGGCGCCTCGGCGGCGACAGCGCGCTGCTCCAGGGCGCGGTCGGCATGCTGGAGGCGTTCGCCGACGCCTGGCCCGACCGGCGCCACCGACCGCCCGAACTGCCGCTGGCGCACGGCCGCGTCCTGCTGCGTCTGTCCGGCGCCACCGCCGACCACGAACAGGCCCGGCTGTACGCGGAACAGGGCGCGCACTCCTTGCGCGCCGCCCTGGAACCCGGCTCCGAGCCCGGGCTGCCGGCCACCGGTGAGCCGTCCCGGGTGCGCATCCTCCTGGACCTCGTCGACGCGATCCTGAAGTCGGGCGGCGTGCTGGACGACGCCCAGGCGCACGTCGACGAGGCGCTCGGCCTGACCCGCGAACAGGGCCTGCGCGCGGCGCTGTTGGTGCGCTCGGGGCGTATCAAGGTGGCGCGATACGCCGAGTCGGGCGACCCGCGCGAGCTCCAGGACGCCGCCGAACGGTTCGAGCAGGCCTCCCGGGGCGTGCCACGGGACGCACCCGCGCACGCGGACGTCCTCGCCGAATGGGGCGAAGTGCTGCTGCGCCGGGCGGTTCCCGCGGGCGGCCCCGGTACGCGCGACTCCCTGTCCCAGGCCATCCGGGTGCTGCGCGACTGCCGTACCGAAACCCCCGCGGGCAGCGCGGAGCTCGCTCACCGTCTGCTGCTGCTCGGCCGCGCCCTGATGCTGCGCTACCGGGCCCGGGGCGACCGGGTGGATCTGCGCGAGGCCGAGCACCTCTTCGGGCTCGCGGCGCTGGAGGCCGGTGAACCGCTGACGGCCGCGCGCTGCTGGCTGGAGCTCGGGCAGGCGCAGTTCGAGGCCTACCAGAGCCTGGGCAGGCCCGCCCGGCTCGACGACGCGGTCGACGCCTTCCGCGCCGCGGCCGAGTCGGCGCGTGACGCCGAGGAGGAGGCGGCGACGGACCGTCGCCGCGAGGAGGCCGTGGGGCTGGGTGCGCAGGCGCATCACTGGCGGGGTATGTCCTACGAGGCGGCGGCGCGCCCGCGTGCCGCACGCGAGGCCTACCGGGCTGCCAGGGCCGAGTGGTCCAGGCTGCCGGACGGCGCCGTCGGTACGGGTGAGCCGACGGCCCGGCAGACGGCACAGCGGCTGGCCGAGCTGGAGTGAGGGAGCGCCTGCCCGGCGGCCGCCGGGGCGGGGTGAGGGAACGCCTGCCCGGCTGGTGCCGGAGCGGAGTGAGGGAAAAGGGGGAGGACATGGGTGCACGGGACGACGCACTGGAGTGCGATGTCGCCGGGGAGCGGCTGCGGGATCTGCCGGACCCGCAGATTCTGCCGGACCTGCTGGAGCTGGACCTCGCGGACCTCAGGACGATTCAACACCCGGTACTGACCGAGGTGTTGGAGGAGCTGAGGGAGCGGGCCGGGCAGCCGAGCGAGATGCTCTGGGGGTTCAACAACGCGTTCTGAGGGGCGCTCTGAAGGTCGAGGTGAATGTAGAAACGGTCAACCTCCGTTCGTGAGGCGTCAGTTCCGGTCGACTCTGTGGTTGAACCGGACAAGTTCGATCGTGTCGCGTTTGCGTCCGGCCCCCGCCAGGGAATGCCGCCCCGTACGGGCAGGGGGCCGTGACGCGGACCGTACCGTGGGATCGCGGGCCGTAGAGCATGGGGGTGCCGGAGTGTCTGACGAGATGACCTCCGCGACCTCGATCACAGCCGTCCGGGCGCTCGAACCGCCGTTCCCCTTCCGGCAGTTCATCGTCAAGGCACACGGCCGCTGCAACCTGGCCTGCCGCTACTGCTACCTCTACGAGGGCCCCGATCACACCTGGCGCGGCCGCCCCGCCGCCGCCCCGCCCGAGGTGCTGGCCCGGACCGCGCTGCGGATCGGCGAACACGCGCGCGCCCACAGCATGACGGCGCTCTCCCTCGTCCTGCACGGCGGCGAGCCGCTGCTCGCCGGCGCGGACACACTCGCCCGCTTCACCGATCTCGTACGCGACCGGGTCCCGGACTCCTGCACCGTGCACGCCACCGTCCAGACCAACGCCACCCTGCTCACCGAGCGGCGGCTCGCCGTGCTGGCCGGGCACGGCATCCGCGTCGGCATCAGTCTCGACGGCGGCCTGCCCACGCACAACAGACTGCGCACCGACCGCGCGGGGCGCCCGTCCTGGCCCGCCGCCTCGCGCGGCGCCCGCCTGATCGCCGACCGCTTTCCCGAGGCGTACGCCGGGATCCTCACCGTCGTGGATCCCACGACGGACCCGGTCGAGCTGTACGAGTCGCTCCTCGCCCTGCGGCCACCGGCCCTGGATCTGCTGCTGCCGCACGGCAACTGGTCGGCACCGCCGCCGCGTGGGGACGGCGCCGATGCCGCGTACGGGGACTGGCTGTGTGCCGTCTTCGACCGCTGGTGGGGGGCCGGGCGACGGGAGACGCGCGTGCGGCTCTTCGAGGAGTGCCTGGCGCTGCTGTTCGGGCTGCCCGCCGCCACCGAGTCACTGGGGCTGGCCCCGTTCGACGCCGTCGTCGTGGAGACGGACGGGTCGATCGAGCAGGTCGACTCCCTGAAGTCCTGCTACGAGGGAGCGGCGGAGACCGGCCTCGACGTCTTCCGGCACAGCTTCGACGAGGCGCTGCGCCACCCCGGCGTCGCGGCCCGGCAGGCGGGCGCCGCCTCGCTCGCCGCGCGCTGCCGTGCCTGCCCGCTCCTCTCCGTCTGCGGCGGCGGCCACTACGCCCACCGCTACCGGGCCGGACACGGCTTCGCCAACCCCTCCGTCTACTGCGCCGACCTCCAGCGCTTCATCGGTCATGTGGCGGGACGGCTCGCCGGGGCCGCCGCGCCCGTCACCGCCTCTCTCGAAGGAGGCACCCCGTGATCCTGCCGGTGGTCCCGGACCGGGCCCTGATCGAACTCGGCCGCACCGAGGGTGGCCCCGAGACCCTGGGTCTGCTCGTACGCGACCAGTACACGCGCCGGTTGCTGCTGCTGCGCGCGGTGCTCGACGCGGTGGAGGCGGCCGACCCCGGGGTCTGCTCCGCCGACGCCCGGATGCGGCTGCGGGAGGACTGGAGGCTGCTGGAGGAGGCGGACCGGGTAGAGGCGCCGGTCCGGCGGGGCGGTTGGGATGCCGCCCCCGTGAGCGGTACCGGATCCTGGACCGGTGCGGGGGCTGCCGGCGCGGAGACGCGGGCGCCTGTCGATCGTCCCGGGGCCGGCCCGGCGTCCGCCGCGTACGGGCACGTGGAGACGGTGGCACCCGGGGGCGGCCCCCGTGTCGCTCCACGGCCGGGTGCGTCTCCGGACCCGGAAGGGCCGGGTGCGTACCCGGACGTGGAGGCGGCGGCGTCGAACGGCGATTCCCGCGTCGGCGGCCCGGCGCCAATGGCGTACCGAGCCGTCGGGGCGCCGGTGTCCGAGGGCGGCGCCCAGGTCGGCCCGGTGTCCAAGGCCGGGGGCGTGCGCGCCCTCGCCGGAGTCGCGCTCTCACCGGTCCGCACCCAGCTCCTGCACCCCTTCGTCGGACCGTGGGCCCGGCACTGTCTGCGCGGGCTCGGCGCGGGAGCCGGGCCGCGAACGGGGCGGGACGCGCGCGAACTCAGCCGTGATCTGGCCTACTTCGGGGCGCTCGCCGCAGTCGTCGCCGCCCGCGCGGGGGTGTCCTACGCGGTACGGCTGACCGCGCGCGACGGCGTGTTGACCCTGCCGTCCCTCGGCGCGCTGCGCGTGGCCGCGTCCGGGGACGTCCCGGTCGACGTCGTGCACCGCCGGGGGAGTCTGACGCTGCGCCGGCGTGGCGAGAAGGACATCGTCGTGCGCTTGCAGAGCGACGGCTTCGGCGCCTGGTCCGAAGCGGCCGCGTGGGCACCCGCGTACGCGCTGCCCGGTCTCCTGCCCGGCTCGGACCCCGTACCCCTGGACGACCTCGACCCGTACCGCACCGCGCGCGGCGGCCCCCAGCACCAGGAGCTCAGCGGACCGGTCGCCCTCGACGACGCCGAGCGCAAGCGCTGGCTGCAGTCGTGGTCGGGCATCGCGTCCGTGCTCCGGCTCGGTGGCGAGCACCGCGTCACGGAGGCCCTCGCCCTGCTGCGCTGTCTGGTCCCGCTGTCCGCGCCGCCCGGCTCGACGGCCGGCGGGCGGACCACCGGCAGCTGCAGCGGCACCCGGCGCGAAGCCTTCGGCGCCCTCCTCAGCAGCACCCCACCGACACCCGTGACCTTCGCGGCCATGCTGGTGCACGAACTGCAGCACACCAAACTGGCGGCACTCAGCGACATGCTGACGCTTCACCACGCAGGATCGCAGGCACGTTACTTCGCGCCCTGGCGGCCCGACCCGCGCCCGTACGACGGCCTGCTGCAGGGCGCGTACTCCCACCTCGCGCTGGCGGAGTTCTTCCAGCGCACCGCGCTCGTCACCACCCACCCCGCCCACCGGGACTCCGCGTGGGCCCAGCACGCCCGCTACCGGGAGCAGGTCGGGGCCGTACTGCCGACCCTCGTCGGATCGGGGGACCTCACCGCACAGGGGCGCCGGTTCGTGGACCAGATGATCGCGGTCTACGAACGGCTCGCCGAGCATCCAGCGCCGCGCGGACAGACGGCGCGCGCGCAGGCGTACATACGGGCGGCCCGCGCGCTGTGGACGCAGCGCCACGCGCCGGGCGAATGAGCCGGGAGCGGGGGGTGAACCAGCCGTGCGCGACGCGCACCGGACGCGTCGCACACCCGCCGAACGCGCCGCGCCACCGGCTCGATTGAGCCATCCTCGCCGAAAGCCACGGGTTCCCGGACGCGGGACGATCAGTGCGCCAAGATCGTCGCTGGACAAGGATGGAAAAGGAACCGTGAAGCAAGCGACTGGTATCCGTCAGTGCCTATCGCCGGACCTCGCAGCGGTTCTAAAATTTCGCGCGGGGAGGCCGCTGCATGTCTGGAGCTCGTACGCCGGTCGGGCCAACCGAGAGGGGGGCCGCGAAACAGACCGTCACGATCAGCTTCGCCGGTTTCAACCGGGCCTGGGCGGCCTGGATCGGGGACCGTCTGGAGCGGCGTGGCCATCGTGTCGTGTACCAGCGCTGGGATTCCCCCGCCGAAGTACCGCTCGTGGACCTGCTGCGCGACCTGATGCTCGCCCAGGGCCGGATTCTGATCATCGTCAGTGAGTGGTATTTCCAGCTGGGCCCACGCACCCACGACGAGTGGAACACCGCGCTGCGCGAGGTCGTCGCCCCCGACCCGGCCCGTTTCGCGGCCGTCTCCGTCACCACCAGCCCGGTGCCGACCGCCGCCGCCGTACTCGGTGCGGTCGAGCTCAACAACATGGGCGCCGACGAGGCCGAGCGTCGCGTCCTGGACCGTCTCGACCTGCCCGCCGACCCCCTGCCGGAGTCCGTCGAGGGCGCCCGCCGGGGCCCGCGCTTTCCTGCGGCCATGCCCGAGGTGTGGGGCGGCGTGCCCCGCCGCAACACCCGCTTCACCGGCCGTGAGCCGCTGCTGAACGACGCCTACCACCTCCTCCAGGGCGCCGAGTCGGGCGCCGGCGTGGTCACCCTGCACGGCATGTCGGGCGTGGGTAAGACACAGCTCGCGGCGGAGTATGCGTACCGCTTCGGCTCCGAGTACGACGTGGTGTGGTGGGTCAACGCCGAGAAACGGGTCACCTACCGGCGCCGACTGGCCGAACTCGCACCGCAGTTGGGGCTGTCGACCGGTGCGGAGTACGGCGAGCGGCTGCGTGCCGTGCGGGACTCGCTGCGCCGCGGCGACCCGTACGCCCGCTGGCTGCTGATCCTGGACGGCGCGGACGAGCCGGACCAGATCTACGACCTCGTCCCCAACGGTCCCGGCCATGTCCTGATCACCTCGCGCAACCCCGAGTGGAGCGAGCACAACAGCAAGTTGCTGGAGGTGCCGGTCTACGGCCGTGACGAGTCGGTCGCCTTCATCCGCCGCCGGGCGCCCCGCCTCAGTGAGCCCGAGGCCGACCAACTCGCCGAGGCGCTGGAGGACCTGCCCCTCCTGCTGGACCAGACGGCGGGCTGGCTCAACGACTCCGACCTCTCCGTCCAGGAGTACATCGCCCTCCTGGAAGGCGGCATCGATCAGGACGTCGTCAAGATCTCCGCCGACTTCCCGGTCGCCTTCCAGACCGCCTGGTCGATACTGCTGAACAAGCTCCGCGACACCGTCCCGGAGTCCGTCGACCTGCTCCGCCTGTGCACCTTCTTCGCGCCGGGCTTCATCCCCGTACGTCTCCTGAAGGAGATGCCGCACGACGAGCTGCCCGAACAGATCGCGGGCCTTCTCAACGACCCGCTGCTGTGGAACAAGGCGATCAACCAGCTCCGCCAGTACTCCGTCGTCCGTCTGGAGTCCCACGAGGCGGCCACCGACGAGGCCGTGTCCTCCGGCGAGTCCCTGTACCTCCACCGAATGGTCCACCAGATCGTCCACAAGGACATGCCGGACGCGGACCGTGGCGAGTTCATCGACGTCGTACGCCGGGCATTGGCCGCCGCCGATCCGCGCCGCCCCACCGACACCCGGCTGTGGCCCGGTTACGCGGAGATCGTCCCGCACCTGAAGTACGCGGACGTACTGAAGAGCAAGGACCCGGCGGTGCAGACGCTGGTCTTCAACTGCCTTCGGTACATGTACATTTCGGGCGAGTACCGGGCGGGCATCAAACTCGGCGAACGCGCGCTGAAGGCCTGGCGGACACTGCTCGGCGAGAACCATCCGAGGATCTGGGAGCTGACGCACCACTACGCCAACCTGCTGCGCGCGCTCGGCGACTACCAGCGCACCGAGACGATCGAGCGCGCAGCCGTCGACCATCTGCGCGAACAGCGGGGGGAGCAGGACCTGGACCACCTGCGCGCGGTCAGCGGCCTGGGCGCGGACCTGCGCGGCCTCGCCCGCTACGACGAGGCGCTGGAACTCTCCCAGCGGCTCGTGGTGATGTACCGCGACCTCCTGGGCGAACAGGACTCGCGGACCCTCGGCGCCCAGAACAACCTGGCGGTGTCGCTGCGGTTGCTCGGCCGCTACGAGGAGGCGCTGGACATCGACCGGCGGACGATGGAGGCGCGCAGGCTATTGCTGCGGGCACGCCACCCGTGGGCGCTGAGTTCCGAGTGGTCCTACGCGACGGATCTGCGCCTCCTCGGCCGTTACACCGAGGCCGAGTCGATCCAGACCAAGAACGTGCGTGAGTACCGTCTCGTCATGGGGGCCGACACACCGCGGACCCTGGAGGCCGAACACAATCTCGCCCTGTGCCACTACCGCAGCGGAGACCGCGCCGCGGCGGGCACGCTGCTCACCCGTGTGCTGGAGCGGTGTGAGCGCGTCCTGGGCGAGTCCGACCCGCAGACCCTGAGGTTCGCCGCCACCACCAGCTGTTTCCTGCGAGAGCACGGCGATATCGACCAGGCCCGGGAACTCGGCGAGTCCGTCGTCGCCCGCTACGAGGTGATGCTCGCCGAGGGACATCCCTACGTCGCCGGGGTCCGTGCCAACCACGCCTTGGTGCTGCGCAGTGTCGGCGAGCGGGACCACGCCCATGTCCTCATCGAACAGTCGCTGACCGACATGACCGAGGCGGTGGGCGAGAACCACCCCTGGACCCTGGGCTGCGCCATCAACGCCGCCGCCCTGCGCAATCTTGTCGGTGACCCCGAGGGGGCCGCCGCGCTCAGCCAGCAGACGGTCACCCGGGCCACTGAGGCACTCGGCCGCACCCACCCGCTGACCCTGTCCGCCCGCATCGCCCTCGCCGCCGACCTGCGCGGCCTGAGAGACCGTCAACAGGCCGAGAAGATCGAGCAGGAGGCCCTCTCCGACCTGGTCGCCACCCTGGGTGCCCAGCACGTCCACACCATCTCGGCCCGTTCCCGCAACCGGCCCTACTGGGACTTCGAACCTCTGTCGACCTGACCCTGAGACGCTCGCCCCGGTGCGCACAGCCCTCCGCGCGCCGGGGAATGACCAAGCTCTCCGGCGGGAGGGCCGTCCCTACGTCGTCGGCGTCCACGCCAATCGGGCCCTGATCCTGCGTGCCGTCGGCGCACGGGAAGAATCCCGCTTCTTCGCCGACCGAGCCCGTGCCGACAGGGAGCGGGCCGTGGGGTCCGGCCACTCCTGGGCGCTCGGCTGCGCCCTCGATGCCGCCGCGGCGGCTGCCCTCGCCGGTGAACGCCAGAGAGCCCCGCGACGAGCCTGGACACGGAGGCCAGGGCCGGGGCCGACGAAGTCCTCGGCCCCGCACACCCCTTGACGCTGTCGGCGCGCATCGCTCTCGCCGCCGACCTTCGGGCCACCGGCGAACGCAGGGAGGCCGAGCGGCTGGAAGAGGTCGCCCTCAATAACCTGGCGGCGACGCTCGGCGCCGATCACCCCCGCACCCGCGCCGCCCGACACCGCGAGCGCCCCTACCGGGACTTCGAACCCCGGACCACCTGACCTCCGCACACGCCGAAGGCCCGGCTCCTCGAAAGGAAACCGGGCCTCCGCCGCAGTACAGGAAACGGTCGTAATCGACCGCGCGCCGAGACCTACGCCTCGAACACCTCCCGCACCAACTGCTCCTGCTCCGCCTGGTGCCGCTTGGCGGAACCCACGGCGGGGGACGAGGAGTGCGGGCGCGAGATACGGCGCAGGCGCTCGCCGTGCGGGACGTCGGCGCCGACCGCCAGGTCGAGGTGGTCGATCAGGTTGAGGGCGATGAAGGGCCAGGCGCCCTGGTTCGCCGGCTCTTCCTGGGCCCACAGGTACTTCTCGGCGTTCGGGTACTTGTTGACCTCCGCCTGGAGCTCGGCACCCGGCAGCGGGTACAGGCGCTCGATGCGGATGATGGCCGTGTCCGTGCTGCCGCGCTTCTTCCGCTCGGCCTCGAGGTCGTAGTACAGCTTGCCGGCGCAGAAGACGACCTTGCGGACCGCCGCGGCGTCGACCGAGTCGTCGCCGATGACGGGGCGGAAGGCGCCCGTGATGAACTCCTCCGCCTTCGACGCGGCGGCCTTGAGGCGCAGCATCGACTTCGGGGTGAAGACAACCAGAGGCTTGTGGTGCGGGTTGTGCACCTGCCACCGCAGGAGGTGGAAGTAGTTCGACGGAAGCGTCGGCTGGGCGACCGTCATGTTGTTCTGCGCGCAGAGCTGGAGGAAGCGCTCGATACGGGCCGAGGAGTGGTCCGGGCCCTGGCCCTCGTAGCCGTGCGGGAGGAGCAGGGTGACGCCGGACGTCTGGCCCCACTTCTGCTCGGCGGCCGAGATGTACTCGTCCACGACCGTCTGCGCGCCGTTGACGAAGTCGCCGAACTGCGCCTCCCACATCACCAGCGCGTCGGGGCGGGCCAGCGAGTAGCCGTACTCGAAGCCCATGACCGCGTACTCGGAGAGCAGGGAGTCGTAGACGTTCAGGCGCGCCTGGTCGTCCGAGAGGTACTGGAGCGGGGTGAAGTCCTCGCCCGTGACCCGGTCGATCAGCACCGCGTGACGCTGGCCGAAGGTGCCGCGGCGGGAGTCCTGGCCGGAGAGACGGACAGGAGTGCCTTCGAGGAGCAGCGAGCCGATGGCGAGAGTCTCGCCCATGCCCCAGTCGATCGTGGCGTCCTCGATCATCGCCGCCCGGCGCTGCAGCTGCGGGAGCAGACGCGGGTGCACGGTGACGTGGTCGGGGATGTTGACCTGGGACTCGGCGATCCGCTTCACGACCTCCTGGGAGACCGCGGTGGACACGGCGACCGGGAACTGGGCCTGTGTGTCCGGGGCAGGGGCCTCGGGCGCCTGCGAGACGGCCTCGCGGACCTCGGTGAAGACCTTCTCCAGCTGGCCCTGGAAGTCCTGCAGCGCCTGCTCGGCCTCTTCGAGCGTGATGTCGCCGCGGCCGATCAGGGACTCGGTGTACAGCTTGCGCACCGAGCGCTTCTTGTCGATCAGGTCGTACATCAGCGGCTGCGTGAACGCCGGGTTGTCGGACTCGTTGTGTCCGCGGCGGCGGTAGCAGATCAGGTCGATGACGACGTCCTTGTTGAACGCCTGGCGGAACTCGAAGGCCAGACGCGCGACGCGGACGACGGCCTCGGGGTCGTCACCGTTCACGTGGAAGATCGGGGCCTCGATCATGCGGGCCACGTCGGTCGCGTACATGGAAGAACGCGAGGACTCGGGCGCCGCCGTGAAGCCGACCTGGTTGTTGATGACGATGTGGACCGTGCCGCCGGTGCGGTAGCCGCGCAGCTGCGACATGTTCAGGGTCTCGGCCACCACGCCCTGGCCCGCGAAGGCCGCGTCACCGTGCAGGGCGACCGGCAGGACCGTGAAGTCCGTGCCGCCCTTGTTGATGATGTCCTGCTTGGCGCGGACGATGCCCTCGATGACTGGGTCGACCGTCTCCAGGTGGGACGGGTTGGCGGCCAGCGAGACCTTGATCTGCTCGCCGTCCAGGCCGGTGAAGGTGCCCTGGGCGCCCAGGTGGTACTTCACGTCGCCGGAGCCGTGCATCGACTTCGGGTCGAGGTTGCCCTCGAACTCGCGGAAGATCTGCGCGTACGACTTGCCGACGATGTTCGCGAGGACGTTCAGGCGGCCGCGGTGGGCCATGCCGATGACGACCTCGTCCAGGCGCGACTCGGCGGCGGAGTCGATCACCGCGTCGAGCAGCGGGATGACGGACTCGCCGCCCTCCAGGGAGAAGCGCTTCTGGCCGACGTACTTCGTCTGCAGGAAGGTCTCGAAGGCCTCGGCCGCGTTCAGCCGGCGCAGGATGCGCAGCTGCTCCTCGCGCTCCGGCTTGGAGTGCGGGCGCTCGATGCGGTCCTGGATCCACTTGCGCTGCTTCGGGTCCTGAATGTGCATGAACTCGATGCCGGTGGTGCGGCAGTACGAGTCGCGCAGCACGCCGAGGATGTCGCGCAGCTTCATCAGGGACTTGCCGGAGAAGCCGCCGACGGCGAACTCGCGCTCCAGGTCCCACAGCGTGAGGCCGTGCTCGGTGATGTCCAGGTCGGGGTGCTTGCGCTGGCGGTACTCCAGCGGGTCGGTGTCGGCCATGACGTGGCCGCGGACCCGGTAGGAGTGGATCAGCTCGAAGACACGGGCGGCCTTGGTGACGTCGTCGTCGTGCGAGGCGTCGATGTCCTTGAGCCAGCGGACCGGCTCGTAGGGGATGCGCAGGGCCTCGAAGATCTCGTCGAAGAAGCCGTTCTCGCCGAGGAGGAGGTTCGCGACGATCCGCAGGAACTCGCCGGAGGCGGCGCCCTGGATCACTCGGTGGTCGTAGGTCGACGTGAGCGTCATGACCTTCGAGATGCCGAGCTTGTTGAGGGTGTCCTGGGAGGTGCCCTGGAACTCGGCCGGGTAGTCCATGGAGCCGACGCCCATGATGACCGACTGGCCGGGCATCAGACGCGGGACCGAGTGGACGGTGCCGAGGCCGCCGGGGTTGGTCAGGGAGACCGTGACACCGGTGAAGTCGTCCATCGTCAGCTTGCCGTCACGGGCGCGGCGGACGATGTCCTCGTAGGCCTGCCAGAACTCGAAGAAGTTCAGCGTCTCGGCCTTCTTGATGCCCGCGACGACCAGCTGACGGTCACCGTTCGGCTTCACCAGGTCGATGGCGAGGCCGAAGTTGATGTGCTCGGGCTTGACCAGGGTCGGCTTGCCGTCCTTCTCCTGGAAGGAGTGGTTCATCGACGGCATGGCCTTGATGGCCTGCACCATCGCGTACCCGATGAGGTGGGTGAAGGAGATCTTCCCGCCCCGGGCGCGCTTCAGGTGGTTGTTGATCACGATGCGGTTGTCGAAGAGCAGCTTGACCGGGACCGCGCGCACGGACGTGGCCGTGGGGACCTCGATCGAGGCGTTCATGTTCTTCGCGACCGCGGCCGCGGGGCCGCGCAGCGTGACGAACTCGGGGCCCTCCGCCGCCGGGGCGGCCTGCGGCTTCGCGGGGGCCGGAGCGGCCTTCGCGGGAGCCGGGGCGGCGGCAGCGGGCTTCGGTGCCGCGGGAGCGGCCACTGGGGCGGGCGCGGGCGCGGCAGGAGCCGCCGGAGCGGCCTGAGCCGGAGCCGGGGGCGTCACGGGCGCCGCAGGGGCTGCGGGCGCGGCCGGAGCCGCCGTGGTGGTCCCTGCGGCCCCCGCGGCCGCAGTACCCGCCGGAGCCGAGGCGGCAGCGGCGCCCGGCTTGTAATCGGCGAAGAAGTCCCACCAGGCTCGGTCTACCGAATTCGGGTCCTGGAGGTACTGCTGATAGATCTCGTCGACGAGCCACTCATTGGGACCGAACGCAGCGGCGGGGTTCTTCCCGGCTTGGTCATCGGTCGAGATGCTCGAGTTACTGGGGGACTGTGGCGACACGGCGGCAACCGCCCTCTTCCGCTTCACAAGGTGATGGACAGCGGAAATAAAGGCTACGCCCCCATGGCCGAGAAGGTCAGGTCGGGCCGGTCCAACGTCGTGCAAGTCACATCGCATCGCCTGGGAAACCGTGTTTCGGCTGTGGAAATGGCGGGAAACAAGCGTGGTTCCGGTGCTGAATGGACACGTCCGGGTACGTCGACTCCGGGTCGCGGTACGACTCACGCGGCCCCTGTGCCTGATCACACGTGTCCGCCAGTGCGGACACCGATGGATCTTGCGGCTCCGGTTCGAACTTTACGTCAACTTGGCAGAGATGGAAGTCCCGGAAGGGTGACCTGGATCCGGCAACCCCGCTGGGATTCGGCCACACCGATCCGGCCGCCGTGCAGATCGACCGCCCAGCGCGCGATGGCCAGGCCGAGCCCCGTACCGCCGTCGCTGCCAGGGCCGTGCGGCGAGGGGACCCCGCCGCGGTTGAACCGCTCGAAGACCCGGTGCCACTCCGACTTCGGAATGCCGGGCCCCTCGTCCAGGACCTCCAGGGCCAGCGACTCCGGGAGGTCGCCCCGCCTGGCCTTCACGGTCACGCGGCCGTGCGGCGGGCTGTGCTTGACCGCGTTGTCGATGAGATTCGCCATGACCTGGTGGATCCGCTCCGGGTCCGCGTGCGCGGTCAGCTCCGGCGGGGACACATCGAGGTGCAGATGGACGTCGGTGCGGGTGTGGCTGCCGGAGCCCGAGGCGATGCCCGCGCGCGCGGAGGCGACCATATTGGCCTCCTTGAGCACGCCCGACAGGTACGGCCAGACCTCGAAACGCCGCTTGCGCAGCGGTACGACGCCGTTGTCCAGCCTCGACAGGTCCAGCAGCGTCTCGACCAGCCGGCCGAGGCGCTCCGTCTGCTTCAGTGCCGTACGCATCGTCTCGGGGTCGGCGGCGGAGACGCCGTCCACGACGTTCTCCAGGACCGCGCGCAGGCCCGCGATGGGCGTGCGCAGCTCGTGCGAGACATTCGCCACGAGTTCCTTGCGCTGACGGTCCTGGGCCTCCAGCTCGTCGGCCATGAGGTTGATCGTCTCGGCCAGGTCGCCCAGCTCGTCGCGGCGGCTGTCGCTCACCCGGCGTGTGTAGTCGCCGTGCGAGATGGACCGGGCCACCGCGTTCATCTCGTCCAGCGGTGCGGTGAGCGAATGCGCCACGAACTGCGTTATCAACAGTGTGGCGATCATCGAGAAGACCGTGATGAAGCGCAGCTCGGTCTCGGTGCGCACCGCGATCATCAGCAGACCGGTGGTGATGAAGACCGAGACGACGACCAGCGTGCCGAGCTTCGTCTTGATGGAGAAGGGCCGTACGCCGCCCCAGGGACCCGCGCTCCCGCGCTCCCCGAAACCAGGCGCGTCGGTCCCGCGCTGCCCGAGCCCGCTCATCACATCAGCCCCCTCAAGAAGCTCCCGACGAAGGCCCGGCTCAGGGAGTCGGGGTCTCCAGCGCATAGCCCACGCCGTGGACCGTGCGGATCCGCTCGGCGCCGATCTTCCGGCGCAGCGCCTTGATGTGGCTGTCCACGGTCCGGGTACCGGAGGCATCCGCCCAGTCCCACACCTCGGCGAGCAGCTGTTCGCGCGAGAGTACGGCACGGGGGGTGTTCGCGAGGCACACCAGCAGGTCGAACTCGGTGGGCGTCAGATGGACGTCCTCCGAGCGCACCCGCACCCGGCGCTGCGCGTGGTCGATCTCCAGCTCGCCGAGGCGCAGGATTCCGCTGCGCGGCGTCGAGGCGGCCACGACGGCGCGCTCGACCCGCCGCAGCAGGACGTGCACGCGGGCGGCCAGCTCGCGCATCGAGAACGGCTTCGTCATGTAGTCGTCGGCGCCGACGCCGAGCCCGACCAGCATGTCGGTCTCGTCGTCGCGCGCGGTGAGCATGAGCACCGGCACCGGGCGCTGGGCCTGCACGCGGCGGCAGACCTCCAGGCCGTCGAAGCCGGGCAGCATGATGTCGAGGATCAGCAGGTCGGGCTGCCAGGCCTCGGCGGTGTCGACGGCGGCAGGGCCGTCGCCCGCGGTTTGCACCAGGAATCCCTCGGCACGCAGGCGGGCCGCGATGGCGTCGACGATCGTCGGGTCGTCCTCGACCACCAACACCCGGCGTTGAGCGCCCGGGGTCGCCGCCGTGCCGTTGTGGGAGGTGTGTGTCTGCTCCATCGCCCGCCCCTGAAGTGTGCTTTCCGGAATCCGTGGGGTGATCCCATGACTGCGCTTGACGCTTGAATGATCGGCGTCAGGGAAGCAGAGTACGGGCAGTCACCGTGCCTCGGCTATCCAGCCCTGACTGCGAGGTGCACGACGTCCGGAACGCCCCGGGCAACGGGGATCTCTTCGGTACGCACCCGCTGGAACCCGGCATTCCATAGGGATCCTTCAAATTCCGGAGAGGGCTGTGCCGACCATACGGCGAGCACCCCGCCGGGCCTCAACACCCTTGCGCAGCTTGCCAGTCCGGCCTTCGAGTACAGGCCTTCGTTGCCCTCGGTGACCGTCCAGCCGGGCCCGTTGTCGATGTCGAGACAGAGCGCGTCGTACGTGGCGGACATCTCATTGACGTAGGCGACCAGATCGTTATCGACGATTTCCGTGCGCGGGTCGGCGAGGGCCTCGGCGGAGATCGCGGAGAGCGGTCCGCGAAGGTGCCAGTCGATGACGGCCGGCTCGCGTTCGACGACCGTGATGCGCCCCCAGCGCGGATCGGCGGCGGCGTGCGCGAGCGAGAACCCGACGCCGAGACCTCCGATCAGCACACTCGGCTGCGCGCGCCCGTCCAGCGCGTCGTACGCGGCGTCCACGAGCAGCCGCTCCGAGCGGCCGTCGGAGGTGTCCATCAGGAAGCACCCGTTGGCGATGATCTGCAGCAGCGCGCCGTGTCGCCGCAGCACGACCTCGCCGTACGGGCCCTGGCGACGGTCGATGACCACAGGGGTGTCGTACGAGGCAGGCATGGCTCCCATCCTGGCAGTTTCATCAGGACGGGCAGCCGAATTGACCCTTGAGCGCGATCCCGTGCCCGTACCGGAACACCGGGTCCTCGGTGTCGTTGGGCACGTCCGGCCGGGACGCCGCCACCGCCGCCGTGGAGCGCGGCAGTTCGAACGGCAGGCGCCCCTCGGCCCCTGCCGCCCGAAGGCGACGTCGAGCAGGGCGGCGTCCGAGGCGCGTGGTCGGCGACCAGGGCGGCCGCCTTCTCGGCGATCTCCGGGAGTACAGCGGGTCGTTCGAGGTTGACGCGCACCAGCGTCGGCACCGTCTTCAGGAGCCGCAGGACCTCCTTACAGCCCGTCCTCGGGGAAGGCGAGCGAACCGGGGTGGAAGAAGGAAGGACCCGAAGACCCCGGGGCGCTTCTCGGACGGGGTGCGCAGGCGCAGCCCCGCGAGCTCGACGGGGGCGGCCTGCCGGCGGATGCCTGACACGCCTTGGAAGTTGCTGTGAATCGGCTCTCGCGTGGCGTCGGTCATAGACAGCGACGCGTGGGACACGAAGGGTGGGGTGCGACGGAAGGAGCGCCTCACCGTGGACCGGAGCACCACCGCACGTGCTGACGCCGTGCCGACCGACCCCGAGACGGGCGCGCCTCTCCTCGACGATCTTCTGGACGGGATGCCCCGTCAGCGCGGCGGCCCGGTCACCCCGCCCTCCCGCGCGGCCGCGCAGGCACCGGCTCCGGTCGCGACGCCCGGGCCGGTCACGGGGGCAGCGGTTCCGGTCGCGACACCCGGATCGGGCATGGCGGCAGCGGTTCCCGTCGCGACGCCGGCACTGGGCCCGGGGGCACCGATTCCGGTCGCGACGGCCGAGCCGGCCGCCGGGCGGGCTGCCGGCCGTGTGTCCGCCCTGGGTGCGCTCGCCGGGCGGCTCCGGGCCCTCCGCCCCTGGCGGCTGTTCCCCACTCCCCTCGGGACGCCCTTCACTTTCGGGTACGCGGCTGTCCTCGCCGTCACCTCGGTCGTCACCGAGCACGCGGACCCCACGCTCGTGCACGCGCTGCACCAGGCATCCAGCACGGACGTCGCGCACCTCGTGCAGCACCCGGTGCTGGTGCTGGTCGCGAGCGCGCTGTGGATCGTCGGCGGGATGACCTCGCCGTACGCGGTGGCGTTCCTGGTCGTCCTGACCGCGCTGGAGCGGCGGACAGGCGGGACGCGGGCGGCCGCTGTCTTCCTGCTCGGGCATGTGGTCGCCACGCTGGCCACCGAAGTGCCCGTCGGGCTCGCGGTGCTGGCCGGCCATCTGCCGGACAGCTCCCTGCACCGCCTCGACTACGGCATCAGCTTCGGCGTCGCCGCGAGCGTCGGTGCGCTCGCGGGACTGCTGTCGCCCTGGCTGCGCTGGCCGGTACTGATCGGCTTCGCCGCGATGCTCGTCGGCGATCTCCTCGCCTTCACCGACCCGATGACCGACTGGGGCCACCTGATGTCCCTGACGATCGGCATTTCGACGTGGCCGCTGGTGCGGCGCCGGCGGACGGCACGCATGCCCTCGTCGGTCAGTCCTTCCGGACCGCCGCGAGGCGTCGTGCCGGCTCCGGGATGCCGAGTCGGCGCTCCCGAGCGGCGCTCGCCCCGTGGAGCTCGTTCGTGAGCTGGTAGGGGTCGCGGCGCAGGTCGTAGTACTCGCGGAAGACCAACGCCGCGCTGTCGCCGGTGCGCGACCCGGCCGACGACCGGCGAGGCCGTAGGCGCCACCAGAGGCTTCCCCCCGGCCCCGTCTCCACCTGCCGCCGCCCGGACCGCCACCGCGCCGACCCCCGCCGCCACCACCGCCCCGGCTCCGGCGATCACCCCGCGCCGGCCCGGACGCTCCTCGCGCATTTCGTCCCCCGTGGTGCCTTCGCCCCCGTCGTGCGGTCCCCGTTGGCTGTGAATGAGCTTGCACTGTGCAGGGGTTGGGAACTGCTGCGACTTGACTGGGTGCGAGTGTGTTCTGGCGTGCATGAGTGAGCGTCGGTGATCTGGATGCGGCGTGCGCGCACGCCTTCTGGAGTGGGAACGAGAGTTCTTATGTCGAATGGGTGACCTTTGAGGAGGGTGCTCGTTGGAGGCGGTGAGGGGGTCTTCGACGCCGGGTGGGGGTGAAGGGATGGGCGGGCTGCGGGCGTTGGCGGCGCCGTTCGTGGTGCCCGGCCCCGCGGGGGTGGCGATCCGGGACCGGCTGCGGGTATCCGAGGCGGATGCGGCGGTGCTGGGCGAGGTCGGCGTGTTCCTCGGTTCCCTCGCGGCCGGGGATCTCACGGTGCGTTCCCGGCAGGGGCTGGCGCATGATGCGGCCGCGTGGGCGACCCGCAAGCGGGAGTTGACCGGGGTCTCCTCGGCCAGGTGGGCGGGCAGTCTCACGAAGGCCACGCATGATCAGTGGGCGTTGGCCCGGCGCGGGCAGGCGGCGGAGATGGCGTGGCTGCGCGGGCAGATCACGTCGATCCAGGCGCGGCTGGCGCGTCCGCTGGGCGCGAAGGCGGACAAGCGGGAGGGGCTGGCACGGGGGTACGGGTCCCGTTCTGAGTGGCATGCCAAGTCCCGCCGCCTGTACGCGCTGAAGTCCCGGTTGGCGGGGGTGGAGGCGGACTGGGCGGCGGGCCGGGTGCACGTGGTGCGCGGCGGCAAACGGCTCGCCCGGCTGCGCCACCACCTGGAGGTGGCCGGGCTGGACGAGCAGGGGTGGAGGGAGCGGTGGCAGGCGGCCCGGATGTTCCTGGCCGCTGACGGGGAGTCGGGCAAACGCTTCGGCAACGAGACCATCCCCATCACCGACACCGGACAGCTGACCCTCAAGCTTCCGGCCGCGCTGGCACAGCTGGCCAATGCCTCGCACGGCCGCTACGTGCTGGACGCGACCGTGACGTTCCGGCACCGCGGCCAGGAGTGGCTGGACCGGATCACCGCGAACCGGGCGGTGGCCTACCGCATCCACCACGACGTGGTGCGCGGCCGCTGGTATGTGACCGCCTCCTGGCAACGCACCCCCGCCCCCGTCCTGCCGCTGGAGGCGGCGCTGGCCCGGGGCGTGGTCGCCGTGGACATGAACGACGATCACCTCGCCGCCTGGCGGCTCGACGTGCACGGCAACCCGGTGGGCGAGCCCCACCGCTTCTGCTACGACCTGACCGGGTCCGCCGCGCACCGTGACGCGCAGATCCGGCATGCCCTGACGAGGCTGCTGCACCACACCCGCGCCACTGGGGCGGTGGCGGTGGCGATCGAGGACCTGGACTTCACCGACGGCCGCTGCCGGGAGAAGCACGGCCGCAACAAACGCTTCCGCCGCCTCATCTCCCGCTTCCCCACCGCGAAGCTGAAGGCCCGGCTGGTGGCGATGGCCGCCGAGCAGGACATCACGATTGTCGCGGTCGATCCCGCCTACACCTCCCGGTGGGGCGCCCAGCACTGGCAGCAACCCTTGACCAGTAGCAACCGTAAGGTTTCCCGGCACGATGCGGCCTGCATCGCGATCGGGCGACGCGCCCTCGGACATCCGATCCGGCGACGGACGACACCGCCCCGTACCCACCAGAGCGATGGATACAGGCATCGGACCGCCCAGGCCCGACCGGAGGCCCGACGGCGTGAGGGACCCCGCCCCCGTATCCCCGGACCACGCACCAGATGCGTGCCGCCCGGCAGCGGAGCGAACGCGGGGAATCAGAACGCCCAACACCGTTCGGGGCGTTCGGCTGAGCATGGGTTCTGGCAACAGGACTCACTCCCGCTCAGTCTGTAGGAACGGTTGCCTGTGAACGCCGTCGCGGTGGTGTGGCGGTGACCTTGCGAAGGCGTGACGGTGCCCGGCTCGCCCTGTGCCCTCCGGGCGGAGTCAGCTCCAGGTCGGAGAGGTGGAGCGGGGCTGCTCGTGGGGCACGGGCCTGCCCGTGAACGCGTCGAGGAGCATGCGGTCGCCGACCGGGCGGTCCAGTTTCACCGTCACCTTCTCGATGCGCAGTTCGGACGTGCAGGGGCCGTCGGAGACGCCGCGGACCGAGGCCGAGAACACCACGCTGCCCGCGGTCTCCAGTACGTCGACGGCGGGGCCGTCGTCACACGCTCCGTGCTCGGCGCGCAGGGTGACCGTCCGGCCGTCCTCCGCGATCGTGTCCAGCCCGGCGAGCGGCCCCAGCTCGGCCGTCTGCTGCCGCACGGGCCCGATCGGGGGCCGGGGGAGTTTCGCGGGGGTGACCGCGACGCGCTTGAGCGCGGTGTCGTAGCCCTTGATCGTGAAGTGCCAGGCGGGCACCGTCGCCGCCCCCCGGCTGGTCAGCAGCGTCATGTCGCCGAGCCGGGCACCGGTCACCGTGAGGGCGGGACCGGAGTTCCCGCCCCGGTCGAGCTTCTCGTACGCCGCTCGCGCCGAGGTGACCGGGAGGGCGAGCGATGAGCCGTCGCGCCACCGGATCTCTCCCTTCTTCTTCGGCGCGTCGGGAAGAGAGCCGCGCAGTTCGAAGTTCTGGGTGAGGTAAGCGCGCTTGTCGGCGTCGTTGTGGAACGCCCCTTCGGGCAACTGCACGGCATCGCCGAGCGGGTGGTAGCCCCGCTGCCACACCCGCGCCGCCTCGGAACCCGCCCAGGCGGCGGCGACCCGGCGGGCGCGCTCCGAGCCGGCGGCGGTGTCCCCGTCACGGACCTTGTCGCCCCCGCCGGGTGTCGTCTCGTCGCCGCATCCGACGGCTGCGGCGGCGACCAGGCCGAGTACGACCAGCAGTTTGACGGACCGCATGATGCCCCCCGGAGGCAGACGGTGGAGTGGAGCCGAATCCGACGCCGCACCTGTGACGCCCGGGCCGTGCGCGACGTTCATTCCCGGGCGCGAGCCATGTCCGGGCGTGTGGAGAGGTGATCGCAGCGGTGATCGCTGACAGCGAACAACCCCCGGGGAACAATCCAAGGCGCACATGCATTGAGTGCGTGTAACTCAACTTGACTGCCGAAGGGGAGATCATGGCTTCGACGTCCACACCGCTCACCCTGCCCGTGCTGCCGCTCGACGATGAGGTCGTCCTGCCCGGGATGGTGGTTCCGCTGGACCTGAACGACACCGATGTACGCGCAGCGGTGGAGGCCGCCCAGGCCGCCGCCCGTTCGACGCCGGGCAAGCCACAGGTGCTGCTGGTGCCACGCATCGACGGGACGTACGCGAGCACCGGTGTGCTCGGCACCGTCGAGCAGGTCGGCCGCCTGGCCGACGGCGACCCGGGCGCGCTGATCCGCGGCCGTGGGCGCGTGAAGGTCGGCGCGGGGACCACGGGTCCCGGTGCCGCACTGTGGGTGGAGGGCACCCGGGTCGACGAGACCGTGCCCGACCCGCTGCCCGGCCGGGTCGCCGACCTGGTCAAGGAGTACAAGGCCCTCGCCACCAGCTGGCTGCGCAAGCGCGGCGCCTGGCAGGTCGTGGACCGCGTCGCGCAGATCGATGACGTTTCCGCCCTTGCCGACAATTCCGGTTACTCTCCGTTCCTGTCCCTCGAACAGAAGGTGGAGCTGCTGGAGACCGCCGACCCGGTCGCCCGGCTGAAGCTCGCCACCGAACAGCTCCGTGAGCACCTCGCCGAGCAGGATGTCGCCGAGTCCATCGCCAAGGACGTCCAGGAAGGCGTCGACAAGCAGCAGCGCGAGTTCCTGCTGCGGCGCCAGCTCGAAGCCGTCCGCAAGGAGCTGCGCGAGCTGAACGGCGAGTCCTCGGACGCGGAGGAGTCCGACGACTACCGCGCCCGTGTCGAGGCCGCCGACCTCCCCGAGAAGGTCCGCGAGGCCGCGCTCAAGGAGGTCGACAAGCTGGAGCGGTCCAGCGACCAGTCGCCCGAGGGCAGCTGGATCCGGACCTGGCTCGACACCGTGCTCGAACTGCCGTGGAACGAGCGGACCGAGGACGAGTACGACATCCAGGGCGCCAAGGCCATCCTGGACGCCGAGCACGCCGGTCTGGAGGACGTGAAGGAGCGGATCACCGAGTACCTCGCGGTGCGCAAGCGGCGCTCCGAGCGCGGGCTCGGCGTGGTCGGCGGGCGGCGCGGCGGTGCCGTGCTCGCGCTGGTCGGCCCGCCCGGTGTCGGCAAGACCTCGCTCGGCGAGTCGGTCGCGCACGCCATGGGCCGCAAGTTCGTCCGTGTCGCCCTCGGTGGCGTACGGGACGAGGCCGAGATCCGCGGCCACCGGCGTACGTACGTGGGGGCGCTGCCCGGCCGTGTCGTCCGTGCCATCAAGGAGGCCGGGTCCATGAACCCGGTGGTCCTGCTGGACGAGATCGACAAGGTCGGCTCCGACTTCCGCGGCGACCCGGCCGCGGCCCTGCTCGAGGTCCTCGACCCGGCGCAGAACCACACCTTCCGCGACCACTACCTGGAGGTCGAACTCGACCTGAGCGACGTCGTGTTCCTCGCGACGGCGAACGTCCTGGAGGCCATCCCGGAGGCGCTGCTCGACCGTATGGAGCTGGTCCGCCTGGACGGCTACACCGAGGACGAGAAGGTCGTCATCGCCCGGGACCACCTGCTGCCGCGCCAGCTGGAGCGGGCCGGTCTGCAGTCCGACGAGGTCACACTGGACGAGGGCGCACTGCGCAAGCTCGCCGGCGAGTACACGCGGGAAGCGGGTGTACGAAACCTGGAGCGGGCCGTCGCACGGCTGCTGCGCAAGGTGGCGGCCCAGCACGAACTGGGCGAGCGGAAGCTGCCGTACACGGTCACGGACGCGGATCTGCGTGGTCTGATCGGACGGCCGCACCATGTGCCCGAGTCCGCGCAGGACCCGGCCGAGCGCCGCACCGCGGTGCCCGGTGTCGCCACCGGTCTGGCCGTCACGGGCGCCGGCGGAGACGTGCTCTACGTCGAGGCGTCGCTGGCCGACCCGGAGACGGGCGCGGCGGGTCTGACCCTGACAGGTCAGCTGGGCGACGTGATGAAGGAGTCGGCGCAGATCGCGCTGAGCTTCCTCAGGTCGCACGGTGCCGAGCTCGAACTGCCGGTCGGTGACCTGAAGGACCGGGGCGTGCACATCCACTTCCCGGCGGGCGCGGTCCCCAAGGACGGACCGAGCGCGGGCGTCACCATGACGACGGCGCTGGCCTCGCTCCTGTCCGGCCGCCCGGTCCGCACCGACGTGGCGATGACGGGTGAGGTCTCGCTGACGGGTCGTGTCCTGCCCATCGGCGGGGTGAAGCAGAAGCTGCTCGCCGCGCACCGCGCGGGTGTCACGACGGTCATCATCCCGAAGCGCAACGAGCCCGACCTGGACGACGTCCCGGCCGAGGTCCTGGAGAAGCTCGACGTCCACGCCGTCACGGACGTCCGACAGGTCCTGGAGTTGGCGCTGACGCCGGCGACGAACGGCGCGACGCCGGAGGTTCCGGTGGCGGCGTGACGGACGCGACCGGAAAGGTAAGGCCCGGGTCCCGTGAGGGAGGCCCGGGCCTTCACCGTGCGCGCGGTGTCTGCGCGCGGCCGTGTCAGCCGTTGGCCAATGCCACGACCCGGTCGAGTGCCCCGTTGAACTTGTCGTGGTCGCCGACGGTCGGTCCTGACGACGTGTACTGCCACATGGTGTAGTAACTCCACCCCGCCGGCAGCGTCCCCGCGTCGGAGGCGTAGCGCGCGATCCACAGCGGGTTGGCGGAGGCGAAGCCGCCGTAGTTGCCCGTGCACTGGGTCCACCAGCTGGTGGCCGTGTAGATCACCGCGTCGCGCCCGGTGCGCGCCTTGTACTGGGCGAGGAAGCTGCTGATCCAGCTGACCATGGCGCTCTGCGTCTTGCCGTAGCAGGCGGCCCCGTACGGATTCCATTCGATGTCGAGCGTGCCCGGCAGCGTCTTGCCGTCCTTCGACCAGCCGCCGCCGTGGTCCACGAAGTAGTTCGCCTGGGTGGCGCCGGTCGTGGTGTCCGGGGTCGCGAAGTGGTACGCGCCGCGGATCATGCCGACGTTGTACGAGCCGTTGTACTGCTGGGCGAAGTACGGGTTCGTGTAGTAAGTGCCCTCGGTCGCCTTGGTGTAGGCCCACCTGACCCCGCTGCTCCACAGGGTCGACCAGGCGACGTTGCCCTGGTAGCCGGAGACGTCCACGCCTTCCGTCTGCGTGGCGTCCGAGCTGCTCGGTGTGCCGTCCTGACCGTCGTGCGCGACGACGCCCACACCCATGCGGGCGGAGCCCCGGGCGGGGGTGTCGGCCGCGGAGGAGGGGAGGGTGAAGAGGAGGGAGAAGGCGGCGAGCAGGATTCCTACCGCGAGCGGGCGCAGGCGGTGGGTTGTTGCGGGTCTGTGTCTGTGCACGGGCATGTCGTGCCTCCGAAGAGATCGGTGGTGCACGGTGGTGCTCGGTGGGGGGAACGCTGACGCACGCGCACGCTCGGGTGGGGGGTCAGGTCCGCGTCGACCTGTTGATGGCGTGCGCATGCCACTGATTGCCTGATAAAGAAGCTACGCACGTAGAAGACGGCGTGGGAAGAGGGCCCGGAGGCTGCCGATGGTCTACGCCTGCGAAATACTGGCGGAGCTGCGGCAATGGCGGATTTTGGCGGAAACTTTCAGTATCGGGAAACCGGGTCAGGGGTGCTGACGTGCACGACAACGGAAACGACGGCGGGCAGCGTGTCGAATCCGCGGCGTCGGGAAGTGGTGTGGACCAGGAATTCCCGGCGCTGGAACGCGAGTTGACCGTGTTCCTGCGGCGCGCCCGCGCCTCCTCCGGCGAGATGGCCCGCGAGGTCCATCCCGACCTGGAGTCCTCCGCGTACGGGCTCCTCTTCCGGCTGGAGGAGTGCGGCCGACAGCGCGCCACGGAGCTCGCCGCCTACATCGGCGTCGGCAAGGCCACGATGTCCCGTCAGCTCCGCGCCCTCGAAGACCTCGGCCTGGTGGCCCGCGAGCCCGACCCCGCCGACGGCCGCGCCTGGCTCGTCCACCTCACGGAGGAGGGCCGGGAGCGCTTCCGGAAGGTCCGGCAGGCCCGCCGGGCCCGCTACGTCCGACAGCTCGCGGGTTGGGACCCCCGCGAGGTCGCGGAACTGGCCAGGCTGCTGCACCAGCTCAACACGGGGATGGAACAGCAGCGCTAGGCCCCGCCGGCCCGGCTCACGGCTCCTGGGCCGGCTCACGCCCCGCGGACGGCCCCGGTCCGGCTCAGGCTTCCCGGGCCGCCCCGGTCCGGCGCATGCTTCCCCGCCCGGGCGGCCGGGCCCGTCGGCTCACAGCTCCACGAACACCACCGTCGCGTCGTCATGCGTCTTGCTCCGTCGCAAATGCACCCTCTCCTCCGCGTCCGCGGTCTCCAGTGCGCGTATGCGGTTGACGAGCGCCTGTGCGCCCTCCTTCCGTACAAGGGTGAACAGGGCGGCCCAGTCGCCCTCGTGGAACTTCTCCACCCAGCGGGTGGCGCCGTCCGTGAGGGCGGTCAGGGTGCGGACGGACGTGCGGGGCAGCGTGCCGGTCACCGCGCGGGAGGCCACCGAGGGATCCGCCGCCGCCGTGAAGAAGCCGCCCTCCTTGTTGCGAACGGTCGCGTCGGCGACGGCGTCCGTGGCGAGGGAGGCGCGGGGGAGCCGGGAGAGGCGGTCGTCCAGGAGTGCGGTCACCTCGCCCGAAGGGGACTCCACCAGCAGGGCGGAGTCCGAGAGGACCAGGTACTCGACCTCGGCGGCGGACCATCTGGCGAGGACCACGGTTGCCTGAGGTGTCCGTGGGTGAGAAAGGTCACAGGTGTCGGCATGGGCGTCGGCCACCCGGCTTATGGCCCCGGAAAGGACCTCCGGCAGGGTCAGATCCCGGCGGGAAAGGGACAGTTCGGTCAGGGATCCGCCGAGGCGTGCGGAGAACCAGGCGACGGAATGCAGACAGCCGTAGTCGCCCCGAGGGGGCGTCACGCCGTCCAGGACGACCAGCGAACCCCCCTGTCCTGAGGCGGGAAGGCCGACCGATGCGAAGTCCTCATTGGGGCGGTCCGGGTCACCGGGCTCCGAGACGAGTTCAGTGCGCATCCGGCCAGTTTGCACGAGTCCTTCACAAGGTCCACAAAAGGCTGGCATCCATTGCCGAACAGGTGCGGACCACCAGCTCAGGCGCCGGGTTTGGCATGGAATGATCGACTCCGGTGAAGCGTGACGGCGAATACTGCCAAAGCGCGTCGCCGACGTCCAACCGGCCCGCCGGTCAAGGCTGTCGAACACGCCGGAGGAACTTGCCCGCCAACTCCCGTCCGAGGTTCACTCCTTCGGGTGGCGGGCCAGATGATGCGGGACCACTGCCCACCGGCACTGGGAGGGTCGGGAGCCGTACCGGGCGGACGCCCCCATTGACAGGACGTCATCACCCGGGCCCATGGGTACACGAGTCAGGAATGCGAGCACCGGTGCAGAAGACGCGGCCGAGGCGCACAGGCAAGCAGACGGCCTCCAGCTCAACCGGGGGCGGTGCCACCGGCGACATCGCCGACTCCCCGGGCAGGGGCCGACCCGCCCACGTACGCAACCGGCTGATCGTTGCCGTGGCGGTCGTCGCGGCGGCCATCGCCGGTGCCGGAGCCCCCACGGTGCTGGCCGCCTCGGGGCAACTGAACGACTCCCAGAACCTGGTGACGCTCGCCCAGCGGACCCAGCAGGCGCTGACCCTGGCGCACTCACTGGCCGACGAACGGGACGAGGTCACCTCGTACATCGCCGCCGGGAGGCCCAAGGCCAAAGCGCCCTCCGAGCAGCGCGGCGCCCGCGTCGACCGGCAGGTCGAGGAGTTGCGGGCGGACGAGGACGCCCCCGCACCGCTGCTCAAGGACCTCGACTCCATCGCCTCCCTGCGCAGAGCGGCGCTCACCGGAAAGAGCTCCGCTCTCGAAGCGCATCAGGCGTACTCCGGCGCCATCAGCGAACTCCACGCCCTCGCCGAGGACCTGGCCGACCAGTTGCCGCCCCGAGCGGGCTCCGGCGCACACGCCCTCGCCGAGCTGGACTCCGCGGTCCAGCAGTCCGCCGCCGCCCGCGGACTGCTCCTGGCCGCCCTCAGCATCCCGCGCACCACCCAGACCACCATCAACCCGGTCACCGGTCTGCCGACCACCACGAGCGTCTCCTCGGCCGCCGACACCAAGCAGCGCGACGCGCTGAGTGCCGCGGCCCAGCAGGCCCGGCTCCGCTCGGACGCGGCCCTCGCCGACTTCCGTGAGACGGCGCCCAAGGCCGCCACGTCCTCGTACGACTCCACGGTCACCGGGCCCGACGTCGGCAGTGCCGACAAGTACCTCGCGAGCCTCACCGACCAGCCGACGCTCTCCGACGCCGAACTCGACACCAGCACCAAGAGGCTGGACGCGGCCCTGTCGGCCCGTGTCGAGCTGATGCGCGGCGCCGAGGCCTCCCTCAACGACCACCGCACCAAGGACCTCGAACGGCTGCGGGACGACGACGTCACCGCGCTGGAGATCCGGATCGCCCTCATCGGCACGCTGCTGCTCGTCGCGGTCGGCGTCTCGATGGCCATGGCCCGCAGCCTCACCCGCCCGCTGGCCGTACTGCGGCTCGGCTCGGCCCGCCTGGCCGCCGACCCGGGCGCCCAGGAACCGGTCAAGTTCACCGGCCGCAACGACGAGTTCGCGCAGGTCGTCCGCTCCGTCAACGCGCTGCACGCGCACGCCGCCGCACTCCACGAGCGGCTCGCGACGCTCGAAGGCGACCGCAAGCACCTCATCGGGCAGCGTCAGCTGATGGCCGACGAGCGCGACCGGCTGCGTGCCGAGCTCGCGGATGCGGCCGCCCACTTGGAGCAGGTGCGCGGCACCATCCACGGCACCTTCGTCAACCTCGCGCTGCGCACCCTCGGCCTCGTGGAGCGCCAGCTCGGCGTCATCGAGGGACTGGAGGAGCGCGAGCAGGACCCGGACCGCCTCGCCACGCTCTTCAAACTCGACCACTTCGCCACCGTCATGCGGCGGCACAGCGAGAACCTGCTCGTCCTCGCGGGCGCCGAGCACGTCCAGCACCACGCGGGTCCCGTCCCGCTCGTCGACGTCGTGCGCGCCGCGGTGAGTGAGATCGAGCGGTACGAGCGGGTCCGTATCGCCGCGCTTCCGCCGCACGCGCACCTCGCCGGCTTCGCCGCCGACGACATCAGTCACCTCGTGGCCGAACTCCTGGAGAACGCCTCGTCGTTCTCGCCGCCCGACCTCGCCGTCGAGGTCTCCGGCTGGCTCCTGGAGAGCGGCGAGGTGATGCTCTCCGTCCAGGACGAGGGCATCGGCATGACCGCCGAGCGGATGAGCCAGCTCAACTCCCGCCTCTCGGACTTCGACCCGGAGGACGCGTACGACCTGGAGGGCGGCGACGGTCTCGGGCTGGGCCTGTACGTGGTCGCCCGGCTCGCCCACCGGCACGGCGTGCGGGTGCAGTTGCGCGAGCAGAAGCAGGGCGGTGTCGCCGCCGTGGTCGTCCTGCCGAAGGCGATGTTCGCCGCCGCGCCCGCGATCACCACCCCCACGGCCACCCGGCTGGTCGGCAGCGCGTCCTCGGTGTCGCTGCCGGGCGCCGACGCGGAGGCCAACTCCAATGTCCTACGGGGCCGTTCGGTGTTGGCGGCATCGGAACCCGCCGGCGACGAGGACCCCCTGATCGCCGCGGCGGAAGAGGCGGTCCGGGAGGCTTCCGCGGACGAAGAGGCGGTACGGGAGCCTGCTGCGGCGGAAGAGGCCCCACGGGCGGCCTCCGCGGATGAAGAGGCGGTACGCGAGGACGCCCAGGAGCCCGGCGCGGAAGCGGCGACTGCCGAGTCCGAGGCGTCGTACGAACCCCCGTCCGAGCCGGAGCCCACGCTCGAGCCGGAGTTCGCCTCCGAGCCGGAGCCCACGCCCGAGCCGGAACTCGCTCCCGAGACCACGATGGAGCTTCTGCTCCCGGAGCTCCTGGCGGAAGCGCCCGCTCCCGAACGTGCCCCGGAAGCGGCCCCGGTCCAGCCCGCCCCGGAAGTCCGCATCCCCGCCCAGACCACCACTGATCCGTACGCCATCGGCCCCGACACCCACGAGCGTGTCCCGGACGAGGGCCCGCGGCTCACCGACAAGGGCCTGCCCAAGCGGACGCCCAAGATCTCCGCGCCCCCGCCGGTCCCGAGGCCGCGCACGGGCGGTGTGGACGCCGAGGCCCTGCGCCGCAGGCTTGGCGGTTTCCACCGGGGCGCGATGGAGGGCCGCCGCGATGTGGAGGCGGAGATCGCCGAACAGACGGCCGAGATGAACGCACCCGCAGCACAGGGGCCGGCAGCGCACGCGCCCGCAGGACCCACGTCCAACGCGCACGCACAGGACGTAGAAGCATCGGGGGGCACAGTCGAGGAGGCAAGCAGTTGACCGCGCCCAGTACCTTCGGTCTGAGCAGTGAAGCCCGCAATCTGCACTGGCTGCTGACGAATCTCGTCGAGGAGGTGCCGGGCCTCCTGTCGGTCGCGGTCGTCTCCTCCGACGGCCTGCTGCTGCTCTCCTCCGACCCGGGCAGAAACGCGGAGGCGAGGACGGCCGAGACGGACCGGCCCACGGGCCCCAAGGGCTCCTCCGCCGACCTCGCCACCATCGTCTCCGGCATCGGCAGCCTCACTATCGGCGCCGCCAAGCTGATGGACGGCGGCAACGTCAAGCAGACGATGGTCGCGATGGACGAGGGCAGCCTCTTCGTCATGTCGATCAGCGACGGCTCGCTGCTCGGCGTGCACGGCTCCCCGGACTGCGACATGAGCGTGGTGGCGTACCACATGGCGCTCTTCGTCGGCCGCGCCGGACACGTCCTGACCCCCGAACTGCGCAGTGAGCTCCGAAAATCCCTGGAGACCGAGTCAATGGGGAGCACCCGATGAGTACCCCCAACAAGCTGCCGGTCCGCGGCGGCGACCGCAAACCCGCCCGGGTACGCCCCTACTCGCTCACCGGCGGCCGTACCCGCTTCGGGCACGTCCTCCTGGTGGAGACGTTCGTGGCGGCGCTCGAAGCCCCCGACGAGCGCAAGGAGCTGACCGGGGGAGGCCCGCTCTCCCACCGGGTGATGCCCGAGATGCGGGCCATCGTCGAGCTCTGCCGCCGGATGCGTACGGTGGCCGAGATCGCCGCCCTCCTCAGGATGCCGCTCGGCGTGGTCCGCGTGCTCCTGAGCGACCTGGCGGACCAGGGAAAGATCCGTGTGTACGGAACAGGTCACGGCCCGGGACAGCCGGACCGCGCTCTGCTGGAAAGGGTGCTGAGTGGACTCCGTCGTCTCTGACGCCGCGCCTGGCGTCGCCCCCCTCCTCGACGAAGAGGAGAATCTGCAGGCCTGGCAGACGGATCGCAGCCGCGCGCCGATAGCCACCAAGATCGTTGTAGCGGGTGGCTTCGGCGTGGGCAAGACCACGCTGGTCACCGCGGTCTCCGAGATCACGCCCCTCCAGACGGAGGCGCTGATGACCCAGGCCAGCGAGGAGACCGACGACCTCACCGGTACGCCGGACAAGCTGACCACCACGGTGGCCATGGACTTCGGCCGCATCACGCTCGACGACGACCTGGTGCTCTACCTCTTCGGCACGCCGGGCCAGCAGCGGTTCTGGTTCATGTGGGACGACCTGGTGCGCGGCGCGATCGGCGCGGTGGTCCTCGCCGACACCCGCCGCCTGTCGGACTGCTTCCCGGCGCTCGACTACTTCGAGAGCTGCGGACTGCCGTACGTCGTCGCCGTCAACCACTTCGACGGCAGCGAGCGGTTCGAGCCCCAGGACGTACGCGAGGCCCTCACAGTGCCCCCGCACATACCTGTCATGATCATGGATGCCAGGCGCCGGATCTCGGTTGTCGAGACCCTGCTCGCGCTGGTGGGGCACGCGCTCGACGTGAGCCCCGAATAAGACGTACGCAGAGTTAGGACGCGCATGCGGAAGATACTCGTCGTCGGAGCCGGCCAGTCCGGACTCCAGCTCGCCCTCGGCCTCCAGTCGCACGGGTACGAGGTCACCCTGATGTCGAACCGGACGGCGGACGAGATCCGTACCGGCCGCGTCATGTCGACGCAGTGCATGTTCGACACGGCACTCCAGCACGAGCGCGATCTCCAGCTGAACTTCTGGGAGTCCCAGGCCCCGAAGATCGAGGGACTCGGCGTCTCGGTCGCGGCCCCGGGCTCGCACGACCCCGGTCCGACCCAGCGGGCGATCGACTGGGTGGGCAGGCTCGACGGGTACGCGCAGTCGGTCGACCAGCGGGTGAAGATGGCCGGCTGGATGGAGACGTTCGCGCAGCGTGGCGGCCAGCTGGTCATCCACGGTGCCGCGGTCTCCGACCTCGACTACTTCTCCCGTACCTACGACCTGGTGCTGGTGTCGGCCGGCAAGGGCGAGCTCGTGTCCATGTTCGGCCGGGACGCCTCCCGTTCGCCGTACAGCGAGCCGCAGCGGGCGCTGGCGGTCGCGTACGTCCACGGTCTGGGCCCGCGCCCGGAACACCCGGACTACGACGCGGTCCGCTGCAACCTGGTCCCCGGCGTCGGCGAGCTCTTCGTCATGCCGACGCTCACCACCTCGGGGCGTGCGGACATCCTCTTCTGGGAGGGCATACCCGGCGGCCCGCTCGACGTCTTCAACGGCGTCAAGGACCCGGCCGAACACCTCTCCCTGACCCTGGAACTCATGGAGCGGTTCACGCCGTGGGAGTACGCGCGGGCCACGAAGGTGGAACTGACCGACGCGAACGGCACGTTGTCGGGACGGTACGCCCCCACCGTCCGCAACCCGATCGGTCGCCTCCCCGGCGGCGGTCTGGTCCTGGGCGTCGCCGACGTGGTCGTCGCGAACGACCCGATCACCGGGCAGGGGTCCAACTCGGCCTCCAAGTGCGCGGCCGCGTACCTCGCCTCGATCCTCGAACAGGGCGACAAGCCTTTCGACGAGGAGTGGATGCAGGCCGCGTTCGACCGGTACTGGGACACGGCGCAGCACGTGACCAAGTGGACGAACGCGATGCTCGGCGTTCCTCCGGAGCACGTGCTCAACCTGATCGGTGCCGCGGGGCAGCTCCCCCCTGTGGCGGATCGGTTCGCCAACGGGTTCAACGACCCGGCCGACTTCGAGAACTTCTTCTTCGAGCCGGCGAAGACCGAGGCGTACCTGGCCTCGGTGACCGGAGCCTGACAACCCCCTGACCTGCAGCCCGGCCGCTCTTCCTGGTCGTTGTGGCCGTTTGTGATCAGTCCGAGGACGGATCGCGAACGGCCACAGTTTTGCCGCACCAGCCCGGTCGGCCCCGACCTGCCCGTCTGCTGGTGACCAGGCGGCTGCGGAGCGCGAGATCGGCCGACAGGGCGTAGCGTCGTTAGCGCGATAGGCAGGAGGCAGGCTTCGTGTTCGAGTCGCAGCGTGTGATCGCTCCGCCGGCCAAGACCGCCATGTTCCTCGTGGCGACGATCGCCCCCGGCGGCGAGGCCACCGTCCGTGAGCTGCTCGAAGACGTGGCAGGTCTGCTGCGGTCGGTGGGCTATCGCGCCCCGTATGCCGAGCTCAGCTGTGTCGTCGGGGTCGGTTCCCACGCCTGGGACCGGCTCTTCGCCGGTCCGCGCCCCCGTGACCTGCATCCCTTCGTGTCCTTGGAGGGGGCCGCCCACAAGGCTCCGTCGACGCCGGGGGACGTCCTCTTCCATCTGCGCGCCCACGAGATGGACCTCTGCTTCGAACTGGCCCGGTTGATCGCCGCACGCCTCGTCGGAGCGGTCACGATGGTCGACGAGGTGCACGCCTTCAGGTACTTCGACGAGCGCGACCTGCTGGGTTTCGTCGATGGCAGCGAGAGTCCCGGAGACCGGGCGGCCGCCGACGCGGTGTTCGTCGGTGCCGAGGACGAGGACTTCATGGGTGGCAGCTACGTGATCGTCCAGAAGTACCTCCACGATCTCGCGGCCTGGAACGCGTTGACCACACAGGAGCAGGAGAACGTCATCGGCCGAAGCAAGTCGGCCAACATCGAAATGCCCGACGACGTGAAGCCCCCGGATTCTCATGTCGCCCTCAACACCATCACGGACAAGGACGGCAACGAGCAGAAGATCGTGCGGGAGAACATGCCGTTCGGGACGATCGGAAAGAGGGAATTCGGCACCTATTTCATCGGCTATTCGCGCACGCCTGAGGTAACCGAACGGATGCTGCGGAACATGTTTCTCGGCGACCGTCCCGGGATCCACGACCGGATCCTCGACTACTCGAAGGCCACCACCGGCTGCCTTTTTTATGTACCGACCGTGGATTTCCTCGACAATCTTCCCCCGTCACCGCGCGGCTAGGCTGTTTCCGAGATGTTCGAGCGTACAGCGGTCAGCTGGTGACGATTCCGGTCACAAGGTTGATCGTGGTGGCCAGGATGCTGGTGCCGAAGACATAGGACAGCAGGCAGTGACGGAGCACTACGGTGCGGATTTGTGCACTCGAGACGCTGGTGTCGGAGACCTGGTAGGTCATCCCGAGGTTGTAACTGAAATAAAGGAAGTCGGCGTAGGCGGGTGGGTGTTCGGAGTTGAAGTCGATACCACCTGTCGGCTTCGCGTAGAAGAGATACGCGTAGCGGGTGGAGTACATCAGGTGCAGTGATGCCCAGCCCATGAACACGCCCGCCAGCGCTGCCCCGGCTGCCGCGTGACTGTCCGCGGATTTACCGCGCAGGAGCAGGACAATAATGCTGACCAGCGCGAACAGGGCCGCCGTGACAACGATGGTTTCCTCGGCCAGAGGGCGGAAGTTCTCGCGGCGGGCATTTCGGTGAGTGGTGGTTGCGTCCATCGGCCACAACACCTTCAAGCCCGTCACGACGAAAAACGTCTCCGTGGCAGCGATGCCGGCGAGAATTCCCAGCAGGGCATCGGCCAGAAATCCTACGGTCGCGCCGGTCGCCACTCCGACGACCACTGCACCGGCAAGTCGAGGCACGGCGGACAACGGCAACCGGGTGTTCATGGGCGATAACGGTACAACCGGACGTTGAATTCCTAGGGGGAGTGGTCCGGGTGTCGCCGAACAGAGCGAGACGGTCGCGCTCACGGGGCGGAGTGCTGTCACGACCCCCATGCCCCTTACCGGGCGCTTCTGTAGCCCGCGTTCGATCCGCTCGTGGCCGCCTGGGGGAGCTTCGGCGGCGTGTAGCGCCGCACGGGCTCCCCGCGGGGGTCGGGGCGGACCGCGCCCAGCAGTGGATTGGCGGCGATCGGCGAGACCTTGATCTTCGTTCCCGGTCGCGGTGCCTGTACGACCATGCCGCCGCCGAGGTACATCGCCACATGCGTGGCCTCGGGGAAGTAGATCACCAGGTCGCCGGGGCGCAGTTTGCTCAGCGGGATTCTCGGGAGCTGGGCCCACTGCTCCTGGCTGGTGCGGGGGATGGGCTGCCCGGCGCGCTGCCACGCCTGCGAGGTCAGCCCCGAGCAGTCGTACGACTTCGGGCCCTCCGCGCCCCACTGGTACGGCTTCCCGATCTGGTGCACGGCGTACCGCAGCGCTTCCTCGCCCTCCTGCGAGGGGCGCCGCTCGCTGCTGAGCGCCCTCGAGGCCATGAACTCCTTCTGCGTCTCGGCCGCCCCCGACTTCTCGGATTTGTCCAGGTCGGCGACCTGATCGACGGTCAGTGAGGCGAGCACTTGCTCGACGTCCTTGAGTCGCTTTTGTGCGGTGTCGCGCTCCTTCTTCTTCTGTACGGCGAGGGTGAGTTGACCGTCGAGCGCCTTCCGGGCCGCACGCGCGAGCGCATCGGCCCTCCGCTCGCTCCCGGCCACCCGTTTCGCGGTCTCGACCCGTTCCTGCGACAACTGCCCGATCAGGTGCCCCTCGTCGAGGGCGTGCTGCGGATCGCGGGCGAGGAGCAGTCGTACGTAGGAGGAGAACTCGCCGCTGTTCTGGTACTGCTGCCGGGCGAGCCGCCCCGCGGCACCGCGGCTGTCGTGCAGCGAGAGGCGGGCCTTGGCGAGGCCGGCGTCGAGCCGGGCGGCCTCGGCGCGCTGCTTCTTCAGCTTCTCCGCGGTCGCGTTGTACGTCTCGGTGGCCCGCTCGGCATCCCGGTACAGCCGCTGAAGGTCCGTCAGCAATGCGGCGACGGACCGCTGTCCGGGCTCATCGACGGCTGTGCCCGTCGCCGGGCCGGGAGCCGGGGCGGCCATCGCGGGCGCGGGCGCGAGCAGCGCCCCGGCCGTCACCGCCGCTGTACAGACCAGACGCAGAAGTCTTCCTGACATATCGTCACCTCCGGTGCGGGGGTGGTGCGTCCACCTCGCACCGGCAGGATCGAGTGCGCGCATTCCGAGTGCGCGCGGGCTGGTCGGTTCAGCCCAAGAAGATCACTCGTCGGCGTGGGGGTCCGGCGTGGCATCGCTCTGCCCATCGGCCTGGGCGTCGGTCTTCGACCAGGGCCACTTCAGGCCGCGCCCCTGCTTCCCCTCGGGGTCGTACTCGTACCTCCACCCTTGGTGCAGCCCGAGCCGCTTGCTGCGGCTCGACTGGACGCGCCGGTAGACGAGCACGGTGGGCGGCCCGCCGTTCGCGTCCGGCACCGGAACGCGGTAGGTCTTCGGCGGATGTCCGGTGGGGCCGAGCAGGACGGGCAGCACACGGCCGTCCAGCGGGCCGCCTACAAAGGGAGTGTCTTCGCTCTTCACTCAACCAGTGTCACAAACGCCACGGTCACCGCCGTCACAGCAGGTGTGCCGCTTCCCCGATCACCGGGAGCAGCCGGCGGGCCATCGCTCCCACGGCCCCGTCCGCCGTCTCCAGCGCGAGCGCGGCCTTCACCACCCCCGCGGCCTGCGGATCCCGGCCCGCGGTCGCTGCGAGCGCCACCACGAACTGTTCGACGAGCCAGTCCCGCAGCTCGTCGAGCGGCGGCTCCTTGTCCTCGTCGAGCCAGATCAGCGAGGCGGCCTCCACGGCGGTGATCCACATCCGTACGGTCATCCGCAACCGCGGCCCGGGATCGGCGACCGCCAGATGATCGAGAATGTGCTCGGCGGCGGCGCGCCGCACCCCGTCCACTATGGCCGTGGTCCGGGACGTCTCGACGACGCTTCCGCCCTGCAGCAAGGCGCTGAACCCGGCGTCGTGCTGGTCCACGAACGCGAGATAGCGGTCGAGCGCCCGGGACAGCCGCTGGGTGAGCGGTCCCTGCGGGGGCTCCGCGAAACAGTGCTCCAGTTCCTCGGCCGCGGACCGCAGGGCGGCCTCGTACAGCTGCTGCTTGCCGCCCGGGAAGTAGCGGTACACCAGCGGCCGCGACACCCCGGCCGCCTCCGCCACGTCGTCCAGCGAGACCTCCTCGGGCGCGCGGTGCGCGAAGAGGGACAGCGCCGCCTCGAGCAGCTGACTGCGCCGCTCCTCGACACTCAGCCGTCGGTACGCGCGGGTGGGAGTCTCGGAGGTCATGTCGGCAGCGTATCCATGGATTCGCCCCCGCCGCCCCTACCGATTCCGTCCCGGACGGGGGCGGCAGCGCCCCGTCCGGGCCGCGGGGGACTGCGCGACAAACCCCGGCCCCCCAGCACCCGGAAACAGCCAGGGGGGTCTGGGGGCAGAGCCCCCCGTCACGGGACGGGCAGGGGCGGAGGGGGCGAAGGCCTCACGCCAGCAATCCCGACGACTTCCACAGGCGCCGCCCGGCCCCCCGCAGCACCCCGATGTCGTCCAGGAAGTCCGTCAACCGCTTCGCCCCGGTCTGCATCACCTCTCGCCGGTGCCCGCTCGCCTTGACCTGCGCCATGGCCTCACGCTTGTCGAGCCCGACATTCGTGTAGACCTCGGGATTGATGAACGCGACCGAGAAGACGCGCGCGAACTCCCCGGAGGTGACCCGGGTGAACTCCTGGGACCAGCGCGGCGCCGTCACCATCTGCCGGCGCAGCTCCTCCCGCGCGTACCGCACATGCCGCGCCTCCTCCACGACATGGATGCGCGTGACCCCCCGGATGAGCGTCTGGACCCGCTCGTCCGGGAACGTCAGCCGCTGCATCCAGTCGAGGATCTCCTCGCCGAGCAGCGTCGCCGTGAAGGACCCCGGTGTGGTCGAGATGGTCTTGAAGAGCCGCCCGAGGTTCAGGTGGGCCCGGCTCACCGGGTAGTACGGCGTCCCGCCGTGCGAGATCAGCCGGGCGAACATCTTGGAGTGCCGGCACTCGTCCTCGATCTCGGTCAGCGCGTACCGCACATGCGCGCTCGTGGCCGGCTTGTCGTAGATGTGCCGCACCAGCAGCTGCATCAGGATGATCTCGAACCAGATGCCCAGGGAAGCGAGCGCGGCGGCCTCGTGCTGGGACAGCGCGATCCGCTGCTCCTCGCTCATCCGCCGCCACATCGGGGTGTCGTACAGCGACACCAGCTCCGGCGGCCAGAACCACTTGCCCTCCTCGAAGGGCGCGTCCCAGTCCAGCTCCTTGTCCGGATCGAAGGAGTGCTTGGCGGAAGAGTCGAGCAACCGCTCGGCCACCTGCTCCCGGTCCTTGAGCAGACCGAGCGCGTCGCGGAGACCATCGAGTCCGTCTTCCGTCACCGTCGTCATGACTGTTCCCACCTCGTTGTACGGGATCTACAGGGGTTACCGGCGGTCACGACTTATGAGACTGCTTGTCAGCAAGCTCGTCAATCCCCTGCGTCCGACTTGTTGACGACGCGTCTACCCCGTGTGAGCCTGCGATGTATGCCGACGCATGAGCTGTACGCCAAGGACTCGGGAGACCCGCTCTGGCAAGTACCGGCCTCCGGGGCAGCACGTTTCAGCTGGGAGTACGACGACGGTCGTGACCGGCTGCTCGCCCTGTACCAGAAGGGCAAGGACAAGCAGTGGGACGGCCAGAGGCGGATCGACTGGGACCTCGAAGTGGACCCGTACGACCCGCTCGGTACCCCGGATGAGGCGATGACGCTGTACGGGACCCCGTACTGGACGAAGATGACCGACCGGGACAAGGGTGAACTGCGCAAGCACTACGCCTCCTGGCAGTTCAGCCAGTTCCTGCACGGCGAGCAGGGCGCGATGATCTGTGCGGCGCGCATCGTCGAATCGGTCCCCGACCTGGACGCCAAGTTCTACTCGGCGACCCAGACCATGGACGAGGCCCGGCACGCCGAGATCTACGGCCGCTTCCTGCACGAGAAGATCGGGATGCTCTACCCGATCAACGACAACCTGCAGTCCCTCCTCGGCGACACCCTCCGTGACTCCCGCTGGGACATGCCGTACCTGGGCATGCAGGTCCTGATCGAGGGCCTGGCCCTGGCGGCCTTCGGCATGATCAGGGACACGACCGACAAGCCTCTGCCGAAACAGATCCTGGCGTACGTGATGCAGGACGAGGCCAGGCACGTCGCCTTCGGCAGGATGGCGCTCCGCGACTACTACAAACAACTCTCCGACGCCGAACTCCGCGAACGCGAGGAATTCGTCATCGAGGGCTGCTACTTGATGCGTGATCGCCTGCGCGGTGTCGAGGTGCTGGAGAACTTCGGCATTCCGAAGGCCGAGGCCGAGGAATACAGCGAACAGTCCGAATTCCTCGCCCTGTTCCGCCAGTTGCTGTTCTCCCGGATCGTCCCCTGCGTCAAGGACATCGGCCTGTGGGGCAAGCGTCTCCAACAGGCCTACGTCGACATGGGTGTCTTCGAGATGGGCAACGCGAACCTCGACCAACTCATGGCCCAGGACGAGGAGATCGCGGAGCAGCTGGACGCGGAACGGTTCGCGGCGGAGGAGCGGGAGCGGGTCGCGGAGGTACAGGACGCGATCGAAACCGGCGGCACCGAGGCCTGACCGCTCAGTCACGTGAGCCCCCCGCTCAAGAGGCTGAGCAGCCCACCAGCCGCCCCCAGCGTCCAGCTCCACCAGCCGCCCCACCCCCAGGGCCACCACGCGCCCCATCCCCCCGGCCTCAGAACCCGAGCACCGCCTTCATCACCGCCTTCGCGATCGGCGCGGCGTCCCCGCCCCCGCTGATGTCCCCGCGATTGGCCGCCGCGTCCTCGACGACGACCGCGACGGCCACCGCGGGCTCCATGGAGTCGTCGGCCTGTGCCCAGGAGATGAACCAGGCGTACGGCAGGCCGGAGTTGCCGACGCCGTGCTGGGCGGTGCCGGTCTTGCCGCCGACGGTGGCGCCGGGGATGGCGGCGCTCGTGCCGGTGCCCTCCGTCACGACGTCGGTCATCAGCTCGCGCATGAGCAGCGCGGTCGTCGGATTCATCGCCTGGTGGACGGGCCTCGGGCCGGTCGTGGACACCGTGGCACCGCCCTTCGTGGTGGTCCTCTCCACCAGGTAGGGGGACTTGACGGATCCCCCGCCCGCCACGGCCGCCGAGACCATCGCCATCTGCAGGGGAGTGGCGCGGGTGTCGAACTGCCCGATGGAGGAGAGGGCCAGCTGCGCGTTGTCGAGCTGCGTGTCGAAGTTGCTGGGCACGACAGAGAACGGGATCTTCAGCATCCGGTCGTTGAAGCCGAAGTTCGCCGCCGTGTGCGTCATGTCGTCGAGGCCCACGTCCACACCGAGCTTCGCGAAGACCGTGTTGCAGGACCACTCGAAGGCTTCCCGCAAAGACGCGTCCTCGCAGCCCCGGATCTCGTTCGTGAGCCTCGTCGTCGTGCCGGGCAGCCGGTACGGGTCCGGCGATGCCGTCGGAGAGTCGAGATCGGTCACCACACCCGCGTCCAGCGCGGCCGCGGCCGTCACCACCTTGAACGTCGACCCCGGCGGATACGTCTGCCGGATCGCCCGGTTGAGCATCGGCTTGCCGGCGTCCCCGTTCAGCCGCGCCCACGCCCCTGTCACAGCCGAGCCGGTCCCGGACAGCTCCCCGGGGTCGTACGACGGTGTGGAGACCAGCGCCAGGATGCGGCCGGTGGACGGCTCGATCGCGGCGACCGCGCCCCGCCGCGAGCCGAGTCCCTTGTACGCCGCCTGCTGCGCGGCCGGGTTGAGCGTCGTGACCACCTTGCCGGCCGGGTAGTGGGCGCGGGTGATGTCGTTCCACAGGGGGAGCGGGGCGAGCATCGGGTCGGTGCCGGCGAGGATGTCGTCCTCGGCGTTCTCCAGGAACGTCGTCCCGTACAGCTGCGAGGCGAAGCCGGTCACGGGCGCGTACAACGGACCGTTCCGGTAGGTCCGTTCATGGCGGAGCTGCTCACCCGTGTCCTTGGAGCCGGTGACCGTGCTGCCGCCGACGACGATGTCGCCGCGCGGCTGGTCGTAACGGGCGATCGTGCGACGGCGGTTGGCGGGGTTGTCGTCGTACGACCGCGCCTGGAAGACCTGGATGCGGGTGGCGTTGACCAGGAGGGCCACCAACAGCAGGGCGCACAGGACCGCGGCCCGTCGGATGTACTTGGTCATGGTGAGACCTCCCGAACACTCACGGCGCCGCCGTCCCGTCGTACTGACTGCGGGCCGAGTCGCTGATCCGGATCAGCAGCGCCACGATGATCCAGTTGGTGACGACCGAGGAGCCGCCCTGCGCGAGGAACGGCATCGCCATCCCGGTGAGCGGGATCAGACCGGTCACCCCGCCCGCGATCACGAAGACCTGGAGCGCCACGATCGACGCGAGGCCGATCGCGAGGAGCCGTCCGAAGGGGTCGCGCAGGGCCAGGCCCGCCCGGTGGCCGCGCTCCACGAGGAGGGCGTAGAGGAGGAAGATCCCCGACAGGCCGACCAGGCCCAGCTCCTCGCCCGCGGTCGCCAGGATGAAGTCCGACTTGGCGGCGAATCCGATGAGGATCGAGTGGCCGAGCCCGAGACCGGTGCCGAGCATCCCGCCGGCGGCGAACGCGAAGAGGGACTGGGCGAGTTGGTTGGGCCCCCGGCCCGCCTGGATCGAGGCGAAGGGGTGCAGCCAGTCCTGCACCCGGCTGTGGACGTGCGGTTCGAGCCAGCCGACGGCCGCCGCGCCCACGCAG
Organism: Streptomyces sp. NPDC050564; assembly: GCF_044457265.1. NCBI lineage: Bacteria > Bacillati > Actinomycetota > Actinomycetes > Kitasatosporales > Streptomycetaceae > Streptomyces > Streptomyces sp. NPDC050564. The sequence continues at coordinate 165,194 of NZ_JBITGS010000012.1, read as the reverse complement.
GCCAGCAGCAGCCCGACCGCGATCCAGCCGGTGCGGCCGGTGGCGACGTACAGCAGGATCACGAACAGGCCGAAGAACAGCAACGAGGTGCCCAGGTCCCGCTCCAGTACCAGCACCAGCACGCTCAGCAGCCAGATCGCGACGATCGGACCGAGTACGCGGCCGGTGGGCAGCTGGAGCCGCTTGAACTTCCAGATCTGTCGGCCGGTGTACGCGAGCGCGTTGCGGTTGGCGGCCAGATATCCGGCGAAGAAGATCGCGAGGAGCACCTTCGCGAACTCGCCCGGCTGGATGGAGAATCCGGCGATCCGGATCCAGATGCGGGCGCCGTTCACGGCCGGGAAGAGGATCGGCAGGATCAGCAGCGCCAGCGCGGTGACGACGGAGACGTACGTGTAGCGCTGAAGGACGCGGTGGTCGCGCAGCAAGAGCACGGCCGCGATGAAGAGCGCGACACCGAGTGTCGACCAGCTGAGCTGGATGGGAGCCGCGCGGTCGCCCGGGGTCTCCAGATCGAGCCGGTAGATCAGCACCAGGCCCAGGCCGTTGAGGAGCACGGCGATGGGGAGCAGCAGGGGATCGGCGTACGGCGCCCGCAACCGCACCGCCAGGTGCGCGAGCAGCGCGAGCACGCCGAGCCCGGCGCCGTAACCGGCGGCGCCGGGCGGGACGGTGCCGTTCTTCGCGAAACCGACAGCGCAGTAGCCGTACACACAGAGCAGGACGGCCACGACGATGAGGGTGAACTCGATGCCGCGGCGCCTGGGCAGGCGTACAGCGGGCGCGGGCGGGGCCGCTGTCGCTGTCGTTCCGGGCTGAATCATGACCGGAACGTAGCAAGCAAGGGGCCTGATGTCCCGTTATGTGATGACAAACGGGCTGTTCCGGTGTATCTGCCGGGGGCGCCGGCGTCGGCGGTTCAGCACCGGGGAGGAGAGTCGGCGGTGCGGATGAAGCGCGCGGGGCCCCAGGACCAGACGCCGTTGCCGTCGATCAGATACCAGAGGGTGTCGCCGCTGACCGGCAGGCCCCGGGTCTTGCAGACGATGCGGACGAACTCGCCGTTCTGTGCGACACGGACCAGCCGGCCGTCGAACGGGGAGCTTTGCAGGGCCAGCCCGCCGTTCATGTCGACCCTGCCCCTGGTCGTGGGGCCGATATCGAGTTCGTCGACCCCTCCGGCGAAGGGGTCGAGTTCGTCGCCGTCGGCGCCGGAGAAGTCGACACCACTGACCACTCCGTCGTCCCACTCGAGGCTGTCGGCGCTCCCGGGGTCCAGGCTCACGTCGGCGACGGCGGGGGTGGCGCCGGCAAGGGCGACGAGGCTGCCCGCGGCGAGAGCTATGGCGAGACGTGCGTACGTGGATCGCTGGAACATGGAAAGCTCCTCCAAGAGGGGGCGAACCTGACTAATCGCCACATTAGGAGCGGGTGTGGGCAGGCGCAGGTCACACTGCGCCATCGGGGACGCCGAGGCGCCCAGGGTCCTCCGGACGGCCCTTCGAGCCCCTCCCGAAGGGCGTTGGGCTTGCTCCGGAGGGTCGTTCAGGATGCTCCGGAAAGTTGTTCGGAGAGGTCGGACTGAGGGAGCGTCAGGGTCGCCAGCGCGCCTCCCTCGGGCGCGTTGCCGAACGTCAGCCGCGCGCCGAGTACCTCCGCCTGGCCGAGCGCGATCGTCAGCCCGAGCCCGTGCCCCTTCGAACCGCCCTCCGTACGGAAGCGCTGCGGCCCGTGCGCCACGAGGTAGTCCGGATAGCCGCGGCCGTGGTCCCGCACGGTGACGACCGGGCCGTCGACCGTCAGCACCACCGGCCCGGCGCCGTGCTTGTGCGCGTTCGCCACCAGATTCCCCAGCACACGCTCCAGCCGGCGCCGGTCGGTCTCCACGCGCACATCCCGCACGACCTGGACCTCGGTGTCGGTTCCCGACGCCCGCACCACCCGCTCGGCCAGCGGAGCCAGCGGTTCCGAGTCCAGCTCCAGCCGCTCGCTCCGCGCGTCGAGGCGGGAGATCTCCAGCAGGTCCTCGGTCAGCGTGCGCAGCGCGGCCACCCGGTCGCGCACCAGCTCGGTCGGGCGCCCCGGCGGCAGCAGTTCGGCCGCCGCGTGCAGCCCGGTCAGCGGGGTGCGCAGCTCGTGCGCCACGTCCGCGGTGAACCGCTGCTCGCTCAGCAGCTTGCTCTGCAGCGAGGACGCCATAGTGTCGAGGGCCCCGGCGACCGCGCCCACCTCGTCCTGGGGGCGCGTCGGATCCTGCGTACGCGCGTCGTTGACGCGCGCGTCCAGGTCGCCCGCGCTGATCCGTCGCGCCACCTGTGCCGTCGCGTGCAGCCGGCGGGTCACCCGGGTCACGGCGAACGAGCCCACCAGCAGTGTCGCGCCGATCGCCAGCGCCGAGGACCACACGATCGCCCGGTCCAGGGCGTCGATGGTGTGGGCGCCCTGCGCGTAGTCGTACTGGACAGCGAGCGCGCGTCCGCCGTTCGCGGGCCCGGCCGCCCACATGGTGGGGTGCCCGTCCTGGTCGCCGACCATCGTGCCGCGTTTCCCGTCCGCGGCGAGCTCGCGCAGCGCGGTCGGCAGCCCGGGGAGGTCGACGCCCGCGTCCGGCGGCAGCCGGTCTCCCGCCTCGTACCGCGTGGTCACGTCGGTGAGCCGGTCCAGCGCGCGGCCGCGGGCCTCGCCGACGGTCTGGTCGGTCACCGAGACGTGCACGAGGATGCCGAGGAGCGCGGCGAGGCCGCAGCACATCACCGTGATGAAGGCGGCCGCCTTCCAGGTCAGGGTGGCGGTCCACTGCGGGAGGCGCTGAAGGGCCTGTCTCATGACGCGCTCGCGGAGGGCGAGAGCGTGGGGGCCGGCGTCTTCGGCGGGGTGGTTCCCACCCGCAGGATCTCGTCGCGCGTCGCCAGCATCGCGTTCTGGTGCGGGTCCCAGGCCCAGACCGTACGGAACTCGTATCCGGGCAGTGTCGAGGGCGAGCGGATGATCACGTCACGGCCCGCCAGCTCCACGCTGACCACGCTGTCCGCGGTGCCCATGACCTGTACCAGCCTGTGGTGCAGGAAGGTGTACACACGCACCCCCAGCTGGTCCTTGGGGAAGCGGATGCCGAGTACCAGGTCGTCCATCCCGTCGCCGGTGAGATCGCGGTAGTACGCCTGGAGGATGGGGCACTTCCTGCCCGGCGCGCCCTTCTTGCCGCAGTCCTTCAGCTGGTCGACGGTCTGTGCGTACACGGCGTGCGGCCCGGTGTACTCGTCCGGGTGCGCGGCGACCTCGGCACGCACCACGGCGACCGGATCCACCCGGTGGATGTCGTCGCCCGGTGCCGTGATGCCCTTGACCGTCTCGGTGTCCGCCTCGCCGTAGTCGAGGGCGGGCGTCGAGGCGGGCGGCACCTCGGGCCACAGCTTGGTCGGGCCGACGGCGGTGGGAGTGGCCCCCGCGGCCCGCAGGTCGCCGGAGTCGCCGCAGCCCGCCAGGGTCGCCACGAGTACGGCGGCGACGGCGGCACCGAGGACCGCACGCGTGGGCCTTCCGGCTGCCCGCGCGAGGCGGCTGGGGCGGCTGGGGGTCACTGCACTCCTGCGTTCGGGCCGTCCTCACCCCGCAGGGCGCTACTGTTCGAGGTCGGCGTAGAGAATGATGTTGTCGGCGCGGTGGCCGTCCATGAGGGGCCGCCCACCACAGGTGATCGGGCGCAGCTCCGGACGGTCGATGGCCCCGTACACCTTATTCGTAGGGAAGTCCTTTTTGTTCACCCGTCGGCGGCTGTAGGACGCCACGACGGTCGTGCGGTGCTCGTGCGGCTGTATGGCGCTGGTGCTGCCCCTTCGGCCGTTGCGTCACGGCTCCGCGAGTTCCTCGAGGAGGCGGGCCGTGGCCAGCCCCGCCCGCAGATACTCCACGAACAGCTCGTTGTGCAGCGCCCACGGCGAGCGCCGGGCACGTATGAGCCGTATCGCGTCCTCGGAAGTGTGCCCGGCGAGGACGAGCGCGTGCGCGACGACCAGTCCCGAACGGTTGTACCCGTGATAGCAGCGCACCAGAACCCGGCGCCCGTCCTCCAGCGCGTCGTCCGCGGCCCGCGCGAGTCGCATCACACCCGCGATTTGCGTACCGTCGAGGGGTCCGTCCGGAATGGGCCACACATGGTGCTCGACGCCGGGATCCGGGCCGTGCCCCGGCAGCCGCAACAGTGTCAGGACCAGGTCGAACTCATCTCGTACGACAGCGAATTCCGGCTCGCCGGAACGGCCCGAGAACGCGTGTCCGCCCATCCACAAGCCGGGCACGATCTCGCTCCAGGGGCTGTCCGGAGCGGGCACATCGGGTTGCCTTCTGCGAGTCCGCAACGGCACCTCCCACCGAATCCCAACTCCCCCAACTCCTCTCAAAGGTAACCGGGTTCTTGCCCCTGGAGCACCCCGCCTGTTCCCATGGTCATGGGGTGATGGTGCATGAGCGGACTGCGCGTCATACCGTCCTGGCGGCACGGTCAGGAGCGGCTGTACGTCTGCCTGGCGGACGGGAGGAACGTCGCCTGGTACGACCGTGAGGGGGCCCGGGTCAACCTGCTCAGCGAGGACCGGCGCGAGGACGTGCTCGATGTGCTGGGCCCCTTCCTGACCGGCCCGGTGACGGTGGGGCCGCCGCCGGTCCCGACCCCGGTGGAGCTGGCCCGGCTGACCCTCCACCCGGACGACGACCTCGCGCCGAACCGGCCCGGCGAGGCGTTGGTGATCGCACTCGACCGGGATCCCGGCCCGGCGCACCGGCTGCGTCCCGATCCGCGACGCCGTGCGCTGGCCGCCGAGCAGGCCGTCGGCGAGGCCCTGGATCAGCTGGACGGCGCGGGCTGGCACACCCTCCACTCGATCCCGCTCCCCGGTGGCGACCGCATCCACCACCTGCTCATCGGTCCAGGCGGCCTCTTCTGCCTCCGCACCCTCTACGGCCGCAGGCAACGCGTCCTGATCGCCGATCCCATGGTCACCGTGGGCCGTCACGAGCCGCACCCGCTCCTGCGCCGAGTCCGCGCGGACGCCGACCGCGCCTCCTACGCCCTCACCGCCGAGGTCCACCCCGTCCTCGCCGTGTCCGGCCCCGCCGACCTGGACGTCATGGCACCCCCACGCGAGGTCCGCATCCTCCAGGACACCGACCTCGCCTCCCTGGCCCGCCTGGGCGGCGTCCTGAAACCCGCGGACGTGGAGGCCCTCCACGCGATGGCCCGCGACCGCTACACGTGGTCGCGGGTGTGAGGCGCTGACGGCCAACGTGCGGCTGCGCCCCCACCCCTTTCAAGGGTGCGGGGAACTGCGCGATCTTTTGAGCGGGGGTCTGGGGGCGGCGGCCCCCAGGTACCGGACAGGTCGGGGCGGAGGGGCGAAAGCCCACGCACGCGCCCACGCCGGCTCAGGGCAGCGGCCCGGCGTGACGGGGGTTCAGGAGCGGCGCGAGGAGATCGCCGTACCGCTGGAGGCGAGGGGGGACGTCCGGCGCGTGGAAGGCCAGTTGGTTCGCGGTGGTGCACTGGGTGACCTCCTCCCAGGTCACCGGAGCCGACACGGTGGGCTCGGCCCGGGCTCGGAGGGTGTACGGCGTCGCCGTCGTCTTCCGCGCAGCGTTCTGGCTCCAGTCGACGAACACCTTGCCGCCCCGCAGGTTCTTCGTCATCCGGTGGGTGACACGCCCCTGCAGCACACGCTCGGCCTCGACGGCGATCTCCTTCGCGTACGCGGTGACTTCCTTGGACGGCGTCGGTTCCAGCGCCGCCAGCAGATGCAGCCCCTTCGACCCGGAGGTCTTCGCGTACGCCGCGATCCCGTCCGCGGCCAGCCGCTCCCGCAGCCACAGCGCGACCTCGCAGCACTCGACGATCGTCGCGGGCGCCCCCGGGTCGAGGTCGAACACGAGCCGGTCGGCCTCGCCGGGGGTGTCCACCTGCCATTGGGGCGTGTGGAACTCGGTGACGAGGTTCGCCGCCCACATGAGCGAGGCCAGATCCTGGATCAGGACCATACGGGCAGGGCCCTCCGAGCGGGGGACCTGGGCGGTCCTGACCCACTCGGGCGTACCGGGCGGCACGTTCTTGGCGAAGAAGACCTGCCCGTCCGGCCCGTCGGGGTAGCGGAGGAAGGAGAGCGGCCGGTTGTGGAGGTGAGCGAGGAGCGCGTCCGCGACGGTCGCGTAGTAGTGCAGCACCTCGCCCTTGGTGAAGCCGGTCGCGGGGTACAGCACCTTCTCCAGGTTGCTGAGCGCGAGCCTGTGTCCCTCCACCTCCGTGATCGGGGTCATGGATCGAGAATCCCATGAAAAGGGATCGAAAAAGACAGGTCCCGGACGATGTCGTCCTCAGCTGGGGCACCCAGTCATGTCGTGTACGGCTTGGCCACAGCGCCCGACTGCGTACTGGCCATGTCCACGTCTCCTGTCTCCTTGATCCCCTCTCGTGTTGTGTGATCCCCCTCGTGTCGTGCGGCTCAGGCCGTGTGCTCCGGGCAGTTGTGGAAGCCCCGGACACGCCAGGCCCCGTCCTGCTCGGAGAGCACCCAGCTGTCCAGCGCCCGGTTCTCGGGCCGCACAGGACGACGCCGAGCGGTGCTGGTCATGGTCTTTCCCTCTCGTTGTTCCGGCGTTCGGCCATGAAGACCAGCGGTGTCGCCGAAAGGAATCGGGGCGCGCGGCACCGGGGGAGGGCGCCTGCGGATGTGCCGTCGCGAACGTCCGTTTAGCCTGGCTTCAGCCTGAATTTCTTGGCTTCACACGCACCTCTCGAATCGATGTCAGGAAGGTGCTGCACGTGCGATCCATATGGAACGGCGCCATCTCCTTCGGCCTGGTCAGCATCCCCATCAAGCTCGTGAACGCCACGGAGAGCCACTCGATCTCCTTCCGTCAGATCCACCTCGACGACGGCGGCCGCATCCGCTACCGCAAGGTCTGCGAACTGGAGGACCGCGAGGTCTCGACCCCGGAGATCGGCAAGGCGTACGAGGACGCGGACGGCACGCTGATCCCGATCATGGACGAGGACCTGGCCTCGCTGCCGATCCCGACCGCCAGGACGATCGAGATCGTGGCCTTCGTACCGGCCGAGCGGATCGACCCGCTCCAGATGGAGACGGCGTACTACCTGTCCGCGAACGGCGTGCCCGCCGCCAAGCCGTACGTCCTTCTGCGCGAGGCCCTGAAACGCAGCCAGAAGGTCGCCGTCGCGAAGTTCGCGCTGCGTGGGCGGGAGCGGCTCGGGATGTTGCGCGTGGTCGACGACGTGATCGCCATGCACGGGCTGCTCTGGCCGGACGAGATCCGCGCCACCGACGAGGTCGCCCCGGACACGAGCGTCACCGTTCGCGAGCAGGAACTGGACCTGGCGGATGCCCTGATGGACACCCTCGGCGAGGTCGACCTCGAAGACCTGCACGACGACTACCGCGAGGCCGTCGAGGAGCTCATCGCCGCCAAGGCTTCCGGCGTCGAGGCGCCCGCCGTCCCCGCGGGGGAGCGCCCCGGCGGCAAGGTGCTCGACTTGATGGCCGCCCTGGAGAAGAGCGTGCGCGCGGCCAAGGAGTCGCGCGGCGAGGAAGCGGGCGAGGACGCGAGCGAGCCCGGCGAGGTCAGGCCCCTTCCGGCCCGCCGTACGGCCGCCCGCAAGTCCGCTCGTACGGCCCCCAAGGAGGTCGGCGGCAAGAAGTCGACGTCCGCGGCGAAGAAGACGGCAGCCAAGAAGTCGACGTCGAAGAAGACCACCGCGAAGAAGTCGACTACCAAGACAGCCACCAAGGAGGCCGCCGGTACGGCCACCAAGCCGGCCACCAAGCAGACGGCGACCAAGAAGACCGCCGCGAAGAAGACTGCCGCGAAGAAGGCCGCACCACGGAAACGGGCATCGGCCTGAGCCGTGCGAGGTCGTGGGGCTTGTCGCGCAGTTCCCCGCGCCCCTTTTCAGGGGCGCGGGGAACTGCGCAGTCTCTCTGCGGGGGTCTGGGGGCGCAGCCCCCAGGGACGGGAGGGGTAGGGGCGCAGGGGGTGAACACCCTCAGGCCGGACGTCGGCCCCCGAGGTCACCCGGTACGCCGCAACCGGTCCACCGGCCAGGAGCGGAAGTCCGTTGCCGAATACCACCTTGGCGTTGTCTGTCAGCGGCGCGGCCAGGGGCGCCCGTCCAGACGCTCGATGTCGCGGTTCAGGCGTCCGAGGTAGCCGGCGAACTCGGCCACCTCGTCCGGCGTCCAGTCCTCCATCACCTTCTCCAGGCCCTGCAGGTTCGCGGCGCGGTCGGCGGCCAGTCGGCGCTCGCCCTCGGCGGTGATGGCGAACTTGCGGGCGATGCCCCCGTCGGGGTCGGGGATGCGTTCGACGATACCGGTCCGCAGCATGGCGGCGGTCTGCCGGTTGAGCGTGGAGGTGTCCAGCCCGAATGCCTCGCTGAGCTGGCCGATGGACATCGGGCCGTCCACCTGGATGCGGCTGAGCAGAAGGTAGGCGCTGCGGTCGAGCCGCCGGTCGCCGTCCCGCATGCGCGGTGTCAGCAGGTGCATGTACCGCCCGAGCAGCATGGTCTCGAATTCGATCAGATCAAGGGGCTTGTCCATGCGGGCTTCCTTCGGCTCCTGGTCAGCCTCCCTCTTCCCTCTCAGAGAGACCGCCTACCAGTAGGTATACCACGCATGTGTATGATGCACTTCACATGCATTATGCATATCGAATGCATGGTGCATACGGATCTGAGAGAGCACGAGGGAGTACCCGTGGACAGTTCCAAGCCCGAGAGCGGCTCCGGCAGAGTCGTCGGCATCCTTGCCTTCGGGGGCATCGTGGCCGCGATCACGCAGACCCTGGTGGTGCCGCTGATCGGGGAACTGCCGACCCTGCTCGACACCAGCGCCTCGAACGCCTCCTGGGTGATCACCGCCACGCTGCTGGCTGCCGCGGTGATGACGCCGGTCGCCGGCCGCCTCGGGGACATGTACGGCAAGAAGCGCATGCTCCTTGCCTCGCTGGTCCCGCTGATCATCGGCTCGATGGTGTGTGCCCTGTCCTCCTCGGTGCTCCCGATGATCGCCGGACGCGGTCTGCAGGGCATGGGCATGGGTGTGGTGCCCCTCGGTATCAGCCTGCTGCGCGACGTGGTGCCGCCGGAGAAGCTCGGCACGTCCATCGCGCTGATGAGCGCGTCCATGGGCGTGGGCGGCGCGCTCGGCCTGCCGTTCTCCGCGGCGATCGCCGAAAACGCCAGCTGGCGGGTGCTGTTCTGGGTCGTTGCCGCGCTGAGCCTCGCGGTCGGCACCCTGATCTGGTTCTTCGTGCCCACGGACCACGCGAGCACCGCGCCGAGCGGCTTCGACCTGCTCGGCGCGCTGGGTCTGGGCACCGCACTGGTCTGTCTGCTCCTCGCCGTCTCCAAGGGCGCCGACTGGGGCTGGGGCAGTGGCACCACGCTCGGCCTGTTCGCCGCCGCCGTCGTCGTACTGCTGGCCTGGGGCTGGTGGGAGCTGCGGATCGCAGACCCACTGGTCGACCTCCGGGTGACCGCGCGCCCGCAGGTGCTGACGACGAACGCGGCCTCGATCCTGGTCGGCTTCGCGATGTACGCCCAGTCGCTGGTCGTTCCCCAACTGCTCCAGCTGCCCGAGGTCACCGGCTACGGGCTGGGCGAGTCCATGCTGGCCATGGGCCTGTGGATGGCCCCGGCGGGCCTGATGATGATGCTTATCTCGCCGGTCGGCGCCAAGCTGTCGGCCGCGAAGGGCCCCAAGGTCACCCTGATCGTCGGCGCCCTCGTCATCGCCCTCGGCTACGGCGTCTCCCTGCCACTGATCGGCTCCGGCTCCCCGTGGGGCCTGCTGCTCGTGACCGTCGTCGGCAGCTCGGGTGTCGGCTTCGCCTACGGTGCGATGCCCGCCCTCATCATGAGCGCGGTGCCCCAGTCGGAGACCGCCTCGGCCAACAGCTTCAACACGCTGATGCGCTCCATCGGCAGCTCCGTGTCCGCCGCCGTGATCGGCGTGGTCCTGGCCCAGATGACCACCAAGTTCGGCGTCTACTCCCTGCCGTCCGAGAACGGCTTCCGCGTCGCCATGCTGATCGGCTGCGGCGTGGGTCTCGCGGCCGCGGCCGTCGCCTCCCTCATCCCCGCCCGCACGGCGGTCGACGGGCGGTCGGAGCCCGGCGTCGTATCGGACGCCGCGTCGGCGGCGTCGGCGGCGAAGGCGTGACCTGCTGACGTTCGCTTCCAGCGCGGTCAGGGGCGGTCCACGGGGGACCGCCCCTGACCGCTCTCGCCGGTCGACAGCCGCTCGATTCCCCCTCACCCCCGGCAGGCCCTTGCCGCTACTGCGAGAAGTCCACCCCCTGCGCCAATGCCACCCGCCCCGAGTCGTTCACGGTGTTGGTCGCCCGGCGCGGATGGACGGAGCGCCGACCGCGAACGCAGCTACCAACGGTTCGCCCGCCCCGGATCGTGCGCGGCCCGATCGTCGCCCCGGGCACAGGCCTTCTCCCAGCGAGGACGCGGCGGCTGGGGCCTGGCTTTCGGATCACGCCGACTTCGGGTTACGGCGCCTCACCACTGCCGCGGCCCAGGCATGATCCGAACGGCAGGCCCTAGTTCTGGCCGAGGACGGCCCTGGCCGCTTCGATCATCTTGGCGTTGCGGGCCTTCTCGGCCTCCAGCTCCGCCTTGTGGTCGTCGATCTGCTGCGTCTGGCGACTGGTCTCCGCGCTGAACCAGTTCTTCACCAGTCCGGAGGACTCCTTGCAGTCGACATCCGCGACAGCCGTGTCGATCTCCGACTCGGACGGCTGCGTTGCCGTCGATTCGGCGAAGGCCTCGCCGGCCTGCAGCGGCTCGGGGAAGTTCTTGTAGCTCTTCCTGGCCATGCACGCCGACCAACTGCTCAGGGCTGCCTGGACCTTGAGGCTGCTCTTCGTGGCCTCCAGCGACTCGGCGGCGAGGTCACCGGCGATGTCGGTCTCGTACAGGATGCCGACCTTCTTGTTCGCCTCGGGGATGCAGGTGTTCTCCAAGGCGTCGTACCACTTGTCGGTGCGGCCCTCCTTGGCCTCCTCCGCGGCGGTGTCGTCCGCGGGTTCCTCGGCCGCTGCGGCCACCTGATAGCCGTACGTCTGCGCGGTCTTGGCGTCGGTGATGCCGTAACGGCGCTCCATGTTCATGCCGTCGTACGACAGGGCCGGGGTCGTGCCGGAGGCGGGCGGGGCGAACGTGAACCCGAGACGCGCCATGCACGCGGTCTTGACCTTGTCCTTGGCGTTCTCGACGTCGACCTCGTCCGGGTACGACACCATGTAGTCCTCGAGCGGCAGTCGCATCCCGGCCGCGAGGCCGCTCTCCACCCGCGCCGTCGGCCACTTCGCTCGGCTTGTGGCATCCGGCAGGGAGCCGGCTTCGCTCCTGGTCTTCACCGTCTGCTGTCCCTGCGCGTGTTGGGTGCCGCAGGCGGCGGTCAGAGCGAGCGCCGAGCACGAGGCGGCCAGCACAGCGGAACGTATCCACTTCTTGGTCATAGCTAGTTCCTCTTGCTCGACGAGTTCTTGTTCTTCAGGCCGCTGCCCAGGTTGCGGGCGATGCCGTCGTACTTCGGGATCGTCTTCTTGCTGCCGCTGTATCCGGCGTTGCTGTAGACCGTGTACGAGTGGGACGGGTCCTGGTTGTAGGCGGAAGCGGCGTTGTCCGTGGCGTACTGCCCGTTGCCCGTGTCGTCGCACGGTGCTGACATGCCCTTGTGGGTGTCACCATCGGGGTCCGTGTAGTAGCCGGGGAATCCGCTGAAGGTGTACCGGACGATGGAGGCCCCGTTCGGGGAGTAACCCCAGTGGTCCTTGATCGACTTGTTGCTGATGAAACAGGCGCTCTGGGACAACTGCGTCGTCTCGGAACGGGAGTTGAAGTGAATGCGGAAGCAGGCCCGGTTGTAGGCGGAACTGCACGCGTCAGCCGCGTAAGAGGTCGCGGCGGACGCGGACGGCGCGGTCGCGAGGACGGTGGCGAACGAGGCCACCGCGGCGGCGAGCGCGGCTAGGGGTCTGGCAGGGCGCAACGGTGTTTCCCCCTGTTTCCTTCTGCTGCAGGGCAGGGGGTGTCCCATCGCGCCTGGTCCCGGCGCTGTGGAACGTTCCCCCCGTGCATGGTCAAACCCTGGAGTTGTCTGGTCTGGACTAACCCTCCGGGTCTGGTCACTCTAGCCATGGCATGAGCGCAGCCGACAAGATCTGGTCGAGGACATGGCAAGAAAGCGCCCCGAGAGCACCGGAACGCGCGAAGGCCTCCCCGTGACGCCCGCAGACCCCAACGTGCGGGAATTCTGTGAAGAGTTGTGAAGCAAGAGGACAGTGATGCCGCGCAGCTCGATCGAATTGGCCGGATTCCGACCCCACATCCAGCACGGCACCGGGATCAGCGGAACAGCGGTACAGCGGATCAGCCCAGACTCGTCGGGAGGCCGGCGAGGGCCTGGCCCCCATCGGCCGCGCCGTTCCGTGGTCAGCCCGGGATCCGCGACGTGCCGGGGCGGGTCTGTACGACGAGCCGTGCCGGCGCCGTCGCACGCGGCGCACTGCGGGCAAGGCGCCGTGCCGGCGGGCGTCCCCTCGTCACCGACCGCGGTCTGCCCCCCCGGGCGGGCCCGAAGCGGACCCGTTCGTCGGGCGCTCCCCGGGCGGCTCGCCGGCTCGTGCAAGCGTCTGCGCAGTGCCGTGGTCTGCAGTGCCGTGGTCTGCGGAGGGCGTCGGGCGGGCGCTCCACCGGCGCGACTCCAGTCGGTTTCACCCGGGGCGGGTGATGCCACGGCGACGGCTCGGGCGAACGCTGGTCCAGTGCCGGTCGGTCACACGCGCTTGCCGTGGTGAGTGGCGCGTCTGTGTGTCGGAGGAGGGCTCGTGAACCAGTACCCGCCCATCGCGGAGCACGGAATGGTCGGCGATCTCCAGACGGCGGCCCTGGTGTCGTCCGGCGGAACGGTCGACTGGTGGTGCACCCCACGCTTCGACTCGCCCAGCGTCTTCGCCTCGCTCCTGGACAGCGAACGAGGAGGCCACTGCCGTCTCGCCGCCGAGCAGGCGGACGGGAACGGGATGACGGTCCGGCAGCTCTACCTGTCCGACACGGCCGTCCTCGTCACCCGTTTCATGGGACCGGGCGGCGTCGGCGAGGTCGCCGACTTCATGGAGCCGGCCGATTCCCCGACGCCCACGGACCGGCACCGTCTGGTCCGGATCGCCCGCGTCGTACGGGGCAGTCTGTCCTTCGCCTTCGACTGCCGTCCGCGCTTCGACTACGGACGCGCCTCGCACACGCTCACCCGGGGCGACGATCACTTCGCCGTCTTCCACGGCCCCGGGACGGATCTGCAGGTGCAGTCCACCACCGGTGTCGCCCTCCGGGCCGACGGCGACGACCTCACCGCCCGCTTCGCCCTCGACGCCGGTGAGGTAGCCGCCATCGTGCTGACCAGCACCGCGAGTGGCGGTGCCGCTCCGGCCCCGCCGACGCTGGACGGCATCGCTCAGGCGCTGGAGGCGTGCCGGGTCTTCTGGCACTCGTGGCTGCGTTCGTGCACGTACCGCGGACGCTGGCAGGACGTGGTGAACCGCTCCGCCATCACGCTCAAACTGCTCACGTACGCGCCCACGGGGGCGCCCGTCGCCGCGGCCACCATGGGGCTGCCCGAGCAGGTCGGCGGCGAGCGCAACTGGGACTACCGGTACACCTGGATCCGTGACGCCTCGCTGTCGGTGAGGGCCCTGATCGACCTCGGCTTCGAGTCGGAGGCGACCGCCTTCCGCCGTTGGCTGCGCGACCGCATCGAGGCCGGCGGCACTGCCTCGGGCGACCCGCTGCAGATCATGTACCGCGTCGACGGCGACCCGCATCTGGCCGAGGAGAACCTCGACCACCTGGAGGGCTACATGGGCTCGCGGCCGGTGCGCGCGGGCAACGGGGCGGCCGATCAGCTCCAGCTCGACATCTACGGCGAGGCCTCCGACGCGCTCGTCGTGTCCGGTGACATGGGTGCGATCCGCGGCTGGAAGTCGCTGCGCGGCGTGCTGGACTGGCTCACCGACCACTGGGACCGGCCCGACGAGGGCATCTGGGAGACCCGCGGGGGCCGGCAGAACTTCACGTACAGCCGACTGATGACCTGGGTGGCGTTCCAGCGCGGTGTCCACGCGGCCACCGTCTTCTCCCGTCCCGCCGACATCGCCCGCTGGACCGAGGCCCGCGACGCGGTCTTCCAGCAGATCATCGAGCAGGGCTGGCACGAGAAGCGACAGGCCTTCGTCCAGCACTTCGACACCGACGTCCTGGACGCCTCGCTGCTGCTGATGCCCCGGGTCGGATTCCTCGCACCGCGGGACCCGGACTGGCTCAGCACCCTCGACGCGATGGATGAGGAACTGGTGAGCGACAGTCTGGTCTACCGGTACGACCCAGCGGCCTCGCCCGACGGACTGCGCGGCTCCGAGGGGACGTTCAACCTGTGCAGCTTCCTGTACGTGGAGGCCCTGGCCCGCGCCGGCCGGCTCACCCAGGCCCGGTACGCCTTCGACAAGATGCTCACGTACGCCAACCACGTCGGTCTGTTCGCCGAGGAGATCGGCCCTTCGGGCGAACAGCTCGGGAACTTCCCCCAGGCGTTCACCCATCTCGCCCTGATCACGGCCGCCATGGCACTGGACGAGCAGCTGGGTAAGGCGGAGGCGGGGCCGGAACACGGCGCCGGCCGGCGCCCGACGACCCGCTACCGCTACCGCTACACGGTGCCCACCGAGACCGGGACCGGCCGAGGCGACACAGGTGGCTGAGAGGGTCGCGCCGCAGCAGCGGAGCGGGCATCGACGGGTGCTGGCGGCCCTCGCCCTCGCCCAGTTCATCTGCAGTTTCGCCGGCTCCAACATGAACGTGATGATCAACGACATCAGCCACGACCTGGACACCACCGTGCAGGGCGTGCAGGTGGCGATCACGATCTTCCTGCTGGTCATGGCCGCCCTGATGATCCCCGGCGGCAAGCTGACCGACCGCTACGGCCGCAAGCGGTGCCTCCTGGTGGGCCTCGTCGTGTACGGCGTCGGCGCGCTGCTGAGCGCCGTCGCTCCGGGCCTGGGCGTTCTCATCCTCGGCAACTCGATCCTGGAGGGTGTCGGTACGGCGCTGCTCATCCCGCCCGTCTACATCCTCACGACGCTCCTCTTTCCCGACATGACCTCCCGCGCCCGCGCGTTCGGGGTGATCATGGCGCTGGGCGGCATCGGGGCCGCCGCGGGCCCGCTGATCGGCGGACTCATCACGACGGGCATCAGCTGGCGGGCGGCCTTCGTGTTCCAGGCTCTGGTGATCGTGCTGATCGTCGTTCTGAGCCGCGGGATCGAGGATCCGCTGCCGCCCGATCCGGACCGTCCCTTCGACACCGTCGGGGCGGTCCTGTCCGCGGTCGGTCTCGTCCTGATCGTCATGGGCATCCTGGCCGCGGACAACAACGTGTGGCTGATGCTCGGCCTGCTCCTCCTCGGCGTCTTCATGCTCTGGTGGTTCTTCCACTGGGTACGCGCCAGGGAGGCGTCCGGCAAGGAGCCGCTGCTCTCGCTCGCCCTGTTCCGCAACCGCACCTCCAACCTGGGGCTCGTGACCCAGAACGTCCAGTGGCTGCTGCTCATGGGCGCGTCGTTCACGGTGGCCGCCTATCTGCAGGTCGTACGCGGCTATGACGCCATCGAGACCGGCGTCATCTTCACGGCGGCCACGCTCGGGCTGCTCGTCACGTCGCTGGCCGCCGAGCGTCTCGCCCAGCGACGACCCCAGCGGACGCTCATCATGACCGGCTTCGTCGTCTCCGTGGTGGGCGTGGCCGTCCTGGTCGCCCTGGCCGGCAGCTTCTCCACCGCCTGGGCCTTCGCCCCCGGTCTCCTGCTCCTCGGCCTCGGGCTGGGCGTGATGCTGACCCCGTCGGTGAACGTCGTCCAGTCGAGCTTCCCCGAGGAACAGCAGGGCGAGATCTCCGGTCTGTCCCGCAGCATCTCGAACCTGGGCTCCTCCTTCGGCACGGCGATCGCCGGCACCATCCTGGTCTCCGGCCTCACCAGGGGCGCCTACGCCGCGGCGATGATCGTCCTGGCGGCAGTCGGCCTCGCCGGCCTGGCGGCCGCGGCCCTCCTCCCCCGCGAAGCGGGCCCGTCCACGGGACGGGCCTGACGGCCCACAGCCGCTCGACCTCGCGAACAGCCCCCTGCCCGCGGAGAAACTGCGGGCAGGGCTCGAAACGGAGAATCCGCGGGCAGGGGCTCGAAGCGGACGGCTTACTTCTTCTTGTTCTTGCCCTGGGTCTTGTCGGGGTCGGGGACTCCGGCGGCCTGCGTTGGCCACCGACCTCTGCCTACCGCCGGTTGAGAGAGCGGGTGACGCCGGTGACGATCGTCGTTGCCAGAATCCATCCGCAGCCGGTCAGCACGTAGCCGACCCACTGGGTGCCGCCTGCCGACCTGTCTGAGGTGCCCCAAGAACCCCGCCCCGGCCGTGCCCGTCACTGGCGCGGCCGGGGCGGACCATGTTTCCGGTCCTGCCGTACTCAACAGCGGCAAGCGCCGCGTTGATCGGTGTCCGATCCCCGGTCCATCGCTGCGCACCGCGGAAGCGGATGTCCCACGGAACACGCACCGACGGGATCGCCGTGGCGGTCACCCGCCGATTCGCGGTCGAACCCGCCCTCGCCGCAAGAGTCGGTGCGGATGCCGGCTGCTCCGGGGACACCGGCGGACATACCCTGCGGCCTCAGCCCCTGACGTGCTCGCTGTCCAGTGTTGCCCCGGCGTCTCGCTGACTCGGGATTGCCGCGAGCGCTCGCACCGCCATACCCGCCCGGTGCTCGTCGGCCGCCGCGCACAGCGCACGGGCCGCCTCGTTGAAGCGGACGACGGACGGCGGGTCGGAGGGGCCCAGCAGGTGCAGCTTGAGCTCGGTGCGGGCCTCGGCGCAGGTGTCCTTCTCGGGTTGGCGCACGGACTCCAGCAGGGCCGGCATGCCGGAGGCGTCCGGAGTGAGGACGGCGCCTGCCCGGACCGTGGGGAAGGTTGCCCGGAAGTCCTGCTCGGGAAGGCCGCTGGTGTTGGCGACGGCGTAGGGCTTCTCGCTCGCCAGATAGTCGGAGATGACGCTGGAGACATCGCTGACCAGCAGGTCGGCCACGTTGAAGCAGGCGTAGACGGTCGGCCGTGCCCCGACGATGATCCGGTGTTCCCACGCGGGGAACGAGGCCCAGTGCGCGGCCTCCCAGGCGGCGGTCGCGGCGGCCACGGCCGCGGCCCGACCGGGTTCCGGGACGGATTGGAGCAGCATCCGCTCCGCGTCGTCCGCGCCCGCCCGGAACGAGGGCGTGGTCAGTCGGTCGAGTTCGGCGGTCCGCTGGGCCAGTTCCGCCGCTGCGGAGGGCGCGGGTCTCGCATCGGGGTGTTCCGCGGCACGGAGAGCGTTCGCGGCGCGGATCATCTCCTGGATCCGGGCGTTCGCGGTTGCCGCCCGGGGATCGACCGAGCCGGTCAGCGGGTGCGGCTTGTACAGGAGCCGGACCCCCGCATCGGCCAGGAGGGCGCGGACGATGTTCTCGCCGGCCTCGATGATCGAGGTGTTGCCCGGGTTGCCGTCCCACCCCTCCCACGTGGGGGCGTAGAGAACCGTGGTGTACGGGCCCGCGGGCGCTCCGGCATACGGCTCGATCGCGTCCAGTTGCGGGCGTCCGATCTCCACGACGTCCCTGTCGTCGATACCCACGTCCGCCAGGGCGTACCGCTGGCGCGCCGCGGGACCGGCCACCCACACCTCGTCGTACGCCTTCGCATACGGATTGCAGCTGGACAGTTTGTCGCTCTCGCCGTGGTTGACGAACGCGTGCTTGATGGTGGGGATGCGCAGCACCTGCGAGGTCTTCCCCGAGTTCGACGGGTGGATCAGCATCTTCAGCGTGGATTGCTCGACCCTCATCAGATCGGCGACCTTCGGCAGACAGACGATCGGGATGTCGGTGGACGCGATCTGCCTCACCATGAAGCGCTCACGCAGCACGATCAGCGGACGGCCCTCAAGCCGGGCCAGCGGCTCCAGCCACATGTTCGCCTGATAGGCCGAGCTCGTGCCGCCGGAGAAGTACATGCCCACCGTCGGCTGGTACTCCGCGAGCCAGGCCTCGAACCACTCCAGCGCCTGCTCGCTCGCCACCGGCCTGCGTCCCGGCAGCAGCCGAAGCAGCAGCATGCCGATGGCCACCACCGCGAAGGCAGCGGAGAGGGCGATTCCCGCGGCGGCCCACCGGGCCGAGCCGGTCACTGCGGTGATCAGCAGGCCGGCCGTCGAGGGCAGACCGAACGTGAGGAGCCGCTGCCCGGCGCGCTGCATCAGCAGCGCCGGGAGAGCGGGGCTCAGCCGCAGTGCCGAGGCGTCGATGTTCCGGGTCACCACGGGCAGGGTGCGGGTGCGGCGTACGACGATCGCAAGCGCCTGGCAAGTGAAATGCAGGGCGTAGAAGACCAGCAGACCGCAGACGAGAGCCAGGTACCTCGTCTCGTAGTCCTGTTCCTCGATGCGGATCAGGCCGGTCACCAGCAGAAGGTCCCGGACGACTTGGCGCACGAACACGGTCGCGTGCAGCTTCCCGAGGGCAGTGGTGATGTTCCGCTGCCACCGGTGCAGGGCGATGTCCGCCGCCAGCCCGACAGCGGTGGAGGCCACGAGCAGGGGGACGCTGGGGTAAAGGGCACCCACTGCCTGAACGGCGAACGACAACGCGAGCACCGTGGGCAGGAGGAGGCGTGCCGCTGCGGTACGCAACCGAGCGGACAAGGGCGATGCTGACACTTCGCGGGCTCCAGGCGACTCAACATCCTCGAGCACGGACTCGCTGACTGGCGCGATCAGATGGCCGCGGGCCGGAAGTCGATGCGTGCGGATGTTCCTTCAAACAGGTGGTCGGACTGTACCTGCACAGCTGCCTCCTTGGCTCTAGGGGTGGCAAGTGAATTCCGCTTGAACGATCGACCACCCTGCTGGAATGTGTCGCAGGCGTCTTGCGCACAGTGACAGACGACGAGAGGGAACGGGCGTCAGGGAGACTGGCTCCCGCTCTCTTGCCTCGGCATTCGCCCTGGTCAGCGGGTGTTCTGTGCTGATCCTCGGTGAGCACCCCCGGCCGCATTCGAACCTGCGCACATGGCTACGGAGTGATTGCGTCGATCACCCCTCGCAACTCTCTGACCTGTGGCGGAGCCCTCAGAAGCTGTTCCGTCCGGTCGATCTGGTAGGCCACGGACGACTTACTCGACAGGCCAACGGCCTGACCGATCTCTCGCCCCGAGGGCGTCTCTCCGTGCGCGGCGGTTGCGCTCGGCGATCCCATCCCTGATGCACTTCCGGATGCGTTCCACTTGGCGATGCTGAGAGCCCTGGGCTGCTGGGTGCGCGGGCCGCTGCCCAGGCGGCGCCCGCTGGTGCTGTCCCCGCGCGGCATGGTCCGGCCGGCGCTGGGCATGGCGGAGGGACTGCAGTCGGCGACCCGGCCGACGGCATGGCAACCGGTCTCACAGACAGTCGGAGTACCCCGAAAGGCTCGTCAGTCGAGAAAGCCGTGCCGCCGTGCGGCGTCGGTGAGCGCATGGAGCAAGCAGTGTCTTCCGTAGAGCAATAGGGATGTCGCGGTGCCTTGGGAGACGGTCAGGATGTCCGCGATCTCCGTGGGGGAGAAGTCTTCGGCGTCCGCGAGATGGACAACGATCGCCAACTCCTGGGGGAGGTGTCGAAGCGCGGCGTCCACCTCATGGTCGCGCAGCCGGTCCAAGGCCTGCGCCTGGGACATCCGAGGGTCACCGAGTCTCGGGTGGTGCTCTTCCGGCGACGGGCGGCAGGGACACGCTGTCGGGGGGCTTGAGCGTGGCGAGCGCTGCCACGTGCCAGAGGTGTGGAGCGCAGTGTCGGCCAGGAGTCGGAACAGCCAGACCTTCAGGCTCGTTCCGGCGGTCAACGCCCCGAACGCTTCGAAAGCTCGGAGATACGTCTTCTGCACCAGGTCCTCGGCGTGGGCGCGGTCGTGGGTCATGCGCGTCGCGGTCGCGTACGTTGCCATCTCGCGGATTAGTGGGGCACCCGCGAACGGGAGGAGCGAAGGACCGTCCGGGTACAGGTGAGGGAGTACGGGGCGGCCGAGCGGACCTGGAGTGGGGCCGCTCGGCCGCCCCGCCGGGCCGACGCCTGTACAGGCGTCAGGCAACGGTCGGTCAGCGCAGGGAGCGGAAGCCCGCGCGGACGTCGTTCACGAGGAGCTCCGGCTGCTCCCAGGCGGCGAAGTGGCCGCCCTTGGGGAGCCGGTTGTAGTGGACGAGGTTCGGGTACGCCTGCTCCACCCAGCTCTTCGGAGCCTGGTACATCTCGTCGGGGAAGACGCTCACGGCGACCGGGAGCTTGACGCCCTTGACGCCGAAGAACGAGGTCGCGTTCTCCGCATAGAGACGAGCCGCGGAGATCGCCGTGTTGGTCAGCCAGAAGAGCGTGATGTTGTCCAGGACGTCGTCCCGGGTCAGCCCCTCGTCGACTCCGGCGAAGGCCCGGGAGATCATGGCCAGGCTGGCCGCGTCATGGTCGAGCAGGAAGGCCGCCAGACCGACGGGGGAATCCGCCAGCCCGGTCAGCGACTGCGGACGCGACCCCATCAGGTAGGCGAAGTAGACGTGCCGGTACACGAAGTCCAGCTGCTCGACCGTCGCCGTCTCCTCGTCGGAGAGCGACAGGCCCGCAGGCAGCGGGTTGCCCGTGGCGAGCGCGGCGTCGATGGCGGGCGGAACCACGCCGGCCATGTTGGTGTGGATGCCGACCAGGCCTTCGGGCTCCTGCACACCCATGAAGTCCGCGATGATCGCACCCCAGTCGCCGCCCTGCGCAACGTACTTCGTGTAGCCCAGGCGCTTCATCAGCTCGCCCCAGGCACGGGCGATGCGCTCGGGGCCCCAGCCCTTCGTGGTGGGCTTGCCCGAGAACCCGTAACCGGGCATCGACGGGATGATCACGTGGAAGGCGTCCGAGGCGCTCCCGCCGTGGGCGGTGGGGTCGGTGAGCGGCTCGATGATCTTCAGCTGTTCGATGATCGAGCCCGGCCATCCGTGCGTCACGATCAGCGGCAGCGCGTTCTCGTGCTTCGAGCGGACGTGAATGAAGTGAATGTCCAGCCCGTCGATCTCGGTGACCAATTGCGGCAGAGCTTTCAGCTTCGCCTCGACCTTGCGCCAGTCGTACTCCGACGCCCAGTACCGCGCGAGCTCCTTCATCGTCTCCAGTTGCGTGCCCTGCGACTGATCCGCGACGGTCTCC
Organism: Streptomyces sp. NPDC050564; assembly: GCF_044457265.1. NCBI lineage: Bacteria > Bacillati > Actinomycetota > Actinomycetes > Kitasatosporales > Streptomycetaceae > Streptomyces > Streptomyces sp. NPDC050564. The sequence continues at coordinate 143,824 of NZ_JBITGS010000012.1, read as the reverse complement.
TTCTCAGGCCACCGCGTCGCCACAATGCGCGCGCGCAGATCCTCGAGTTCCGCCTCTGGGAACTCGAACGTGAACGGACGGATCGCCGAATTCTGGGGGGCGACAGACATGTTGTGTCTCCTTGCTATCTGATTTCTTACCTGCCGGCGGCATACGCCGGCGCATTTCTTGCGGGAGGACCCCGGGATGGGTACGGCGTTCGAGGGCTGCATCTCACCGAAGCGCTCGTACGGCCCGGCGACCGAATCCGTGGCGGCAATCCGCCGATCCCCTCGCGACTCGTCCACCATCGCTGAGCCCGCGCGCCGTCGGCCCAGGGAAACCCCCGGGGATTGCCCCCGGGGTCGCATCCCGGGGTATCGCCTTCGCCCTCGAAGAAAGGGCGGAAGCCCCCTCACGCGCTGCATAGGCGGCGCGCCCGGTGCGCGGGTGTTGATCGGATTCCGGGGAGAGCCACGACGACCGTCGGACGACCGTCGGCTGAAGAATCGACCTGCCGAGGACGTGCGCGTCCCGATCCCGCCGCAACTCGTGGTGATGCTTCGCGAACCCCTCGACACCTTCGGGACGGCCGATGACGGGCGCCTGTTCTCGCGAGGGGGGAGTGGTCGCTTCTTCGACGTCTCGCGGGCCTGGCAGGAACTCGCGTGTTCGCCCTCCCGCCGGCCTGCGGCGGAGCCCGGCAGCGGACTCCAGCAGCACAGAGTGTGTCGGAGGTGTGTCGGACGCGGCTCGCCCGTTGTGCGCTCGGCTCAAGATCGTCAGGGCAAGGAACTCACCGCCATGTCGAGAGACTCGCGGATCCATGCGCGGTCTGGCCACAGCCCTATGACTGGCTGGGCGGAGGAGACCGAATGGTCCATGGCTCCGGAGGCTGACCCAGTTCAGCAGGTTTGCCCAGCTGAGAAGGCTTCGCTCGCTGCGGGTTGCCAAGCCCGTCCCGCGGATACGCCGCGCGGCCCGACTCTGGTGAGGGATCCCACAAGCGACCCGACCACTGGCGCGAGGCCGCCAAGGAGGCTATCTTCGAGAGGTAGAACGACCGGTCTTCCTACCTAATGGGGAGCTGGCTCTCGGACTTCCGTGCGGGGCCGCCTCCGGGCACAGGAGTGCCAGTGGGTCCCCGGTGCACGCCGAAGAGAGATCAAAAGGTTCCATGAAAGCAATTCGCGCCCCGGCCTGGCCGGAGCCCCGCAGAGGGCCGCTGTTTCGCGCCCCTCCCGACGGGATCAGCCCCCCTCGACCGGATCAGCCCCCCGACCGGATCAGCCGGACCGCGTCCAACAGGGTCTTGTGCGCGGCCGACCAGTCATCCAGGTAGCCGGCTGCCATCGCGCCGTCATACAGCATCAGCAACGCACCGGCGGCCGACTTCGGGTCGGCATGACCGAGCCGGATGAGCAGATCCTGGAAAAGGGTGCGGATCCAGTCCCGGTGGGAGGTCACCAGGCCGCGGACCGGATGGTCGGCGTCCGGGTACTCCGCGGCCGCATTCAGGAACGGCGATCCGCGAAATCCGCGCTCGCGAGCGTGCTCGGAGATCGCCTCGAAGATCAGGTCGATCGCCTCCGCGGGCGGGTGCTCGGCGGCCAGCGGTTCGGCCACCCCCTTGTAGTAGGCGTCCTTGGTCAGCAGATAGGCCACGACCAGGTCGTCCTTGGAGGCGAAGTGCCGGTAGAAGGTCGCCTTCGTCACGCCGGCCTCGGCGATCAGCCGCTCCACGCCGATCGCGCGGACGCCCTCGTAATAGAACAGCCGCGACGCGGCCCGGACCAGACGTTCGCGGGGCGGTAGTTCTCCCCCGCTCTTGATCTCTTGACGTGCGGCGTTGGTGGTCTTCTGCCCAGTGCTGCTCACTTCCCCATTGTGCCCTCGGCCCGGACTTGAGCGGCCTTCACCCTCGTACGGCCCCACCCATGGGGCCGTCCTACTCCATCCCGTGCGGCCCGCAGCAACGTGGCCGTTCATCGAAAGGCTTGAACCATGACTCGTCGTCTTGAAGGAACCGTCGCCCTGGTCACCGGAGCCTCCAGCGGTATCGGCCACGCCACCGCGTTGGAGCTTTCCCGCGAGGGCGCCTCCGTGGCCCTGGTCGGCCGGCGCGAGGACCGGCTCACCGACCTCGCCGCGGAAATCGCGGGCGCCGGCGGAAAGGCCCTGGTCGTGCCCGCGGACATCACCGACGCGCAGGCCGCCGCGGAAGCGGTCGAGCGGACCGTCGAGGGCCTCGGCCGCCTGGACACCCTGGTCAACAACGCCGGCCTCATGCTGCTCGGGCCCGCCCCCGGCGCGGACCTGAACGACTGGCGTCGCATGATCGACATCAACCTCATGGGCCTGATGTACAGCACCCACGCCGCCGTCCCGCACCTGGTCAAGGCGGCCGCCGAGGCACCGCGTCAGGTCGCCGACATCGTGAACATCGGTTCACTCGCCGGCCGCGGCGCCTTCGCGATGTCCGCCGTGTACTGCGCCACCAAGTTCGGCGTCGGCGCCTTCAGCGAGTCGCTGCGCCAGGAACTGGCAGGCCGGCACGTCCGCGTGTCCATCGTTGAGCCGGGCAGCGTCGACACCGAACTGCGCGCGCATAACCCGGCGGCCGTCCAGCAGCACATCGCGGCCTCCCTGGGCGACATCGAGCGGCTGCAGAGCCAGGACATCGCCGACACCGTCGGCTACATCGTCACGCGCCCCCGCCACGTGGCCGTCGCCGAGCTGCTCGTACGTCCCACCGAGCAGGTCTGAACACCAAGTCCCGTGCTCAACCGCGCGACAAACAAGGAGTCGCCATGGCTGCCAATGCCCCTCTCACCAGAGCCCAGACCATCGTCCGTGTCTGCCTGCTGCTGACAACTGCCGTCATCATCGCCGGTGCCGGGCTGCAACTGGTGCAGGGAGCCCCGGGGACGATGTGACCGCGGACCACGTGCACGCTTCATGGCAGGCGTCTACATCGGCTGGGCGCCCCTGTTCTTCTGGGAAGGCGGGAACGATCCGCTCGCAGGGGGTCCTCATCTACTTCCTTGCCGCCCCGATCTTCCTCGGGGCCCTCGGGCGGGTGCTCTCCATCTCTCTGAACGGCCTGCCCAGTCGGCCGGCAGAATTCCTCTCTTTCGGCGCCCTGGAGTTGATCCTCGCGTTCGTCATCGTCTGGGCGCACTTCACTGCACTCAGATCCAGACGAGTGCCGGCGACTGCCTAAAGAACCGATCCCGGGCGGACAGACCGGTATGCGCAGGCCAGGGGCCCTGGCGGATCACTCCACAGGGCCCCTGAGCTGTTGTGTACTAGCGGCTTGCGCGCACCGTCCGTTGGCTCACACGCCACTCACACGCGATCAGTGCGCGGTGACCTTCAACAGGGCGACTCGGTCTGTTACTGAGGTTGAGATCGTGGTGTCGCACAGGTCATGCGGGTCTGATGCTCAGGCCTCATGCGGGTCTGATGCTCAGGCCGGTCTCGGCGAGGCAGCCGTCTACGGCGCCCAACTACGGGCGCTGGATCGTCCCGTCCGCCGAGATGTGGGCGGCGTGCGAGCCGAAGTCCTCCTCCGACACGCTGGAGACGAGGTCGATTGCCTCGCCGCCCTGCTCCGGCGTGCCTGGCTCCACGATCTGGGTCGGGCGCAGGCGCCCGGACACGTAGGTGCCGTCGGCGCGGAGGGTGACTTGCAGCACGCCGCTGGTTGAGAGTGTGCCGCCGAGGCTGAGCACCTTGTAGCCGGTGAAGTTGCCCAGGCTGTAGGCGATCAGCCGGCCCTTGTAGAACTCCATTCCCCGTATCACGTGCGGGCCGCTGCCCACGACGAGATCGGCGCCGGAGTCGATCACCGCACGGCTGAAACGGTAGCTGTCGCCGCGGTTCTCGCCGAGGAAGTACTCGGTGCCGGGCTCCACATGGGTGCGGTCCGAGCCCTCCGCGCCGGCGTGCATCGTGACGATCACGATGTCCGCCATCTTTGCGGCGCGGGCGGTGAGCCGTTTTGCGGCGGGGATGTTCGTGAGGTCGCTCGCCCCTCGGTCGGGAGCGAACCCGATCAGCGCGACCCGGATACCGTGTACCCGCTGGATGGTGATCTGGCCCAGGCGGCCGGTGAACGGCAGGTTCACGGAGTGCAGCGCGGCGAACGTCTCGCTCCGCCCCTCCGCCCCGAAGTCGTCGATGTGATTGTTCGCCGTGTTCATGACCGTGAACCCGGCCTTCTTGAACCAGCGGGCGTAGGACGGCGGGGCGCGGAACGCGAAGCAGTTGGGGCCCTCTATGTCGTCGCACTTACTGGAACCGCCGGTGGTGAGTGTGCCCTCCAGGTTCCCGAGCACCACATCGCCGGCGAGCAGATCGTCGACAGGGTCGAAGAACGAGGCGCCGCCATCCGGCGGCAGGTCGTCCGGCAGCGAACCCATCACGATGTCCCCCACGGCAGCGATCCGCACATTGCCGGCAGGGCGCGGCGGCGCCGGCGCACCGGACGCCGTGATCCCGGTCGTCCGTAGGGGGGCCCGGGCGGAGCCGATGGAGACTGCGCCCTCGGAGCCGACACGGAACACGAACGCCGCAACGGCCACCACACCGGTCCCGACCAGGCCGAGGGCGAACAGGCGGTGACGGCGCACCGCCTTCTGCCGCTCGTGCCGCTGCTGAGGACGCTGTCCGTCGGACGTGATCATCGGCTCATGCTACGAAGCAGGCACCCATCCTTCACGCAGGGTCATCCACCGGCGTGTTCCCGACGCCGCTCCCGTTCGCGCTCGACGCCATCCGCGCCGCCTCGCGGCACCGGGCCCATCTGAAGGAGTTCGGGACCGCCAAGGAAGGGCACACGTTCGGCAACGAACGCGGGGGAGTGGTCGGCCCTTCCACCCACCGGCGAGTGTGGGAGGAATCGCGGCAGTACGCGCTCCCGTGGTTCCCCGCACGACCTGGCACGTGTCCGGCACGTCCGTCGTGGGTGCCGGCGTTTTGCAGTCCGCTGTCCCTCCGGCCGCTGCACTCGATCACCTCACGGTCTGGGTGGTCATTGGCCCGTGGTGACCTGGGGGCCTCCGCCCTTCGCCGACGCGACAGGACATGCGGGGCATCCCGAACGCCCACGCCCTGAATCTGAACATCGAATGCGCAACCGCTACACGGGGGGCGTCGGATCTGCACAAGAGCATGCCGGATGACGCTCGGTCGGTGCGGAGTGTCAAATCGGAAACGCCGCGGGGGCACCAGTCATCCTCCAACCCGTGCAGCTTGTAGAGAAGCTGCCCTCAATTCGTGTTCGGGTCTGCACGAATGCGTAGCCCGCGCGTTCAACTGCCCCGGCGGGAATGCCGTTTGACTGGATGCTCGGCGTGCTCCGTGATTTGATCCTTTGCGCCGCCAGGGCCGTACGAAGGTTCCCGTAACTGGACGTCGCGCGCCTGCGGCTGCGGCTCGCCGTTTGTCCCCACACGGGCCGCTCCCCCCTTGCAGAACGTTCATACGAAGGGAAGTCCCACCATGAACTCCGCTCCCCAGGTTCAGACCGTTGAGATCTCCGATGCTGAGCTGGACAACGTCTCCGGCGGCCTGAGCCCGCACGTCGGCGTCATCGCCGGACCCACGGCGGTCAGCGACTCGGACATTCTGGCTCAGGTCGACGCAGTCAAGAGCGAGGCCCTGGGCGCCGCCGGCCAGTACCACCAGGCCGGCGTCTCCGTCTCCTTCTGATCGATGGCCTCCCGCTGCTGAGCTGTCGGCAGTTGTCGACGTTGCTCACAATGGAGCGCCCTTCCACGGCCCCAACAGACGGCCGGGAAGGGCGCTCATGCGTTGGGGGGAGACTCGTAGTGAGCACCGCGTGAGAAGCGAGGTTAGGTGATCGCGGGTGTGACCGTTGCGTTGGCCGTCTTGGCCAGAGTTCTCTGACCTGCGGCGGAGTCCGTCAGAGGGCGCCAACGACACAGACTGTGTCGGAGGTGTGTCGGGTACCCGCGCGCGGCTCGCCCCGAGGTCCGTTATGCGCCTCCGGACCATGCCCGTTGAGACCTGACGCGTCAACTATCGCGGCGACGAGATGCCTCGGCCTCTCGCACGGCGCACGCTCCGGTCAATGACCCCAAGCTGTTCCATCCTGTCGAGCTGGTATGCCACATCGACAGGCCAACAGCCTGGCCGATTTCCCTTACCGGGGGCGTTTCTCCGCGCTGGGCGATCCAGTCTCTGATGCACTTCAGGATGCGTTCCTGGCGCTCGGTTAGGTGATCGTTCACGACGCTTTCCCTTCCTCCCGTGACCGGACCTGCCGACGCAGTTCCACCTTGGCCGCTGGCGATCGACCAGTCTGTGAGCGCCAGTACGGATGGGAGGCAAGCCGGCTGGAAAGCTCCTGCAAGCGTCTGCGCCGCGCTGTGGTCTGAGGAGGTTGCTGGGCGAGGGCTTCATAGGTGCGGTTCCAGTTGCGCTGGGTCTGCATCAACTCGGGTGGGAACGTCCTGTGCGCCCATACCTCGGATTCAATCATGTGTTCGATCACTTGCGTGAGGGCGCGTTCTGAGGGCTTCTGGCGCGGCCCCGGCGGGTGTCCCTGTGACAGCGCGCTTTGAGCGCGTGCCAACGAGTCTGAGCGGCTCTGGTCGAGCGTCTTGCTGGCTCTCTCCAGTTGCCGTTGGGGTGGGCGCAGCGCTTCCTGGAGGAGCGGGTGGAAACGGCCCGCTCTTCCAGGAGGAGCGCACCATGGCGCAACCGGTAAGTCGCCCAACGATCAGCGCTGAGCAGTTCAGCCGAGTGTGTGACGAGATCAGGAGCACGGCGGCGCCCGAGAAGGATGCTCAGTCCATCCGGGACTGTGCTCTGCGCATCGTGCAGACCCTGGGCCTGGCGCTGTCCACGGATGACCTGAGCAGGCTCCTCACCGAACTCATGGTCCCTAGGGTGGCCCCACCCCCAGAGCGCCCTCAGTACACCCGAGAGGCCACCCTGGACATGCATGACGAACAGCCAGGAGAAGATGAAGGCCCCGTCAGGTAGACCGGGCCGTCACGCCTGGGTACATCCTCAGCTCGCCGGAGGGCGCCTGGTCCCCACCGCTCAGACTTCGATGGCAAACAGTCAAGGTTCGCGGGCACAGGACAGCGGGACTCGAACCTGCGCCAAGCGCTTGGTGAGTCGAGGGCCCCCTGGCCGACTCGGGGTCGCCACGCTGCGACCATTAGCACCACAAGGAGGATATTCTCCGCATATCAGGGCAAACATCTTCGATCGGTGATGGATGTGCCGTCCCAAGCGGTCCTGACCGGGGGCCGGTCGACTGGTCGGCTGAGGTCGCCGAGGAGGTGCGCCGCGTGGCAGATGAGCGGGCGTGGTTGGGCGAGTTGTTGACATCAGTGGAGTCGGCACCCCCGGAGATGGCCGTCTCCGTGCTGGCCCAGCTGCTGGCCGGAAAACTTGCCGCGACCGAGGTGTCCTTTCTGATCACGGACCACGGCGGCAAGGCCGTCGTACGGCTGACCGGGGCCCCTGCGGAGGGCGGGCCGGAGCATCCGCGACCGATCCAGCTGCGCGGCTCGGATTACGAGCAAGTGGTCCGTTCCCAGCAAGTACGCGTGACGAGCGGCGAGCGGGAGGGCAAAGGCGGACCGGGCCCGATCCAGGTCATCGCGCCGGTGTCCGACCGCGGGGATGCGATTGGTCTGCTGGAGCTGACGGTGCCCGTCCGCCCCGACCGCCAGACGATGCAGCGCATTGTCGAAGCCACCCATGTGCTCGCCTACGTGGTGATCACCAACCGGCGCTTCACCGATCTGTACGAATGGGGCCGGCGCACCACACGTCTGTCGCTGGCCGCCGAGATCCAGCACCGTCTGCTTCCCGACTCCTTCACCTGCGAGACCGGCCGGTTCATCGTCGCGGGAGCACTGGAACCAGCTGCCGACATCGGCGGGGACACGTTCGACTACACACTCGACCGTCATGCCCTGCACCTGTCTCTCACCGACGCCATGGGGCACGACGTACAGGCGGCGCTGGTGGCGACCATGGTGGTGGGAGCCCTGCGCAACGCTCGCCGGGCGGGCGGCAGCCTCCTCGACCAGGCCCAGGAAGCCCACCAGGCCGTCGCGGACTACGCAGACCGAGCGCACCAGGCGTTCGCGGACCCTTCGGAACGGGTACGCCAGGCCATCATCCGGCACGGTGGCCAGGTCATGGCCACCGGTCAACTGCTGCGCGTCAGTCTCGACACCGGCCAGACAACCTTCGTCAACGCCGGCCACGTCTGGCCGTTGCGTCTGCGCGACGGGCAGGTCGAGGAGATCACCCCCCTGGCCGACCTGCCTTTCGGCGTCACCCCGAACCCGGGCTACCGCCTACAGAGCCTCGACCTGCGCCAAGGCGACCGGCTGATCCTGCTCACCGACGGCATGCTGGAGCCCCACGGAACCGAAGCCGACCTGAGCGACCTGATTCAGCAGACCAGCGACTGGCACCCACGCGACGCCGTACGCCTCTTCACCGAAACCGTCCTGGAACTCTCGAACCACGACCCACGCGACGACGCCACCGTTCTGTGCCTGGACTGGCCTGCCCCCAACTCCCCCTACACCGGCCATCGCTAACTTGTGGGCGGTTGCGCGCGAGATGCCCATCTCGGCGGCCACATGGGCGACCGGACGGCCCGAGCAGACACGTTCGACCAGCAGCCGCCTGCCTACGGTGGGACACGAAGATCTCCGTGCGGTGTGTTCCTAGACAGCTCCACCACACCACCGGAGGTCTTCGCCATGATCAAGGCCCGTTCGTGTCAACAACGCTCGTGATCAATACACCTAGGGCGCACGGGAGCGAATCCGTGGTGCGCTCATGTCGTTTGGGCGCCCTCGCGCTGTCCGGGCGCCGCTGCGAGACGCCCGGGCTGCCCTATCGCAGTTCTATTGCGATCAGTGCGAACCAACGACAAAGAGCGGGACCCAGTGAGACTGGATCCCGCTCTTCATGCTTGGCATCTGCGCTGGTCAACCGCACGATCTGGCTGGTTGAAGCGAAGTGCCCCCGGCAGGATTCGAACCTGCGCACACGGCTCCGGAGGCCGGTGTGACTGACGAGGTTTGCGCAAGTCAGAAGCCCGCGTTCCGTCTCGTGTCCTCTCCGCGTCCGCGTACTGTCCACACCTATGTGGACGACTACTGGAGCAGGATCTCTTCGGGGCGCCGGTTGGTGACGGCGGTCTCCTGGCCACTAAGGACGTGCTCGATGCACGCCGACAGGTCGCCGCCGTGATCGTCGCGAGCCATGCTCCGAAGTTCGCGGACCAGATCCATGCCGTTGATGAGGACGATCGGGTACTGATCCTCCACCATCTCTGTCTGAGCCGGTTCCGAGTAGGCCCCGGTCGTCACGTAGACGCCGATCCATCCTCGACGGAGCCGTGCAACTACGCGAGCGATCTGCTCGGCTGTGATGAGGGTGTCGGGTTTGATGCACTTGGCCTGCCCGAGCACCACGAGACTCGTGCCAGCCAACCCACTGCCCAGGTCGAGCCGTCCGACGAAATCGGCTCCGCCATCGCCGGAGCGGCGAGTCAACCAGCCGTCGAGGTAACTGTGTCCGCCCGCGCGAAGCACACGCGCCGCCACGGCAGCGGCCAACGCCTCGAAATCGTGCTTGCGTCCGTCGAAGTACTTGTGGACCAATTCCAGGTCCGCGGCATCAGTGCTGCCGGGCTGGGGGCGTTGGTCCCGTACTTTGGTGACTTTGGCTCGGGCGACTCGCCGGCGGAGTCTCGGCAGGGCTGAGCTGCCGTGCTTGACCCATTCACGCCATGCTCGTGGTGCCAGTTCGAGGGCCTGGGAGTGAGGCATGTCCTTGTCTCTGCGAGCGTGGATCCACGCCCAGGCGACCGCGTCGTCTTCGGCGGTCAGGTCGATGAGAGCGATGTCGTAGACGTAGTTGACGAACGTCGTGTGCTCGCGTCCGCCCCATTGCACCAGTCGCTCGGCCCGCTCGATGACGCCTACTCCGCAGAACTCCACGTGCCCCTTCGGTTTGCCATTTCGAGAAACGGCGCGAAACAGGAGCAGGGGTGTGGCAGCAGCGCGTTCCTCCGGGGTATGCCCTTGATGACCGGCGAAGGCATCCAACAGTGCAGCGTTGCCGGTGGTTGTACCGGGTGCAGTGCTGAGGCCAGCCTTGTGATCACCGAAGTAGCGGATGTGGCCGTTGTCCATGTCGAACACGTCGTGCCACGGCGTCTGTTCGGTTCCGGCTTTCCACGGACTCGACCGGATCAGGATCGACGGACGCCGGACACCGTCAGGAGCGTTGACCTTGGCCATCCCGTTGATGCCAGCCTCCAGGAGCGCCCGCTTGAGACCTGATGAGTGCGTCACGTGATGGAAGTTCGGGAAGCCATCCAACGTCGGCGGCTTCGGGTCTTTGCCGCTCGCGTAGCGAAAGACCTGCCCGACTCGCAATGTGCCTCCCACAGTTGGACCTCCCCATGTGACCAGACCGGACGATCTTCTACCGACAGTAGTGGCGACCGCTGACAGTGCCTGGTCGCAGAGGCCTAGCTCCTTAGTAGAGGAACCAAGGGGTCGTCAGGCATGAAACGTTTACTGCATGGTTGGGAAACCTCTGACCTGCATGTCTTGACGTCGGTGGTCTCGACACTTGCCGAGTGTCATGCATCATCGGCAGTTCCGTGATCTCGACTCAAGCCGCCTGAACGCTAGTTGGGGTCGAACTCAACAACGCCTATCCGCATGCTCCGACTCGGGCCCAGGTCTGCCCACGATGCGCATAGCAGAGTCCTGCCTGCGCCAGAAGTGGTTTCTGCACGTCAGGGGCAATTGTCAGACCTGCCTGGCAGTGTGTCAGTACGAGTTGGAACTCCAGGAGGGGAGCAGGAGAGTGGACGCAGAGCAGGCGCTCGGCAGTTGGCTCACGTCGGAGCAGTACGCAGCCGCCGTCGCGCCCGAGCACGAGGTTCTCGCACTTGCTGGCGCGGGATCGGGTAAGTCTCGAACCCTTGCGGGAAGGGTGGCCCATCAGGTTGCTACCGGGGCCGCTCCGGAAGCAATCGTGGCCTTCACCTTCACCGACAAGGCGGGTGACCAGATCAAGACGCGGGTGGCATCGGCCTTGCAGGTGTGCGGGTTGGACCCCCTCCTGGTCGGCGGCATGTACATCGGGACCATCCACGCTTGGTGTCGCCGAGTCCTGGGCGACATGGATGCCCGCTATCGCCAGTTCGACGTGCTGGATGAGATGCAGTTCCTCGTCTATCTCATCTCCCGCTATCCCAAGCTCAACATCAATCCCCTGCGCAACGAACACGCCACGGCGAAGGGGGCGCCGAGGGGCTACTTCGACACCCTGAAGCAGCTCAGCCGCGCCTGGCAGATGATGAACGACGAACTGCTCGACCCGGCCCAGATCGCTGCCGAGGAGCCCACGCTGGGGGAGGCCCTGGAGCGGCTGCGTGCGCACATGGAGCAAGACAACTTCATCGACTTTTCGCTGATGCAGCGACTCGTGGTGGAGGCCCTGGAAGCAGGTGAACCAGGCGCAGTGCAGGCGCTGGCACCTCTCCGCCACGTACTTGTCGACGAGTATCAGGACGTCAACGTCGTCCAAGAGCGCCTGATCGGGCTCATGCACGAGAACTCGGACACGTTGTTCGTCGTGGGAGACGACGATCAGGCCATCTACGGGTGGCGTGGCGCGGACGTTAACAACATCCTGGAGTTCGACCGGCGCTACCCGAACGCAACGGTCCACAAGCTGCTGACCAACTTCCGCTCCACTCCCGCAATCGTCGAAACGGCAAGTGACTTCGCAGCTCAGGAACTGGGCGCCTCCCGCCTGCCGAAGCAACTTAAAGCGCACGCCAACCGCGACCCGCGTGAATTCGGCGTCCTGAGCTTTCCTGACCGTCCAGCAGAGGCGGAGTTCGTAGCGGAACGCATCAGCGAATTGCTCGGTACGGAGTATGAGGAGTCTGACGGCACGATCCGAGGCCTGACTCCGGCGGACTTCGCGATCCTCATGCGTTCGACCGAGCAGCCAGAGCAGGACGACACTAAGCGACACACCGCCTACATTCGCGCCCTCGACGCACGCAACATCACTTACGACCTGAACGCCGGCGGGCAGCTCTTCGACCGAGTCCAGCCAGCCGCCGTGCGCAGCGCATTTGAGCTGATGCGCAACGCTTCGCCCGACCGCACACAAGTTGAGCACCTCTTCCACACGGAGCTGCAACCGGCCTTCCCTCACGCAGATCTGGCTCAACTCAAGCGCCTGTTTGCCGACTGGGGACGCCGCATCCACACCCCACTCGCACCGGGCGTCCCACGGCAACGCCTCTTTCCACAGCAGCTGCTGCACGACCTGCTTGCTGCACTCAACGTCGCGAACAGCGGTTTCAACGACGGAGTCATGGCGGACTTGGGCACCTTCAGCCGCATCCTCCAGGACATCGAAACGGTGTACGTGTCCATCGACGGCAGCCAGCGTTTCGGCGAACTCCTCAACTTCCTGGCCAACGTAGCCGGCGACGGCTACGAGACCGACAACCAGATGATGGCCAGGCCCGACGCCGTGACGGTCTCGACCGTCCACAAGGCCAAGGGCCTTGAATTCCCGGTGGTCTTCGTGGTCGACGTCGAAGGGGGCCGCTTCCCGGGACGACGCCGAAGCTACGACGGATGGATCCCGGAGACCCTGATCCGCCAAGCACTCGACAACGGCTCCTACCAAACAGGAGCACCGGATCAGGCACGCCTCTTCTATACGGCGATCACCCGAGCCGAGCGTTACCTGTACGTCACCGGTTCAGCGCAGCTTCCTGGCGGCAAGAGGCTCACAAAGGTCTCACCGTACTCTGCCCGGCTGACACACTCCGAAATCCGGCGAGACCTCTTGGACCCGGCCGCTCCACCACGGGTGACGCCCGGACCGGCAACACCTCGCCGGCGAGGCGACGAGTCCGTACTGCCAACGACCTACTCGCAAATCCACACGTTCATGCGATGCCCCCAGGCGTACAAGCTGAGCGTCGTGAACGGCTTCTCTCCGCCCATCCCCGAACTCTTCGGCTTCGGCCGAGCCGTGCACGCCGCGGTGGGGAAGCTGCACCAGACCTATAAGGACAAGGCGCCTAGCGCAGAGGAAGCCCGGGCAATCGCCGAGAACCTCTTCCACCTCAAGCATGTCGCGCCCAGCTCAGACCCTGTCAACCGACCGGGCGCCTACGAGCGAGCGCAACAGAAGTCCTCCGACATCGTCTCCGACTATGCGGACAAGTACGGCACCGATTTCGAACGCAAGCGTCAGGTGGAACTGCCCTTCGAGGTGCCTGTAACAGGCGCCGTGATCTCCGGGGCCATCGATCTTCTACTCAGCCTCGATGACTCTGACCAGATCCACGAGGCCTCGGTGATCGACTTCAAGACCATGGAGGGTGGGGACGATCCAACCAACAATCCGGATCTGAACTGGGAGGACCTCTCTCTCCAAGTACAGTTGTACGGCCGAGGTGCCGACTTGGTCCACGGAGTCAACGCCCGAACAGGTGCTGTCCACCTCCTCAAGGACGGACAGCGAGTCAATGTGCCCGTCGATCCGGATGCGGTCGATGCCGCCGTCACCAATGTCGAGTGGGCTGTCGGCCGGATCACCGAGGGGGACTTCCCTCAGCGTGGCTCCGCCTCGAAATGCCGCACCTGCGACTTCGCCCAAATCTGTGCCCAGAAGCTGGAGCCGTTCACCACAGATGACGAGCCGCCGGCTCTACACCTGCCAGACGGCACCGGGGGCAAGCGATTCCTGCAAGTAAGCGCCTTCTCACGAACAGGGCCCAAGCAGTAGGTAGACGACCCATCAAACCCGGGGGCGTACGTTGAGCATGGCGTACGCCCCCAGTGCGGGGTGAATCGGTATCTGTGGCCCACTATCAGCGCGTAAGTCGTCGAAAGGCGCTTTGGCACGCTCCTCGGGGGCGACAACTGGCCGTGAGTCAGATCGAGTTGATTCTTGTATGCGGAGCGTCGTGGCGCACTAGGCTCACATCTGTGAGCACTCTCATGGGTATGCGCAGAAACCGGACGTTGTGGGTTGGAGTGGTTGCTGCCCTGCTCGTGGGAGGTACCGCGTGCGGTGGCGACAACGGCACCGGCGACAGCAAGCCGACGCGGTCTGCGGCTTCGAAGCCAACCAAGAGCTATGAGGAGCGGAACGCAGACTACGTCGCTGACCTGCCATCTGACCTGGTAGACAAGGCTGGCCAACGGCAGATGACAGAGATCGGCTACGGCATCTGCGGCAAACTTAAAGACGGCCAATCAGAGAACAGCATTCTGAATTATCTTGAGAGTCAAGATCCAATCTGGTTGGGCCTGTACAAGAGCGAAGTCATGGATGCTGCTAAGGCGCACCTGTGTGACGAATGACGTCTGTGCTTCTCCTGGTCGAGCGGGTCGGGATCGACGGAGCCTCGTTCGGCTAGCCACTGCCCAAACAATCGTGAAAGGCGTAATGGCGGGGATCACCGTAGGTTCAAATCCCGACTGATCGGGCACGCGAGGGCGCGGGTTTGTGTGATCGCTGCCGCGATCTGCGTGGTGGGGCTAAGGTCCGGCCATGAAGCTGACGTTGACCCTGGTGACCGTCCTTGGGGGCCTCCTGCCGCTGGTTGCAGTCATCTGGGGAAGTGTCGCTCTCCGTCGGGACTACAAGAGTCTTGTGGACGACCTCACTGCAATCGATCAGATCATCCAAGCGTCTGAGGGCACCTACGATGATCCGTCGGCTGCGATGAGGGCAGTTCGCGAACCTGCCTTCAACATGGGCCGTCTCGCTTATACCTACGAGTGGGCGCAGCGGCTTGTATGGGAACAGGCAATAGATGATCTACGCGGCCCGGCTTGGCTCGCCGGTGCTGGTCTTGGGCTCGCTACGGTTGCAGGCGCCTGGTCGGTTTGGATCTAGGCCGGCGGAATCTCAATGACTGCAGTCAACCCCATCGGTGCGATCCTCGATGCAACCATGAGGGAGGGGCGCTGGGGTCTGTTCGGCTGGTCGAGTGGGGATGGGATCGTCGACGTCGGCTTAGTTGACGCGCTTCCCAGCCGTATTGCAATCGCTCCGGAGGACCCTTCGGTCCAGACGTACACGCAGATCATGGACTGCTAGTTGGACACTTGGCGGCCACTAGTCCACAAATGGTTCATGGGCTTACCCCCTGATCTGTAGCAGCCTCGCCCCCTTGGGTCTTGTGCGCCGCCCGCTGAGCGGGGCTGTAACGGTGCGACCAGGAGGTTCGCGGTCGACATGATCCTCCGTGATCACTCACACGAGTGGTGCCCACTCTAAGTGCGGGAAAATCAACGCTCTGTAGCTTGCAGCTATCGGTCCTAGCCGATACTCTCGAAAGAGTCAACAAGCCCCTTCCGTGGAGGTAACTCACAGCTACACTTCCCTTACGCAACCGAAGGTTGGGGTTCACGCCGTCGTGCAACCTCTTCCGTGGTGTTGGGTCGCGTCCGCGGGAGGGGGCAGTCTGACCAGTCGACGATGGCGGTTCTATAAGACCCGTAACGACAAAGATGTTGTGCGAGAGGATCTTAAGAGCCTTGGGGTGGGGGCCCGTGCGGCTATTCTTGATGCCATGAAGCGCGTCGTGAGGCAGGAACACATGCCTTACGAGCAAGAGTCGGTCGGTAATGGGATTTTTGCCGTCCGAGTTTTCTTTTCTGATTGCACGTACCGGGTTCTCTATTCTCCGGTAGGCAGTCATGATCACGTGCTCCTTGCGCTTCATGTGATCAACAAGAAAGATAGAAAGCTCCCTAAGGCAGCCAAAGATCTAGCGATCGAGCGACTGAAGGACTGGGAAACACGCGACTAGACTCTAAGGAGTGTCATGAATCGAGACGAACTGGACGACCTCGATCTTCTTATCGAGGAAGAGCTGGTAAATCCCGAATTTGAGGCTGCCTTCGATGATGCGCGTACTCGGAGTTCGCTTCTCCGCCGCATGGTTGCCCGGAGGAAGGCGCGTAAGCTCAGTCAGGCCACCGTGGCTCAGAGGATGGAGACAACTCAGTCCGCAGTATCTGAGCTTGAAGCGGGGGGAACTGATCTGCGTCTCTCGACAATGCAACGCTATGCCAGGTCGATAGGTTGTCGGCTGGACGTTCGCCTCAGGGATGATGGCGGGGACTGGCGCTTTAGCAGCGCATATGCGGTTGGTGCTGTTCACCGAGAGTCCGGTGGTACGGCTGTGGCATGGTCTACGGACGAAGCCGATGCAACCTTCAGTGAGAGTGCTGTGTGGTCGTCAGCCGTTTACTCGCTCCGGCGTGAGGGTGTGAATCGCTAGAAATGCAGACTCCTGCTGAATTCACGGAATCGTTGCGTCTGGCGTCCACCCTGCACGAGTCCGCAAACTTGCTCGGCATTCGATTGAATTCACTTGAGGCGAAGGTGATTAATCGTAAGCTTGAGCCTCCCTATGATGTCGTCGCGGAATTGACTCCGAATGTTTCGGTCGGGGTGAAGACCATCACCTTCGAGGTTCAGTACGAGGTGACGGCTTTGGCGGAAGAGCAGGAGGTCTTCCGCATCTCATGTGCTTTCCAGGCTGGCTACGAACATGAACTAGACGATGTCACGGTCGACATGGCATCGACATACGGAGATGTAATCGTCCTTGCGACGTTGCACCCATACGTTCGCGAGTTGGTTCACAGGGTCAGTTCCGACCTTGGGTTTCCTGGACTGTTCCTGGACAACTTGGACAGTAAAGACCTGTTCCGGTTGTTGAGTGAGGAAGAGATTAGAAAGCGTACGAGTGATGAGGACTATGCCTAGTTCCAGCTAGTGGACCACTCGGTCGCCTCGAGGGAGCTGGTGCTGATGCAAACCGCGAGGTTGGCGGAGTCTTTGATGGACGAGTCAAGACTTGAACGATTTTGAAAACTGTCCTGGCGCGAGTCACTGTGGGTTCAAACTCCACACTCACCGCACAGGCTTGACGGCCCCTGACCAAGAAAATCGGTCGGGGGCCGTTGTCTTGCGTGTCCGTGTGTACCCGCTGTAGACCGGGGCGCCCTGCTCGATCGGGAGCGGCCTCATATCGAGTAGTCCGCGGCAGCAAACCTTGGTTGCAGACAACAGGTCCTCGCCAAGCAGATTCATCCGCGGCCTAAAGACGCTCCGTGAGCTCTAGACGTTCTTGCTGTCCGTTAAGAGGCACTGCGGCTAGAGCGTCCGGGTGACTTCGCGTTTAGTCACGACGAATACTGGGTTGGCTTCAACTCCTGAGGATGCGCCGGCCGTTGATGAGGCTTGCAGTGACCATCTCGATGCGAACTACGGGCGAGGCAGTTACTGAGGGTCTGCTGAGCTGGTCAGCCGGTTGGCCGAGATCAGTGACGGGTGGTTGCGATCGCGGTAGTTGCTGTACTCCGCTGCTGTACAGCGTTGCCCTTGGCGCACTTGACTCCCCAGGACATCCAGGCGGTGGAACGGCTGAGAGCAAGCGGGGCCGTTCATCGCTGTCTGCTGCGAGCCCAGTCGCGCGGGAGACTCGCCAGGCATACGGTTGATCCGTGAAGGCGAGCGACACTTCGGGAGCAGCACTGGTGGCTGAAATCCGCCAGGCATTCAACTATGGGAACGATTTGCAGCGGGCAAGGCGTAAGAGTTCGATCTCAGCAGTGTAGAGGTCTGACATGCAATCCGTCGTAGGTGTGCTGCTGCTAATCGGCGGGACCATTGTCCCCATCTTGACCTATTTCGAAATTCGGCCCCATCCCGGCCGGAGGGGAAAGATAGTAATTTCGGCGACAGTGCTCTTGTTCTGCGGATTCGGAATCTTCCTGCTTGTCGCAGCTGGTAGAAACTCTGGGGAGGACCGGACGCCAACGCAGCTTGGGGGCGTGGACACGGGGGACTACTGTAGGTCCAAGGGATTCCTGAGATCCAACTACCCGAACGAGGTTGACAAGGTCGGGGACTGGAAATGTGTGAGCGCCGATGGGTCTACGAAGCCCATAACAGAAAAGGGTGAGCTCACTTGGGACGAAGCGTGCAGGTGGACCTATGGGTCCAGAAGGGCGTACGCGGTTAACACCGATCCGGAACATGCCGCTTTCTATGTAACATGTTATGCGAAATAGGCTCAGGAAAATTCTAGTCTTCTCCTCAGCGCGCCCTCGGTAGAGTCATAGAGGGCGACAGGCTCCGGACACCCAGACGGCCTTTTCGTGGCCACGCGGTCGGCGGAGTGTCAATGGGTGAGTCAAGCGCCATCGAGCGTGGTCTGTAGCCGGTGGATGTGGGGGGCGGGGTGAAGGTTCCTACCGCCTTGATCGGTGCCCGGGTGGAGCGCATAGCCTTCGATCACCAAGTGCGGCTGAGTCTCGGCGGCCTTGACCCAGACGAGGGCTACCGCCTGGATGCCGACCTGGTGCTGGAGACACCGTTTCTGTTCCAGGACACTGCTGGTGCCTGGCATGAGATGGACCCTGGCGTAGGTGTGAGCCTCGCCCCCGTTCTAGCCCTGTTCGGTCAGTCGCTCACCTCGGTAGATGTCAGTGAGCACGGTGTTTTGGCCATCGGCTTTCAAGACGGTTCCGGGCTCTGGATCGGCCCAGACCCGTAGTTCGAGTCCTGGCATCTGTCCGGGCACGGAGTGGACCCGATCACGGTCGGCCCTGGTGGTGGGACAACTGGGAGCGCTGACGACCACAGGGCGGAGTTACCGCGAGAGGTTGGCGGAGCTGCAATGACCGAGTCAAGGCGCTCTCGCCGGCCTACTGGCGTGAGGGTCACTGAGGTCATCCGGCCTGGTCACGACGGTGTTGGCGACTTTGGACGGTCACCTACGGTGGCCACGGTTGCTGTACATCTGTGCTGTACTGCACCGACTCTGCGGATGATCAGACGGCACACTGCGGGCATGAACGATGTTGTCGCTGTAGCCCTGATCACTGCTTTGTCTACCGTTACGGCCGGTGGATTGGCTGGTGCCTTCACGTATAGGGCGGCACTCGCCCAGGCGACGAGCCAGAGGGAACAGGCACGGGAGGGGCGACTTGACGAACGCCTCGCGCGGCATCGTGAGGTGAGGCGTGATGTTTACGTACGTTTCCTTGACCAACTGTCTGAGGCTCACCGCTTCATGGATCAGTTGTGGATGGAGCCGTTGCCCTCCCCTGCTGAACCTGCAGTGCGCCAACTGACGGAACATGCGGATCAGCTCTGGAAGACGATGCACATCATCGACCTTGAAGGGCCGCCCGAAGTTGCTGAAGCTGCGAGGTTGATAGCTGGCTCGACATGGGCGGAATGGGACGCGCTCAAGGAGTACTTGGAGGGGAGCCAAGGAGGTGAAGAGCTGCACATACGCGATTCCGCCGATTGGGCACAGTTCTTGAGGCGCCGCACCAAACAAATGGAGCAACTTGTCGATCGGGCCAGAAGAGCCGTGGGCGGACATCTGACGTCCGGCTAGAGACGCAGATTGATCTTGATGTGAGGGCCGCGTGGGCTATCCCGAGGTCGGCGTAGCGACTTTGGCCGGGAGCTGCTTTGGCGCGAGTGATCATGGCCCCGTAAGCTTCCGGCGCGTCGGGCAGTCTGTGGACCTGCCCGGTAAAGCACGACGTTGGGGCCATGATCTTCGAGGCTCGCGCCAAAGTGGCTGGCTAAAGTCGTGGAGCCGACCGCCCCAGCCACAGCGGGGTTCTCCCCTCTCATAGCCGCGCTCGCCGTCCGGCCGGTGGCCTGGTGCGGGATCAGTGGGCCGTACGAACGTCCACGCATCTGGCATCGTCGACCCGCATGCCACCGCCACCGCGATCCGGCCTCTTCCGGAAATGCAAAGCGTCTTTGAGCTGCACTGTTGGGGATCACGGCTCGTCCCCGTGCCCGTGTTGGGATATGGCCGCTGTGTGCGGCGACGGACGGGCGGCGACGTGCGGCCGGTGGCGAAGACATTGAGGCGGCGCGGCGGCGACCGGCCGGCGCCGCCGCGCTTGCGCGGCCCTCGGTTGATCCGACCTACTGGTGTAGGCAACCGGGTGGAAAGGGGTGCGGCGTGGCCCCTGAAGCGGGGCGTTGGGGTCTAGCTGCTGTTGATCCTTCCCCTCCCGAGGCCGGATCGTGGTGGCGGTGGCATGCGGGCCACAAGCGGCCGTTGATGCGCTTGGGCGGAGTGTGCGGCGGTCGGGTTGGCGATGATCGACAAGCGCCGTCGGTCGCCGGACGAGCGAGCGCAGCGAGCCTTGATGATGTAGGGAAAGTCTGTCCGCGTCATGATCCGGAACGTCCGGTGCCGGGCTGTCGGCAACCCGCTCGGCTGGGCTACCGTGCGGTTCATGCCTTCTGCACTGGACACGCCTCAGGGTGCGGCCGAGCTGGCCGAGTCTCTGTTGCCATCGCTCGGGAACCGCTGGTTGCACACTCAGGCGGTGGCGGGCCGTGCGCGTGAGGCATCTGCGGCCGTAACCGAAGCGGATCGTGATCTCCTCGTCGCCGCCGCCTGGCTACATGACATCGGCTACGCCCCGGAGTTGCGAGACACGGGGTTCCACCCCGTCGATGGCGCCCGTCATCTGGAACGGCTTGGTGCGCCGATGCGGCTTGTGCGGCTGGTCGCTCATCACTCTGGCGCCGTGTACGAGGCGGAGCAGCGCGGCCTCACTGACGAGTTGGCCGTGTACGAGCGTGAGGACTCCCCGCTCATGGATGCGCTGATCTACGCCGACATGACGACCGGGCCGGCCGGACAGCCCTTCGACTTTGATCAACGTATTGATGAGATCCTGGAGCGGTACGAGCCGGGCAGCGAAGTGCACACCGCGATCAGCAAGGCGCGGCCGTATCTCGGCGCTGCTGTCGAGCGGACGCGTGTCCGTCTCGGTGGTCAGCCGATGTAGGGCTTCGGCCGGCTGGCCAAGCTGTGATTGATCCGCATCCGCATGGATGGATGGATGTTCAGCTCATCCAGCTTGCTCGGGTCGACGAACGCCACTTCCTTGCTCTCGCTGCTCGTCCGCAGCTCGCCGCCGACGATGCGCGCCGTGAAGCAGATCGAGAACTGTTGGCGAACCTCGCCATCGTCGTACGCCATGACGTGTGCGGGGTTGGTGTATAGGCCGACCAGGCCGGTCACCTCGATGTCGAACCCGGTCTCTTCCTTGGTCTCTCGTACGGCCGCATCGGCGACCGATTCACCGACATCGACCCCGCCGCCGGGTAGCGCCCACAGATCGTTGTCCGTCTTGTGGATCAACAGGACTTCCCCGGCCTCGTTGAGGGCCACGGCGGTCACTGAGGGGACGATGCTGTTCGCCTTCGGGGCGGTCGGATCGTTGAAGTAGTCGATGCGAGCCATGCGTCCAGCGTCGCACGGCCGGCCGCCGGACCGTAGGGGCTATACGGACCGTCCACGGTCCCATGCGTAGTCGAAGCTGCGCATGTAGTGCCGGAAGGTCCGGGCGCCGGGGATGTAGCGGAAGTGCAGGACTGGGTTCTGCCCGGCGGGCGCTCCGAGGACGTGCGGGTTCACCAACACGTCGTCGTCGAACCGATAGATCGAGTTGTAGAGGATCGTGTCATGCAGCTTGATCTCTAGGCCCGGTGTCTTGGCGACTGGTTGAAGGTAGCTGCGGGTTATCCGGGCGCGGGCGGCCAGACCGTCGCCGATGCCTTCCTCTTCGCCCCTCTGGCGCACCATGTCTGAGTCCGGGTCGCCCAACAGGATGCGCACCTGAGTTCCGGCGTTGGCTTTTTCGCCCAGCAGCTCGGGCAGGTCGGGATGTCCGTCGAAGAGGAACAGCCCGGCATACACGAGGATGTCGACCTGACTTGTGGCCTTCTCGAACAGTGACGGCCACAGCGCCGCCGGAACGGCGCCCCGGTGCGGGTAGTAGTTGATCAGCTCGGACGTGCTCGCCGTCTCTGCCTGCTTCTCGACGGTGGGCCAGAGGTAGACCTCGTCGACGCCAAGGAAACTCGCTGCCTTCCAACGG
This sequence comes from Streptomyces sp. NPDC050564, assembly GCF_044457265.1. NCBI lineage: Bacteria > Bacillati > Actinomycetota > Actinomycetes > Kitasatosporales > Streptomycetaceae > Streptomyces > Streptomyces sp. NPDC050564. The sequence goes on along the minus strand of NZ_JBITGS010000012.1, from coordinate 121,820 downwards.
TGGCCACGGTGCGGAGTGCGGCTGGTCGTGATCCAACGCTCCACGCTCTTCGGGTCGATCCCGACGTGTTGAGCCACGGACTGGATCGTCTCGCCCTTTGCCGAAATCGCCGCGCGCAGACGCTCGTTCGCCATGACGTGCCCTCTCCCGGGACGTATCAGGGACGTTTTGACGGTACCTCAGACGTCCCCAAACGTCCATGCGGACCGTGATGCGTCCACTATCCCTCGCGGTTTCCTGATCTCACCGCCGATGGCGGGTTCAACTCCCTCCAAGATCAGGAGAACAGACGATGCGTCAGATCCCTGTCGACACGGCCGCGATGACGGTCATGCTGATCCAGGTCCCCGAGAAGAAGGTCAAGAACCGGGAGACCGGTGAGATCGCCGTGGACAAGCAGTCGGGCAAGGTGCTCTACAACGTCAACGTGGCCGTGATCGTGGACGGTCGACCGGACGCGGTGACCATCATGGTCGCCGAGGACGGCATTCAGCCGGACCTGGTCCCCGGTATGCCGGTGGAGCTGCCGGGTCTGATGGCCCGCCCGTGGGAGAACGACTTCGGGCACGGCATCTCGTACCGCGCGGTTGCCGTGACCTCGCTCGCCGAGATGGCCTCGAAGCCGAAGGCGGCCTGATCATGGGCCGGATACTGATCGCTCTCGCGGTCGTGGTCGGGCTGGCGCTGCTGCTGAAGTGGCGCCGCCCCGCCTGGTACTGGCTAACCTTCGGCATCCTGCTCGCCGCGCTCCGCATCCGCTTCCGCTACGCCTCGGTCATGGACGCCTGCCACCTCACGGTGCCGGCCTCCCGCTTCCGGCTCGCGGTGGCGCGGATGTTCAAGTGGCAGATCCCCCGCCAGCGGGTGCCCCACCTGCTATGGCTCAAGCCGACCCGGACCGGGATCCGGCTGCGGATCAAGATGCGGCCCGGACAGGACGCGTTCGAGTTCTCCGCCGCAGCCGACCGGCTGCGCCACTCCTTCGCTGTCCATCAGGTCACCTCCCGCGAAGTGAAGCCCAGCGTCGTCGAGATCACGCTGACCGGCTACGACGTGCTCAGGCACGTGCAGATGCCGGCCAGGACTGACCGCGGTCTGTTGAGGATCCCGGTCGCGCTGGTGGAGGACGGCACCGTCCACTACCGCGACTACCGCGAGATCCCCCACTCGGTGACGGTCGGCGCTACCCAGTCGGGCAAGTCCGTCTTCCAGCGCACCGTGATCAAAGAACTCGCCGCGCAGCCGGTCGCGCTGGTCGGCATCGACTGCAAGAAGCTCGAACTTGGCCCGTTCGCCCGCCGTTTTTCCGCCCTGGCGGACAACCAGGACGATGCGGCCGATCTGCTCGAAGCCCTGCTGTCCCGCATGGAGGGCACCTACGACGCCATCCGCCGGGAGCAGCAGATCAGCGCGGACACCCCGGACGCGGAGATCGCCGCGAACATCTGGGACCTGCCCGAAGAGCTGCGCCCGGTGCCGATCGTGGTCACCATCGACGAGATCGCCGAACTCGTCCTGAGCACCAAGAGGAACGACCCCCGCCGGGACCGGATCATCACTGCCCTGGTCCGCCTGGCGCAGCTCGGCCGCGCCGCCGGCATCTTCCTCGACATTTACGGGCAACGTTTCGGTTCCGAACTCGGCGACGGCATCACCATGCTGCGCGCCCAGTTGACCGGCCGGACGGTGCACCGCGTCAACGACGAATCGACCGCGAAGATGGCGTTCGGCGACATCTCTCCGCACGCGGTGTTCGCCGCGACGCAGATTCCCAATACCCGCCGCGGCATGGCGGTCGTCGGCTACTCCACCGGCGAATGGGTCCGCATCCGCACCCCGCACACCTCCATGCGCCAAGCCGTCTCCGCCTGCAACCGGCACGCCGATCTGGCTCCGGATCTGCCGGAACTGGCCCGCTTCAAACCCCTGGTTGATCTCGCGCCCGTCGAGGCGCCCGCGGTGGCCGAAGCCGCCTGACCTCATCCCCGCATCACCGGCCGGCGCGACCGACTCGCGCCACGTCCCTACCCGAGCCATGCCCGAAGAAGGAGAACGCGTCTCATGTGCGACCACTGCGAGGACTTCCACCGCACCGTGCTGATGCTCGGCTCGCTGGCCGTCTACGCCGACCAGACCGGCGCCGACCAGGCGTTCATCGATGCCGTGGGCCCCTGCCTGGCCGCGTCCTTGCCGGAACCGCCGCCCGGCATCTTCCCGCCCGGCTACGACCTCAACGAGGGCCCCGAGTACCCCGGCGAGGGGTGGTGAGCGTGGCTACTGCGAAGAAGCCCACCGCCCGCCGCAAGAGTGCCAAGCCGGAACCGGCGAAGTGCCCGGACTGCGACGGCAAGGGCGAGATCACAGAGACCGTCCGTGTCGGCGTCCGCAAGAGCCGCGCCACCACCGATCAGCAAGCCGCCCTGTGCACCACCTGCTGGGGCAGCGGCGAAGCCCCTACCGACTGAAACCCGTTCAGGACGGGGCGGCCGGACCTGATCCCCGCCCCGCCCTGGCTCCACCCCGCAAAGGAGGTGAAGACATGACGCGCTCGATCCGCCCGGACGCTGTCCTCGTACAGGCCGTGATTGCCGGCGCCCTGTCCTTCGCCCACCTGCACGACCTGGCCGCAGCCGCCGGGCAAGACGGCTGGAAGGCATGGGCCTACCCGATCTCGGTTGACCTGCTCCTGGTCGCCGCGTGGCGTCGGCTGCGCAACTCCGGTCCCTCGCGGCTGGCCTGGTCCTGGTTCCTGATCGCGCTGGTCGCCTCGCTCGGCGCCAACGTCGCCACCGCCGGATTTCTCGACCTTCAACACCCCCCGGCCTGGCTGCGGTTCGGCGTCGCCGGCTGGCCCGCGCTCGCCTTCCTCGGCGGCACCCTCCTCGCCCACTCGAACGCCGCCGAGGACCGAGTACCGGTTCCGTCGGCGCCCACCGCCCGCGCCTCCAGGTCGGACCCCGCCCCCGAGCCGCAGGCCGTACCTCCGGCCGCTGCCGAGGACACTCCGGCTCTGTCCGCCGCCGACCCGGGTCCGCCCGTTCCGGCCGCGCTGGTGGCCCATGCCCGGAAGGTCGCCGATGACCACCAGGCCCGTACCGGTTCCCGTATCGACACCGACACCCTGCGCGCCCGCCTCGGCGTCCCCGCCCCGATGGCGGATGCGATCGCCGCCCAACTCACCTGACCTCAAAAGGAGTACTACCCATGGGCATCTACCAGATTTTCCGCGAACTGCGCCGCGTCGGACACGTCACCGTCGGCACCGCACACGGACGCCGCGGACAGATCGCCTACGTCGCCGCCTGCGCCGCCGAGGACTGCGGCTGGTCGGCCGAGTACGAGGAAGTCTCCGCCGCCATGGTCGCTGCGCAGGGCCACCGCTGCCGCGTCCGCTGACCCGAAGAGAGGAGATCAGCTCATGTCCGTGCCGTTGTGGCTGTTCATCGCCTGCATCGGATGGGTCGGCATCAAGCTCGTCCGCCCACCGCTCTGGCTCGTCCTGGTCCTGCTGATCGGCGGCTACCTGCTGGCCGACAGCTTCCTTGCCCCCGCCATCGACACCGCCACCAAGTAACCGACTTCAGAAGGGAGTTCAGCCGTGTTCCAGCCCCGCATCCCGGTCAACCCGACCCCGACCGCACAGCCGGTGCCCGTGGTCACCCCGACCACGATCGAACAGCACCACACGCCGGCGACCGCCTGCGCCTGCCCGCACCAGGCCCCTGCCCCGGCGCCGTGCCGGCCCACCGTCCAGCTCAGCCCCGGCGCCCTGCTCACCGTCGTCGGCGGCGGAACGGCCGTGGTCCTCATCGTCGGCGCGGTCCTCGTGTCGCTGCTGCTCGCGGTCGCCATCACCGGCGTCTCTGTCGCGATCTGCGCCGTGGTCATCCGCTCTCTGGTGACCACCCAGGCCAAGCAGCGCTGACCGGCCCCCGGAGCGGCCTCTGTCGCCAAACTTCGTCCGCTCCGGGCGCCGTGCCCCTACCCGATCTCTCAACCGGAAGGAACCCCATCATGACCGACCGCGCCCCGGCCCCGGCCCGCATCTGCCCGGACTGCGACGGATTCGCCTCCGCCGCCGTCACCCTCGGCGGACGCGACAAGAACGGCCACCTGCGCACCATCCCGGTCTACTGCAAGGCCTGCCACGGCCTCGGCACGCTGCCGCTCCGCACCCGCCTGAACACCGCCCAGTGGGAGGTGGCCGCATGAAGACCCTCACCACCTCGGCGCACATCGAGCCGGACACCAAGACCCGAGTCACTGCCTTCGCGGCCGATGGAGGACGTTTCAGCGAACCGTTCATCAGCCTCCGCATCGGTGGCGACCTCGTCGAGATCGCGCTCATCGCGCGCCCCGGTACCTCTGCGGCCCTGCGCGCCCTCGCCACCGCAGCCCTGGAAGCCGCGGGCCTCCTGGACACCATGACCGCGGACACTTCGGAGGTGCAGGGATGACCACCGCTCTGCGTGCTGGGCTGCGCGTCCTGGACCTGTGCTGCGGAGCTGGCGGAGCCTCCATGGGCTACCACCTGGCCGGCTTCGACGTCGTCGGCGTCGACCTCCACCCGCAGCCCCACTACCCGTTCACCTTCCACCAGGCGGACGCGATCGCCTTCGTCACCGAACACGGAGCCGACTTCGACCTGATCCACGCCTCCTGGCCGTGCCAGCACCACACCGCCCTGACCAAAGGCACCAACCAGGGCCGCACCTACCCGGACCTGATCCCCGCCGGCCGTGCCGCGATGCTCGCCACCGGACGCCCCTACGTGATCGAGAACGTGCAGGGCGCCCCGATCCGCCGGGATCTGACCCTGTGCGGCGAGATGTTCGGCCTGGCCGTGATCCGCCACCGCAACTTCGAGATCCACGGCTTCCCGACCCTGCAAATGCCCCACCTACGCCACCGCGGACGCGTCGCCGGCATGCGCCACGGCACCTGGTACCAGGGCCCCTACTACGCCGTGTACGGCGAGGGCGGCGGCAAGGGCACCGTTCGCCAGTGGCAGGCCGCGATGGGCATCGACTGGACCGACGTGCGCCGCGAGATCGCCGAAGCCATCCCGCCCGCCTACACCCAACACCTCGGCGAACAGTTCCTCGACCACCACCGGGCGGAGGTCGCCGCATGACCACCGCCGAGTTCCCCGAGGTGCGGGCCCTGACCCTGTGGCAGCCCTGGGCCTCCTGCATCGCGTATGGCACCAAGCGGATAGAAAACCGCACCTGGCCCACCGACTATCGCGGCATCGTCCTCATCCATGCCGGACGCACCACCGACCGCCACGCCTGGGACGTTCCGCTGACCCGCCCGTTCCTGCGCCGTCCCCAGCCTCGGGGTGCTGTGCTCGCGGTGGCCCGGCTGGCCGACTGTCACCAGGACGACGGCTGGTGCACCCTGTGGTCCGCCCCCGGCCAATGGCACTGGAAGCTCACCGACATCCGGACCCTGTCGAAGCCGCTCGACTGCCGCGGCGAGCGTGGTCTGTGGACGCCCGCCCCGGCGCTGGTCGCCTCCGTGCTGGAGGTCGCCGGTGCCTGAGCTGACCATGGACCCGGTTGTTCTGGGTGACGTGCTCCGGGTGGCCGCAGCCCCCGACTTCGACCGCTGGCAGGACCAGATCCACCGTACGGGCGGCTGTGCCAACCCCGTCCACCTCACCGGCTGGAGCGTCGTTCAGGACCAGGCCACCGGCCGCACCCTGCACCACTACTCGACCGAGGGCGAGCCGGGCGGACGGCTGCGCATCGCCTGCGGCAACCGCCGCGCCTCCCGCTGCGAACCGTGCTCCTACCTGTACGCGGGCGACACCTACCACCTCATTCGGGCCGGACTCGCCGGGGACGATGCCAAGGGCATCCCGGCCACCGTGCGGGATCACCCGCGGGTGTTCGCCACCCTGACGGCGCCCTCGTTCGGGCCCGTCCACAACCGGCCCGCTATTGGCCGCTGCCGCTGTGGCATCCGCCACCGAGACGACGATCCCGCGCTCGGCACGCCGCTCGATGTCGAGTCGTACGACTACGCGGCGGCGGTGCTGTTCAACAACCACGCGGGTGACCTGTGGCACCGGTTCGTCAACCGGCTGCGCCGCGAACTCGCCCAGCGCGCCGGCCTCAAACAGAAGGAGCTCTGCGACCACTTGCGGCTGTCCTACGGCAAGGTCGCCGAGTTCCAAAAGCGCGGAGCCATCCACTTCCACGCGGTCATCCGCCTCGACGGACCCGACGGCCCGGACAGCACCCCGCCTGCGTGGGCCACGGTCGAGCTGCTCACCGACGTCATCCGTGCCGCGATCGCCCACCCGTACGTGACGGTGACCGTGCCCGCGATCGACACACAGCCGGCTCGGACCCTGCGCTGGGGCGCGCAGCTCGACATCCGGCCGATCAAGGCGTTCGGCGGCGGCACCGACATCACGGAACAGGCGGTGGCCTCCTATGTCGCCAAGTACGCCACCAAGGCCGCGGAGACCGCCGGCGCCACGGACCGGCCCGTGCACTGCCGCACCTGCCGCGGGACCGGCGGCTTCCCCACCATCCACCGCAAGGACGGCGCCCCGGTGCACTGCCGCACCTGCGAGGGCACCGGCATCGGCCAGAACCTCGACGCGCTCGACGTCCCCGACCACATCCGCCGCCTGATGCTGGCCTGCGCTGATCTCCAACTCGCTTACCCCAAAAGGATGCTGGCGCGCTGGGCCCACATGCTCGGCTTCCGCGGACACTTCTCCACCAAGTCCCGCCGCTACTCGACCACCCTCACCGCACTCCGCCAGACCCGCGCCAATTACCGCGCCTGCCAGCAAAGAGAAGCGCTCGGCCTGCCCGACCCCGGCACGACTCTCGTCCTGGCCCACTGGCGCTACGCCGGCCACGGGCACACCTCCGGCGAATCTGCCCTCGCGGCCACCATCGCCGACGGCATCCGCACCAATCGCGAAACCGCCCGCGAAGCCCTGCAAGACAACCGAGCCTTGGGGGGAGAGACGACGTGAAAGACGAGTTGATGACCGTTCCGGAAATCCTCGCTGAGCTCAAAGGCATTTCACGCCGGACCTTCTACCGTTGGCGCGAGTTGGGGCAAGCTCCGCAGGCATTCAAGTTGCCCAATGGCGAACTGAGGGTGTGGCGGAGTGACTTCACGGCGTGGTTGAACAGCCGAGAAAGGGCGGCAGCATGAAGTCACTCGACGTGAAGGTCTGGGGTGTTCGGAAGAGGGACACCAAGAAGCCGTCATATGACGTCAGATGGGCTGTTGCCGGGAAGGTGTTCTCCGAATCGTTTCGCACCAAGGGGCTTGCGGACAACTACCGTTCCAAGCTTCTCCGCGCTGCGCGTGATGGCGAGGAATTCGACACGACAACGGGGCTGCCTGACTCGATGGTCGAAAAGGCGCCTTCGATGACGTGGTACGCCTTCGCCCTGAAGTACCTTGCCATGAAGTGGCCGCACGCTGCGCCGAACACGCGAGACGGGATCAACGAGGCGCTGACCGCCGTGACCGTAGCTCTCCTCGATGATCGCCCGGGACGGCCATCCGACGATCTGCTCAGGAAGGCTCTCCGAAGGTGGGCCTTCGTCCTCCCCGGCCCCGATGGCCGCGAGCTGCCGACAGAGGTCGCGAACACGCTGCACTGGGTGGCCAGGGCATCGCGTCCCCTCTCGGACCTTGCCGATGCAGCACTCGGCCGCGCCGTTCTCGACTCGCTGAAACTCAAGCTCGACGGCACGGCGGCAGCGGCGGAGACCGTACGGCGTAAGCGGCGGACACTCGTCAACGCGATGCACTATGCGGTGGATCTCGGCGAGTTCAAAGAGAACCCGATTACGTCGGTCCGCTGGAAGAAACCGAAGGTGGTCAAAGAAGTCGACCCCAGGGTGGTGGCCAACCCGGAACAGGCTCGCGCCCTGCTGACGGCGGTCTCGTACATCGGCGGATTTGGCCGGGCGCGCGGCCGTCGACTCGTCGGCCTGTTCGCCTGTATGTACTACGGAGCCTTCCGCCCGGCCGAAGCTGTCGGCCTCAAGGAAGCAGACCTGAAGCTGCCGGAAACGGGCTGGGGAACGGCACTGCTGAATCGCACTCGCCCCAGCGTGGGCAAGCGGTGGACCGACTCTGGCAAAACGCACGATGACCGCGGGCTCAAGAATCGGCCCGTGGAAGAGGTCCGCCCCGTCCCTATCCCGCCTCAGCTCGTCAGGATCCTCCGGGAGCACCTCGACACGTTCGGCACTGCGGACGACGGTCGTCTGTTCACCAACGAGCGTGGGGGAGTGGTCGGCTCGTCCACGTACTACCGCGTGTGGCAGGAGGCCCGTGCGGTGGCGCTCCCGCCGGCTGCGGTCGCCTCCCCGCTCGCAGCGCGTCCGTACGACCTGCGTCACTCGGCGCTGTCGACCTGGCTCAACTCCGGCGTGGACGCAACTGAGGTCGCTGAACGCGCGGGTAACAGCGTTGAGGTCCTGCTGAGCCGCTATGTGAAGTGCATCGACGGCCGGCAGGAGATCGCCAACCGCAAGATCGAAGAGCTGTTGCGCGAGTATGAGTGAGGCTCAGAGGAGACTGATCGATAGGGCGTAGTTGGGTCTACTTGCACGGTTACGTGCTGTGGTGAATCGGCTCAGGTCATCCATGACCTGGGCCTTTTCGCACGGGTACGCCGTCTTGCTCATCCGCCGCCTCGCAGGACAGCATGAGGACGCCGCTAGGGGCAGGGTCAAGATCTGGGGGACCATGATTCCGCGTAGCGAGGATTCCAGCTCGTGCGACCTTCCTGTCGAAGCCACGTTCTGGATGCCCTCCGAAGAGGAGATTCCCGAGGACGAAGGGATCGGATATTTCCGAGGCGTTTGGATGATCCTGGGTGTCACGGCGGAGGAGGCCAGTTCAATGGTCGTGCTGGAGAGCGACCAGATTGAGGTCATTGCAGACCTGGCTGAGACTCCGGCCCTGTTCGAGCAGGTTGCCAGCGCATGTGACACCGGCCTCGTCGAAGGCGTCCGTGACGAGGGTCTCCGCCACCAACTCCTGCAGAGGATTCCGAGTCTTTCCGAAGAGACTGACGACTATTACGCGGACCTCGGAGGTCTGGAGGTCGGAGTCGCCGCACTCTCTCATGCGCTCTCCTACGTTGGCGGCGTTCCGGTTGCGAGCTGTCGAGGGCATATCTCGGAACATCGATGGGCAGATCTGCCTGTCGTCTATGCGGCTCTTGATCGTCAACGCGCCGAGTGGCTGCAACCTCTTCTCCGCGAGACTGGGTGCGGATTCCATGTCGACCCGGAGCGTCCGGAGTTCCTCGTCATCGATGCGCCTTCGATCATCGAGTCGAACGCTCTCGCCAAGCTGATCGTGGACCGCTTTGACGGGAAGAGTCTCTTTGGCACGTGGCTCGACCTGCCCGACGCCTGGCTCTGACCTGGGTCTACGGTCGAAGATCCTGTCCACGAATAGTCCACAGATGCCGACGTAGGGCCGCGCAGGGCTGCATATGGCTGCACATACGCGAAGACCCCGTTCTCAGCGAAACCGCTGATGGCGGGGTCTTTGGGCACCTCATGAAGGGTGCCCCCGGCAGGATTCGAACCTGCGCACACGGCTCCGGAGGCCGTTGCTCTATCCCCTGAGCTACGGGGGCGTGTCGGGCGCGGTGTTCGCGGCGACGGGTAGAACCCTACCAGCTCTTTCCGGGGTGATTGCCACGGGTTTTGGTGGGGCGGGGTGGGGTTCTGGGGAGGGGGCGGTGGGTCTGTTCGCGGAGTGAGGGCCTGGTCCGGGCGGAGCGGTGGCGGGGCGCGGGTGGAGTGGTCGTGGCGGCGCGGGCAGCCCAGTGCGTGACCCCCATGCGGGTGGGAACCTGACCCCCGCACGGGGCGGAAGTGGGGAAAACCCGGACGCGGCGGTGGGCGCGGACCTACTCTCGAGTTGTGCCAGGCGCGTCCGGTCGGGTGCTTGTTGTGGACGACAACAAGGTCATCCGGCAGCTGATCAGGGTCAACCTCGAACTGGAGGGTCTCGAGGTCGTGACCGCGGCCGACGGTGCCGAGTGCCTGGACATCGTGCATCAGGTACGGCCCGATGTCGTGACCCTCGATGTGGTGATGCCTCGGCTGGACGGGCTGCGGACCGCCGCTCGGCTCCGTGCCGATCCCCTTACCCGAAATCTTCCCCTCGCGATCGTGAGTGCCTGCACTCAGTACGAGGTCGAGAGCGGGCTGGGCGTGGGTGTCGACGCCTTTCTCGCCAAGCCTTTCGAGCCTGCCGAACTCGTGCGGCTCGTACGCCAGTTGTTGGAGCGGCGGGGGCGTGGGGGCAGTGCGGGGGGCGGTGGTGAGGACGGCTCGCCGTCGTTCGAGGACGCCTTCGGGGCCACCGCCGGAGTCGAGGAAACCGAGCGCGCCGGACGCGCCGGTAACTGACGGGCGCGCATGACTGTCGCTGTCGGGGACGGCCCGTAATCCCCGACAGGCGTGTATGACCGTCGCCGCCAACGCTCCCTGACGGGTGCGAATGACCGGCGCGGACGAGCACGACCAGCCAGTACGGCCATCCATAACGGATACAACGGTCACCGACCCCGCACCGGCCCAGCGCCGAGCGGCGCCCACCACTCAGCCTCACGCCCCACGCTCCGCATCCCACGCCCGTCACAGAGCGCACACGCCGGTACGTCACCACCCCGGTACGTCACCACCCGGCGGTTCCGGCCCCGTCCATATCCCGGACCGTCCCCCAAACCGACTCGCCTACCCACCCCCCTCCTCCCCTACGCTTGTCCCGTGACCCCCGTCGAGCTCTCCCGTACCGTGCTGTGCGCGGTGCGTCGTGCTGTCGATGCGGGGGAGCTGAGTGTTCCCGTGCCCGCACGGGCCGTGGTCGCGTTGCCGGGGCCGGGTGGGTGTGGGGATTACGCCACGAACATCGCCCTTCAGTTGGCGCGTCCGGCCGGGCGGCCGCCCCTGCAGGTCGCCGAGATCCTGCGGCCGCACATCAGCGGCGCCCCCGGTGTTGCGGACGTCGCGATCACCGGACCCGGGTTCTTGAACATCAGCCTCGGCGGCGGGGCGTCCGCCGCCCTTGTGGCAGACGTCCTGCGGCAGGGTCCGTCGTACGGGCACGGTGACGCGCTCGCCGGGCAGGTCGTCGAGCTGCGTGTGCCGTACGACACCCGGGCCGAGGTCGTCGCCGACGCCCTGGTGCGGATCGTCGCAGGCCAGGGTGGCCGCGCCGAGGTGCGGCACGCCGAGCCGGTGAATCTGCGGCCCGTGCCGGCGCCGGAGGACCCCGCGCCGCTCGGGCCCGACGCCGCCCGCTGGGCTCTGCTGCACCCCGCACCCCACGACCGGCCCCGGATCAGCGCCGACCACCTCGTTCAGCGCGAGAGCAACCCGCTCTTCCGCATCCGGTACGCCCACGCCCGCACCCGGGCCCTGCGCCGCAATGCAGACGCGCTCGGCTACGTCGGCGACCCCAGTGACGTACGCCATGAGAGCGAGCCCCTCGATCTCGTCGGAGCCCTGGCCGAGTACCCGCACGCCCTGCGCGTCGCCGCGACCCAGCGCACGCCCGACCGGCTCGCCCGGCACCTCGTCGTCACCGCCGACGCCTTCCTCGCCCACCAGCACACCGTGCTGCCGCTCGGCGACGAGAAACCCTCGGCCGCCCACCGCGCCCGGCTCGCGCTCGCCGAAGCCGCCGGGACGGTGCTGGCCGGCGGCCTGTCCCTGCTCGGCATCAGTGCCCCTGACTATCTGTGAGAGAAGAATGAGCCGTTCCGCACACCCCGCCGGGCCCCGTCACGCCGACGTCCTCCCGGAGGGCCACTACACCGCCCCGCCCGCCGACCTCAACGCCCTCGACCCGAAGGTCTGGGCGCACACCGTCACCCGTGACCAGGACGGTGTGGTCAGTGTCGGAGGGATTGAAGTCACCCGGCTCGCCGAGGAGTTCGGCACTCCCGCCTACTTCGTCGACGAGGTCGACTTCCGTGCCCGGGCGCGCGCCTGGCGTACCGCCTTCGGGCACGACGCCGACGTCTTCTACGCCGGCAAGGCGTTCCTGTCGCGCGCCATCGTGCGCTGGCTGCACGACGAAGGCCTCAACCTGGATGTGTGTTCCGGTGGTGAGCTCGCCACCGCCCTGTCCGCCGGGATGCCCGCCGACCGCATCGCCTTCCACGGCAACAACAAGTCCGAAGTCGAGATTCGTACGGCCATCGAGGCGGGCGTCGGGCGCATCGTGCTCGACTCCTTCCAGGAGATCGTCCGCGTCGCCCACATCGCCCAGTCCCTGGGCAAGCGGCAGCGCGTGCAGATCCGTGTGACGGTCGGCGTCGAGGCACACACGCACGAGTTCATCGCCACCGCCCACGAAGACCAGAAGTTCGGGATCGCGCTGGCCGACGGCCAGGCCGCGGAGGCCGTACGGCGGGCGCTCGCCCTCGACGGGCTGGAGCTCGTGGGGATTCACTCGCACATCGGGTCGCAGATCTTCGACATGGCCGGCTTCGAGGTCGCCGCCCGGCGTGTGGTGTCGCTGCTCGCCGCCATCCGTGACGAGCACGGTGTCGAGCTGCCCGAGATCGACCTCGGCGGCGGTCTGGGCATCGCGTACACGAGTGACGACGATCCGAGTGAGCCGCACGAGATCGCCAAGGCCCTCAGCGAGATCGTCACGCGTGAGTGCGAAGCCGCCAAGCTGCGGACGCCTCGGATCTCCGTGGAGCCCGGGCGCGCCATCGTGGGCCCGACCGCCTTCACCCTGTACGAAGTCGGCACCATCAAGCCGCTCGACGGGCTGCGCACGTACGTCTCCGTGGACGGCGGCATGTCGGACAACATCCGCACCGCCCTGTACGACGCCGAGTACAGCGTCGCCCTGGTGTCGCGTACGTCCGACGCCGAGCCCATGCTCGTCCGCGTCGTCGGCAAGCACTGCGAGAGCGGCGACATCGTGGTGAAGGACGCCTTCCTGCCCGCCGACCTGGCCGCCGGCGACCTCATCGCGGTCCCGGCGACCGGTGCGTACTGCCGCTCGATGGCCAGCAACTACAACCACGCGCTGCGCCCGCCCGTCGTCGCCGTCAACGACGGCGAGGCCCGGGTCATCGTCCGCCGTGAGACGGAGGAGGATCTCCTGCGTCTCGACGTCGGCTGAAACAGGCCCTCTGCGGAGGGCTGGAAGCAGCCCCGCGAGGCGGGCTCGAACAAGCCTCCGAGGCGGGCTCGAACAAGCCCCCCGACGCGGGCTCGAAGAAGCCCCAGGGGCGACGAAAGATCTCCTGCGCGTCGCCCCTGGAAAAATGAAATAGACATCTCACGATCCGGACGAGGGATAGAAACTCCCGTCCGGTGAGTGAGACTGGTCCAACCGAAGACGGTATGAGGAAACGAGGTCGGATGATGCGTACGCGTCCGCTGAAGGTGGCGCTGCTGGGCTGTGGGGTTGTCGGCTCAGAGGTGGCGCGCATCATGACGACGCACGCCGATGACCTCGCCGCGCGCATCGGAGCCCCCGTCGAGCTGGCCGGTGTCGCCGTCCGGCGGCCCTCCAGGGTCCGCGAGGGCATCCCGGCCGACCTCATCACCACCGACGCCACCGCCCTCGTCAAACGCGGCGACATCGACGTCGTCATCGAGGTCATCGGCGGCATCGAGCCCGCCCGCTCCCTCATCACCACCGCCTTCGAGCACGGCGCCTCCGTGGTCTCCGCCAACAAGGCGCTGCTCGCCCAGGACGGGGCCGCGCTGCACGCGGCAGCGGTAGAGAACGACAAGGACCTCTACTACGAGGCCGCCGTCGCCGGTGCCATCCCGCTGCTCAGGCCGCTGCGCGAATCCCTGGCGGGCGACAAGATCAACCGCGTGATGGGTATCGTCAACGGGACGACGAACTTCATCCTCGACAAGATGGACTCCACGGGGGCCGGCTACCAGGAGGCCCTCGACGAGGCCACCGCCCTGGGATACGCCGAGGCCGACCCGACCGCCGACGTCGAAGGCTTCGACGCCGCCGCCAAGGCCGCGATCCTGGCCGGAATCGCCTTCCACACGCGCGTGCGCCTCGACGACGTCTACCGCGAGGGCATGAGCGAGGTCACCTCCGCCGACTTCGCCTCGGCGAAGGCGATGGGCTGCACCATCAAGCTGCTCGCCATCTGTGAGCGGGCCGCCGACGGGGGCTCGGTCACGGCGCGCGTGCACCCGGCGATGATTCCGCTGAGCCACCCGCTCGCCTCCGTGCGCGGCGCGTACAACGCCGTGTTCGTGGAGTCGGATGCCGCCGGGCAGCTCATGTTCTACGGGCCGGGCGCCGGCGGCTCCCCGACGGCCTCCGCCGTCCTCGGCGACCTCGTCGCCGTCTGCCGCAACAAGCTCAGCGGTGCGACCGGGCCCGGCGACTCCGCGTACACCCAATTGCCCGTATCGCCCATGGGTGACGTCGTGACGCGCTACCACATCAGCCTCGACGTGGCAGACAAACCGGGTGTTCTCGCCCAGGTGGCCACCGTCTTCGCCGAGCACGGCGTGTCCATCGATACGGTGCGCCAGCAAGGACGACAAGACGGAGGCGGCGAGGCCTCCCTCGTCGTCGTCACCCACCGTGCGTCCGACGCGTCCCTGAACGGGACCGTCGAGGCGCTGCGCAGCCTCGACACCGTGCGGGGTGTCGCCAGCATCATGCGGGTTGAAGGAGAGTAACCAGCAATGACCCACCAGTGGCGCGGAATCATCGAGGAGTACCGGGATCGGCTGCCGGTATCCGACAGCACGCAGATCGTGACGCTCCGTGAGGGCGGCACGCCGCTCGTGCCCGCGCAGGTGCTCTCCGAGCGCACGGGCTGCGAGGTCCACCTGAAGGTGGAGGGTGCCAACCCGACCGGGTCCTTCAAGGACCGCGGTATGACCATGGCCATCACGAAGGCCAAGGAGGAGGGCGCGAAGGCCGTCATCTGCGCCTCCACCGGCAACACGTCGGCCTCCGCGGCCGCCTACGCCGTACGGGCCGGGATGGTCTCCGCCGTCCTCGTCCCGCAGGGCAAGATCGCGCTCGGCAAGATGGGCCAGGCCCTCGTGCACGGCGCGAAGATCCTCCAGGTCGACGGCAACTTCGACGACTGTCTGACGCTGGCGCGCGCGCTGTCCGACAACTACCCGGTGGCGCTGGTCAATTCGGTCAACCCGGTGCGCATCGAGGGCCAGAAGACCGCCGCCTTCGAGATCGTGGACATGCTCGGCGACGCGCCCGACATCCACGTCCTGCCGGTGGGCAACGCGGGCAACATCACCGCGTACTGGAAGGGCTACACCGAGTACGCCGCCGACGGCATCGCCAAGCGGACGCCCCGCATGTGGGGCTTCCAGGCCTCCGGGTCCGCTCCCATCGTGCGCGGCGAGGTCGTCAAGGACCCCTCGACCATCGCCACCGCGATCCGTATCGGCAACCCGGCCTCGTGGCAGTTCGCACTGGCCGCGCGGGACGAATCGGGCGGTCTCATCGACGAGGTGACGGACCGTGAGATTCTGCGCGCCTACCGGCTGTTGGCCGCGCAGGAGGGCGTCTTCGTCGAGCCCGCCTCCGCCGCGTCCGTCGCCGGTCTGCTGAAGGCCGCCGAGCAGGGCAAGGTCGACCCGGGCCAGACGATCGTCTGCACGGTCACCGGCAACGGCCTCAAGGACCCCGACTGGGCCGTCGCGGGCGCCCCGCAGCCGGTCACGGTCCCGGTGGACGCGGTGACGGCGGCGGAGCGGCTCGGCCTGGCCTGAGGCGGAAGGCGGCCTGGCGCACAGCGGAGCGGGTCGGCCTGACGCAAAGCCGAGCGGCTCGGCCTGGCGTAAAGCCGCCTGGCGTAAACCCGCCAGAGTCGGCCGACGACAGGCCGACCTTGTCTCAGGCAGGGGAAAACCTCGTCGGGAGCGGGCGGAAAATCGCCAGAAGGCGACGAAAACCGCCCGACTCCGGGGTCGCCCCTACGGCAACCTGACGGGGGGTGCACAGGGGGCTTACGACACGCATCGTGCGCCTCCTGTGCGCCCTATGTCGCCACAGAACCTTCCTTCGATAGGCTGTACCGAACCCGCCCGCCGCATATGCCGCGGTGCCGCGCCGTCATTACGGCCTCCGGGGCTTCCGCACGTATCGCAACTCATCGCAGTTCATCTCAATTCATCGAAGATCTCGTACATCACGCAGCTCAAGGAGAGTCATCGAGCGATGGCCGGTCCAGCGTTCCGCGCCGCCGCCGTCCGGGTGCGCGTCCCCGCCACCAGTGCCAATCTCGGCCCGGGCTTCGACGCCCTCGGCCTGTCACTGGGTTTGTACGACGACGTGGTCGTCCGGGTGGCCGACTCCGGGTTGCACATCGACATCGCAGGTGAGGGCAGCGAGACGCTCCCGCGCGACGAGAGTCACCTGCTCGTACGCTCCCTGCGCACCGCCTTCGATCTGCTGGGCGGACAGCCGCGCGGCCTCGAGATCGTCTGCGCCAACCGCATCCCGCACGGGCGGGGCCTCGGCTCCTCCTCCGCCGCCATCTGCGCCGGCATCGTCGCCGCGCGCGCCGTGACCATAGGCGGGGATACCAAGCTTGACGACACCGCGCTCCTGGAGCTCGCCACCGAGATCGAGGGACACCCCGACAATGTCGCGGCCTGTCTGCTCGGCGGCTTCACGCTCTCCTGGATGGAGGCCGGCGCGGCGCGGGCGATCAGGATGGAGCCCGCCGATTCCATCGTTCCGGTGGTTTTCGTACCGGGAAAGCCGGTGCTCACCGAGACCGCGCGCGGACTGCTGCCGCGCACCGTGCCGCATGTCGACGCAGCCGCCAATGCGGGCCGCGCCGCACTGCTCGTCGAGGCCCTGACCCGGCGCCCCGAGCTGTTGCTGCCCGCCACCGAGGACCGGCTGCACCAGGAGTACCGCGCCCCGGCCATGCCGGAGAGCGCGGCTCTCGTGGAGCGGCTGCGAGCCGACGGCATTCCCGCGGTGATCTCCGGCGCGGGCCCCACTGTCCTCGCCCTTGCGGACCGGGCGTCGGCCGACAAGGTGGCCGATCTCGCAGGTCAGGGCTGGGCCGCCAACCGGCTGGACCTCGATGCCCAAGGGGCGAGCGTGCTGCCGCTCGCACCCCTCGGGGTCAATTAGCGGCGCACGGTTGCCGGATTTGGAGAGGGGGAATGTTTGTTGGATCCGGTAGTGTTAACCTCAAGTCTGCACCCGAACCCACCATGTCGAGGTGCTTCGTGTCCCCGTCCGGGACAACCATTCTTCCGGGAGCCTCCCAAACTGCTTTGTGCCATGCATTGGGTGCTATGCGCTGAGCAGTACTGAGCACGCTCCGGAACCGGCGTGACCGTGCCGATGACACCGCAAATCAGTGCCACGGCTCCGGAATCGTCATCACCAGATATTTCTTCCGCCTCTTTGGCGGACCACCGCCCCGGCACGGTCCACACAGCAAGGACCAAAGCCGGACAGCACAACCGGTCGCCGAGCCAGACAGGCCGACGTCCGCTCCAGGGAAGGACCCTTCGTGAGCGACACCACCGATCTGATGGGCGCACGTGTCGAGGAGACCGCTGCCGCGCCCGCCACGGACGCCTCCGCGCCTGCCACCGGTGCCGGCTCCCGGCGGCGCCGCGGTACCGGCCTCGAGGGCATGGTGCTGGCCGAGCTGCAGCAGGTCGCATCCGGCCTCGGCATCAGGGGCACCGCGCGCATGCGCAAGAGCCAGCTGATCGAGGTCATCAAGGAGGCGCAGGCGGGCGGGGGAGCCCCGGCGAAGACTGCCGAGGCCGCCACCGAGACCAAGCCGAAGCGCCGGGCCACCTCGAAGGCCCGTACGGGCGACGAGACCGCCGCTCCGGCCGAGAAGAAGGCCGAGAAGGTCGCCGCCGAGAAGGCCGTGGCCCAGCAGCAGATCGAGATCCCCGGCCAGCCCGCCGGGGGCCCCTCCCGCGATGGGGGAGACGACGCCCCCGCTGAGCGCCGTCGTCGCCGTGCGACCGCCGAGGCCGGCAGCCCGGAAACGGTCGCCGCCGAGGCGAAGACCGAGCCGAAGGCCGAGACGCCGGTCCAGGCGCAGGGCGAGTCCAAGGGCGACACCGCCGAAGGCGCCGACGGCCGTCAGGGCCGCCGTGACCGTCGCGACCGTGACCGCGGTGACCGCGGTGGCCGGGACCGTGACCGCCGCGGCAAGGGCGACGAGCAGCAGGGCGGCCAGGGTGGTGGCCAGCAGCGCCAGGACCGCCAAGAGCGTCAGGACCGTCAGCAGCAGGGCGGCGGCCGCCAGGACCGCCAGCAGCAGCGCGACAACGGTCCGCAGGACGACGACGACTTCGAGGGTGGCCGTCGCGGCCGTCGCGGGCGCTACCGTGACCGTCGTGGCCGTCGTGGCCGCGACGAGATCGCCGAGCCGCAGCTCGCCGAGGACGACGTCCTGATCCCCGTCGCGGGCATCCTGGACATCCTCGACAACTACGCCTTCATCCGTACGTCGGGCTACCTGCCGGGTCCCAACGACGTGTACGTCTCCCTCGCCCAGGTCCGCAAGAACGGCCTGCGCAAGGGTGACCACGTCACCGGCGCGGTCCGGCAGCCGAAGGAGGGCGAGCGCCGCGAGAAGTTCAACGCGCTCGTGCGCCTCGACTCCGTCAACGGCATGGCACCCGAATCCGGGCGCGGGCGGCCGGAGTTCAACAAGCTGACGCCGCTGTACCCGCAGGACCGGCTCCGTCTGGAGACCGACCCGGGCGTGCTGACGACCCGCATCATCGACCTCGTCGCGCCGATCGGTAAGGGCCAGCGCGGTCTGATCGTGGCCCCGCCGAAGACCGGCAAGACCATGATCATGCAGGCGATCGCCAACGCGATCACGCACAACAACCCCGAGTGCCACCTGATGGTCGTCCTGGTCGACGAGCGTCCGGAAGAGGTCACCGACATGCAGCGGTCGGTCAAGGGCGAGGTCATCTCCTCGACCTTCGACCGTCCGGCCGAGGACCACACCACGGTCGCGGAGCTCGCCATCGAGCGCGCCAAGCGCCTGGTGGAGCTGGGTCACGACGTCGTCGTGCTGCTCGACTCGATCACGCGTCTGGGTCGTGCGTACAACCTCGCCGCCCCGGCCTCCGGCCGCATCCTGTCCGGTGGTGTCGACTCGACGGCCCTCTACCCGCCGAAGCGCTTCTTCGGTGCCGCGCGCAACATCGAGGACGGCGGCTCGCTGACCATCCTCGCCACCGCGCTCGTCGACACCGGGTCCCGCATGGACGAGGTCATCTTCGAGGAGTTCAAGGGCACCGGCAACGCCGAGCTCAAGCTCGACCGGAAGCTCGCCGACAAGCGCATTTTCCCGGCGGTGGACGTCGACGCGTCCGGCACCCGTAAGGAAGAGATCCTGCTCGGCAGCGACGAGCTCGCCATCACCTGGAAGCTGCGCCGCGTGCTGCACGCGCTCGACCAGCAGCAGGCGATCGAGCTGCTGCTCGACAAGATGAAGCAGACGAAGTCGAACGCCGAGTTCCTGCTCCAGATCCAGAAGACGACGCCGATGCCGGGCAACGGCAACGACTGAGTCCGGTAGGGCAAGCAGGACAAGGGCCGCCCCCGTCACGCAAGTGACGGGGGCGGCCCTTTGCGCTGCCGGAGACAGGTGTACGATCGCGCTTCTTTCAGCGTTCATTGAATTCGCCTGTCTCAGGGGGGACTTGAGTGGATACATCCATATCCGGCCGTGGTCGTCACAGACGCCGGATACGCATCGCCGTGCCTGTCGCGGCGGCAGGCCTTGCGGCCGCCGTCGCCGGCGCGCTCCTGATGTCGTCCGCGAACGCGGCCACCACGCCGCCGACGCCGAGCGTCAAGCCCAGCACTTCCTCGCCCGGCCTGGCCGAGCTGGAGAGGCGCGTCGCGGGCGGCCTCGCGGGTGACGACACGGCGGGTCGGACGACCACGAAGTCGTCGCTGAGCGCCAGTACGGACACCGCAACCGTCGATCCGAAGATCATCGGCGGCACCGAGACCACCATCAGCACGGCCCCGTGGATGGCCCAGCTCTGGTACTACGACGACAAGGGCACCACCGACGAGAGCGACGACCTCGGCTTCTTCTGCGGCGGCTCCGTCGTGTCGCCGACGAAGATCCTCACCGCCGCGCACTGCGTCAAGGGCTACAACTGGTACAAGTACGGCGCCGTCGTCACCGGCACCGCCCAGCTGCCCACCAGCGACAGTTCCGGCAACACCGACCTGCACGGCGGCACGGTCTCCCTGCCCCTGCGGCAGTGGAACCACCCGTCGTACAACTCGACGACCATCGACAACGACATCGCGGTCCTCACGCTGGACACCGCCGTCAAGGCCAAGCCGATCCGTATGACGACGTCGGGTGACACCGCCTCGTACGCGGCCGGCACCACTGCGACGCTCTACGGCTGGGGCCGTACCAGCTCCACCACTCAGGACATCTCGGAGACCCTGAAGACGGCCACGCTGCCGATCAACTCCGACACCACCTGTGCCGGCGCCTACGGCAGCGAGTTCATCAAGGGCCACATGGTCTGCGCCGGCAAGCCGGCGACCGGCAGCGACACCGGCACCACCACTGCGTGCAACGGCGACTCCGGCGGCCCGCTGATCGTCGGCGGCCGTATCGTCGGTGTCGTCTCCTGGGGTGTGGAGGACTGCGTCGCGCAGGGCGCGTACAGCGTCTTCTCGAAGGTCAGCACATACGTGGGCGCCGCGTACCCGCGCGTTGAAGACGCCAACCTGAGCCGTGACCACAAGGCCGACCTGTGGGTGCGCAACTCTTCCACCAAGACCGGCTACGAGAAGGACTCCACGCGCTCCGCGTTCGCCGCGCGCCAGTCGTGGGGCGACTGGAACGGCGTCAACGTCGTGCTGCAGACCGACCTGAACCGGGACGGCTTCCAGGACCTCGTGGTGCGCGACAGCGCCACCGGCAACGTCTACTGGACGCACTACGTGCTGGCGAGCCAGAGCTGGTCCACCGACCAGATCTTCACCGGCTGGAAGACCCGCACCCGGATCATCGCCCCGGGCGACGTCACCGGCGACTACCTGCCCGACATCCTGTCGGTGGACTCCGGCGGGACACTGTGGATCTACCCGGGCAAGGGCAACGGCACCTTCGGCTCCCGCTTCTCGGTCCGCACCGGCTGGAACCAGTACAACTCCGTGCGCGGCCACGGCGACCTCACCGGTGACGGCAAGGCCGACCTGCTCGCCCGCCAGTCCAGCACCGGCGACCTTTACCTGTACAAGGGCACCGGCAAGTCCGGCTCCGAGGCCTTCTCCTCGCGGATCAAGGTGCGCAGCGCCTGGACCGGCTACAACGCCTTCGACGCGGTCGGTGACATCACCGGCGACGGCAAGGCCGACTTCCTGGCCCGTACGCCCGGCGGCACGCTCTACCTGTACAAGGGCACCGGCAAGGCGACCAGCGAGATCTTTGCCACAAGGGTCTCCGTCGGTACCGGTTTCCAGCAGTACGACATCTTCGGCTGAAATCGCAGGTGAACGGGGTCTCCCCGGCTTCACCGATGACGCAACGTGCCCATCGCTTCACGCGGTGGGCACGCTGCGTTGTGCAACCCTTTCCCGAGTTTCCCCGTCTGACCGTACGCAGTGACCATGAAGCGGTACGCATCGTCACGGCCAGCCGGGCTTGGCCCTGAAAGCAGGGGGTAACCGACCGCAGAGGGACTGAGGAGCAGATGTCTGCCGAGAGCACGCCGGAACCCGGCATACCCGGAGAGTCCGGCACCAGCGCCCCGCGTCGCCGCGCGAAGGGCCGCCGCCGCAAGACGCGCAGCACGCGCCGCAAGGCACTCCTCATCACGGCCTGGACCGCTGCGGGCATCGTCGTGCTGGGGGGCACGGGCGCCGGGATTGTCTACTTCAAGCTCAACAGCAACCTGAAGAACGTCGACATCAACCAGGCCCTTGGCACCGACCGGCCGACGAAGGTCGACAACGGTTCCGAGAACATCCTGGTCCTGGGCTCCGACACGCGCTCCGGCAGCAACAAGAAGCTGGGCGGCGGCACCGACGACGGCAGCGCCCGCTCCGACACGGCGATGATCGTGCACGTGTACAAGGGGCACAAGAAGGCCAGCGTGGTCTCCATACCCCGCGACACCCTCGTCCAGCGGCCCTCGTGCACCGACACCAAGGGCGTGACGCACGACGCGGCCTCCGGCGTGATGTTCAACTCCGCGTACTCCACCGGGGGCGCCGCCTGTGCGGTGAAGACCGTGGAGTCCATCACGGGTATCCGCATGGACCATTACCTCGAGGTCGACTTCAGCGGCTTCGAGAAGCTCATCGACGACCTGGGCGGTGTCTCGGTCACCACGACCAAGGACATCAAGGACCCCGACAGCCACCTGAACCTGGCGGCCGGCACGCACACGCTCGACGGCAAGCAGGCGCTCGGCCTGGTCCGCACCCGGCACGGCGTCGGCGACGGCTCCGACCTCGGCCGCATCCAGCTCCAGCAGGCGTTCATCAAGGCCCTGGTCGACCAGGTCAAGCACATCGGCGTCCTGTCCAACCCCAAGAAGCTGTACGACCTCGCCGACACCGCGACCAAGGCCGTCACCACCGACTCCGAGATCGGCTCGGTCTCCGACCTCGCGTCCTTCGCCAACGGCCTCAAGGGCATCAGCTCGTCCAACATGCACATGGTGACGATGCCGGTCCAGTACGACGCCGCCAACGCGAACCGCGTCCTCGTCGACAAGGCCAAGTCCGAGCTGGTCTGGAAGGCGCTGAAGGGCGACCGGCCGATCCCGAAGGCGGCCACCGAGGGCACGGCCACGGGCACCGCGAAGGGCGTCGTCAGCTCCGGCTGAGCGATAGGAGAACCCTCGGGGAATAGATCACCGCGCCCCCCGGTTTTGGGGGATGCGGTCAGTCCTGGCAGACTGGTACGTCGGCTCCGGTTCACGCTCCCGCAATCCGCGGCGGCGACCCGGCGCCCTCCCGAAACTAGGAGACACCTTGAAGCGCGACATCCACCCCGAGTACGTCGAGACGCAGGTCAGCTGCACCTGTGGCGCGTCGTTCACCACCCGTAGCACGATCTCCAGCGGCACCATCCGCGCCGAGGTCTGCTCCGAGTGCCACCCGTTCTACACGGGCAAGCAGAAGATCCTCGACACCGGTGGCCGTGTGGCCCGCTTCGAGGCCCGCTTCGGCAAGGCTGCCGCTGCCAAGAAGTAGCGAGCCCACAGCGCCGGTCTCCGGTGCCCCCATGCCGGGGGCGCCGGGACCGGCGCTTTGCGGTGCAGCCCCCATTCGTCTTACCCACGTCCCCGAGCCCACACTGGAGCGGGGGACAGCCCATTGGAGCCGGAGATGTTCGAGGCGGTCGAGGAACTCATCGGCGAGCACGCCGATCTGGAGAAGAAGCTCGCTGACCCGTCGGTCCACGCCGACCAGGCCAACGCGCGCAAGCTGAACAAGCGCTACGCCGAGCTGACCCCGATCGTCGCGACGTACCGCTCCTGGAAGCAGACCGGGGACGACATCGAGACGGCGAAGGAGTTCGCCGCCGACGACCCGGACTTCGCCGCCGAGGTCAAGGACCTGGAGAAGCAGCGCGAGGAGCTCACCGAGAAGCTCCGTCTGCTGCTGGTCCCGCGCGACCCCAGCGACGACAAGGACGTCATCCTCGAGATCAAGGCGGGCGCCGGTGGCGACGAGTCCGCCCTCTTCGCGGGCGACCTGCTGCGCATGTACCTGCGCTACGCCGAGCGTGTGGGCTGGAAGACCGAGATCATCGACTCCACCGAGTCCGAGCTCGGCGGCTACAAGGACGTCCAGGTCGCCGTGAAGACCAAGGGCGGCCAGGGTGCCACCGAGCCCGGCCAGGGTGTCTGGGCGCGCCTGAAGTACGAGGGCGGTGTGCACCGCGTGCAGCGCGTGCCGTCGACCGAGTCGCAGGGCCGGATCCACACGTCGGCGGCCGGTGTCCTTGTCACGCCCGAGGCCGAGGAGGTCGACGTCGAGATCCACGCGAACGATCTGCGCATCGACGTCTACCGCTCGTCGGGCCCCGGCGGCCAGTCCGTCAACACCACCGATTCCGCGGTGCGCATCACGCACATTCCCACCGGAGTCGTCGCCTCGTGCCAGAACGAGAAGAGCCAGCTGCAGAACAAGGAGCAGGCGATGCGTATCCTGCGCTCCAGGCTCCTCGCGGCGGCACAGGAGGAAGCGGAGCGAGAAGCCGCTGACGCCCGTCGCAGCCAGGTCCGTACCGTCGACCGCTCCGAGAAGATCCGTACGTACAACTTCCCGGAGAATCGCATCTCGGACCACCGAGTCGGCTTCAAGGCGTACAACTTGGACCAGGTGCTCGACGGGGAGCTCGACGCGGTCATCCAGGCCTGCGTCGACGCGGACTCGGCGGCCAAGCTCGCGGCCGCCTGAGAGCAGGCCGCGTAACAGCGGTACCCAGCACACGACAACAGCTCAGCCCCGGAGGACCAGCGTGAACCTGCTGCTCGCGGAAGTGGCCCAGGCCACCCAGCGGCTGGCCGACGCCGGCGTGCCCTCGCCGCGCAACGACGCGGAGGAGCTCGCCGCCTTCGTGCACGGCGTGAAGCGGGGCGAGCTGCACACCGTCAAGGACGCGGACTTCGACGCCCGCTACTGGGAGGTGATCGCGCGCCGCGAGGCCCGCGAGCCGCTCCAGCACATCACCGGGCGGGCCTACTTCCGCTACCTGGAACTCCAGGTCGGGCCAGGGGTGTTCGTGCCCCGGCCCGAGACCGAGTCCGTGGTCGGCTGGGCCATAGACGCCGTACGCGCGATGGACGTCGTCGAGCCGCTGATCGTCGACCTCTGCACCGGCTCGGGCGCCATCGCGCTCGCCCTCGCGCAGGAGGTCCCGCGCTCCCGTGTGCACGCCGTGGAGCTGTCCGAGGACGCCCTCCAGTGGACGCGCAAGAACGTCGAGGGGTCCAGGGTCGACCTGCGCCAGGGAGACGCCCTGGAGGCCTTCCCGGACCTCGACGGCCAGGTGGACCTGGTCATCTCCAACCCGCCGTACATCCCGCTCACGGAATGGGAGTACGTGGCGCCGGAGGCCCGGGACTACGATCCTCAACTCGCCCTGTTCTCGGGGGAGGACGGACTCGACCTCATCCGCGGCATCGAGCGCACCGCGCACCGGCTGCTGCGCCCCGGTGGCGTCGTCGTCATCGAGCACGCCGACACCCAGGGCGGGCAGGTGCCGTGGATCTTCACCGAGGAGCGGGGCTGGGCCGACGCGGCCGACCACCCGGACCTCAACAACCGGCCGCGGTTCGCGACCGCACGCAAGGCGATGCCGTGAGTACGCGCATCGCGACCCCCAGCCAGCAGTACGTGTACGAGGAGGCCCGCTAAATGGCACGGCGATACGACACCAACGACGCGACCGACCGCATCACCGGTCTGCGTGAGGCCGCGTCCGCCGTCCGCCGTGGCGAGCTGGTGGTCCTCCCGACCGACACCGTGTACGGCGTCGGCGCCGACGCGTTCTCCTCGGAGGCCGTCGCCGATCTGCTGGAGGCCAAGGGACGGGGCCGCAACATGCCCACCCCCGTCCTCATCGGCTCCCCGAACACGCTGCACGGCCTCGTCACGGACTTCTCCGAGATGGCCTGGGAGCTCGTCGACGCCTTCTGGCCGGGCGCGCTCACGCTCGTCGCCAAGCACCAGCCGTCCCTGCAGTGGGACCTGGGGGACACCCGTGGCACCGTCGCCGTGCGCATGCCGCTGCACCCGGTGGCCATCGAACTGCTCACCGAGGTCGGCCCGATGGCCGTCTCCTCCGCGAACCTCACGGGACACCCGGCTCCGGAGGACTGTGACGCCGCGCAGGAGATGCTCGGCGACTCCATCTCGGTCTACCTGGACGGCGGCCCGACCCCGGGCATCGTCCCGTCCTCGATCGTCGACGTGACCGGCAAGGTGCCCGTGCTGCTGCGCGAGGGGGCACTGTCGGCGGAGGAGCTCCGGAAGGTCGTACCCGACCTCGAGGTGGCGAATTGACAGCCCCTGACGCGGGGCGTGGCATAGGCACGGGGATCACGGGGGCCAATGGGTCCTCCAGGGGGTCCTTCCGCATCCTCCACGTCAGCACCGGCAACGTGTGCCGCTCGCCGATCACCGAGCGGCTGACCCGGCATGCCCTGGCGGACCGGCTCGGCGATCCCCTGTGGGGCGGCCTCATCGTGGAGAGCGCGGGCACCTGGGGGCACGAGGGGGCACCCATGGAGGCCAACGCCGCGACGGTCCTCACGGACTTCGGCGCGGACCCGTCCGGCTTCGTCGGCCGCGAGCTCCTCGACGACCATGTCATCCGCGCCGATCTCGTCCTGACGGCCACCCGCGACCACCGGGCCCAGGTCATCTCCATGGGGCACTCGGCGGGGCTGCGCACCTTCACCCTGAAGGAGTTCACGCGGCTCGTACGGGCCATAGACCCGGCGACGCTTCCGCCCCTGGACGAGGGCGTGATCGAACGCGCCCGCGCGCTGGTACAGGCTGCCGCGGCTCTACGCGGGTGGCTTCTCGCGCCCACCGCGGAGGCGGACGAGGTGTACGACCCGTACGGGGCGCCGCTTCCGTTCTTCCGGTCGATCGGGGACGAGATCAACGAGGCGTTGGACCCGGTGGTGACTGCGCTGACCGGGGTGCGTGCGCGTACGTAGCCCCCGCCCGGGTTTCCTTTCACGGCAGTAGCGGTGCGGCTCGGTTCAGTCCCCCGGCAGCGCGTAACACCGGGCGTCCCAACGGTCTCGGTTCTACATTGGACGTAGCGCACCCCCGCCGAGGTCCGGAGTCCACCATGCCGGTCACACAAACGCTGGAAGCGGATGTCCTGCGGCGTCAGGACCCGGAACTCGCCGAGATTCTCCTCGGGGAGCTGGACCGGCAGTCGACGACGTTGCAGTTGATCGCGGCCGAGAACTTCACCTCGCCGGCCGTGCTGGCCGCGCTCGGGTCGCCGCTGGCGAACAAGTACGCCGAGGGGTATCCGGGCGCCCGTCATCACGGCGGCTGCGAGATCGTCGACGTCGCGGAGCGGCTCGCGGTGGAGCGGGCCAAGGCCCTCTTCGGTGCCGACCACGCCAACGTCCAGTCGCACTCCGGGTCTTCGGCCGTCCTGGCCGCGTACGCCGCCCTGCTGCGCCCCGGTGACACCGTGCTGGCGATGGGGCTGTCCTTCGGCGGCCACCTCACGCACGGGTCGCCCGCGAACTTCTCGGGCCGCTGGTTCGACTTCGTCGGCTACGGCGTGGACGCGGAGACCGGGCTCATCGACTACGAGCAGGTGCACACCCTCGCTCGTACGCACCGGCCGAAAGCCATCGTCTGCGGTTCCATCTCCTACCCCCGGCACATCGACTACGCCGCCTTCCGGGAGATCGCCGACAGGGTGGGCGCCTACCTCATCGCGGACGCCGCCCACCCCATCGGGCTGGTCGCGGGCGGCGCGGCGCCCAATCCGGTCCCGTACGCCGATGTCGTGTGCGCGACGACGCACAAGGTGCTGCGCGGGCCGCGCGGCGGCATGATCCTGTGCGGGAGCGAACTGGCCGAGCGCGTCGACCGGGCCGTCTTCCCCTTCACCCAGGGCGGCGCACAGATGCACACCATCGCCGCCAAGGCCGTCGCGTTCGGCGAGGCGGCGACCCCGGCCTTCACGGCGTACGCCCATCAGGTGGTCGCCAATGCCCGGGTGCTGGCCGAGGAACTGGCCGACGAGGGGCTCGCGGTCATCACCGGTGGTACCGACACCCATCTGCTGACCGTCGACCCCGCGCCGCTGCGCGTCGACGGGCGGACCGCCCGGGGCCGGCTCGCCGCCGCCGGGATGGTGCTGGACTGCTGTGCGCTGCCCCACGGGGACGCCCGTGGCCTGCGGCTCGGTACGGCGGCCCTGACCACGCAGGGGATGGGCGAGGCGGAGATGGCGCGGATCGCCGTACTCTTCGCGGGGGTGCTGCGGGAGGACATCGAAGGCAAGAAGGCGCGTGAAGAAGTGCGGGAGCTGACCGGAAGATTTCCGCCCTATCCCGGCTAGAGAGGGGTATGCGCGCCCTTGTACACAGCCACTCGTGCAACCATCGTCGCTACCCGGAAGTCCCCAAC
Source organism: Streptomyces sp. NPDC050564 (assembly GCF_044457265.1). Classification (NCBI taxonomy): domain Bacteria; kingdom Bacillati; phylum Actinomycetota; class Actinomycetes; order Kitasatosporales; family Streptomycetaceae; genus Streptomyces; species Streptomyces sp. NPDC050564. The sequence goes on along the minus strand of NZ_JBITGS010000012.1, from coordinate 93,644 downwards.
CATATGCGCGCATCGCTAGGGTGTGGGGCTGAGATGGCCAGCGAGACCTGTGGGGAAGCCCGTGCGTGAATACCTGCTGACGCTCTGCATCACGGCCGCGGTGACGTATCTGCTGACAGGGCCGGTACGGAAGTTCGCGATCGTGGCCGGAGCCATGCCGGAAATCCGTGCGCGCGATGTGCACCGGGAACCGACTCCACGGCTCGGCGGCATCGCGATGTTCTTCGGGCTGTGCGCGGGCCTGCTGGTCGCCGATCACCTGAAGAACCTCAACGCGGTGTTCTCGAATTCGAACGAACCGCGCGCGCTGCTCTCCGGGGCGGCGCTGATCTGGCTGATCGGTGTCCTGGACGACAAGTTCGAGATCGACGCGCTGATCAAGCTGGGCGGCCAGATGATCGCCGCGGGCGTCATGGTCATGCAGGGTCTGACGATCCTGTGGCTGCCGATTCCGGGCGTCGGCCTCGTCGCGCTCACCCAGTGGCAGGGCACCCTGCTCACCGTCGCGCTCGTCGTGATCAGCATCAACGCGGTGAACTTCGTCGACGGCCTCGACGGCCTCGCCGCCGGCATGGTGTGCATCGCCTCCGCCGCGTCGTTCCTGTACGCGTACCGCATCTGGTACAGCTACGGCATCGAGGCCGCCGCCCCGGCGACGCTGTTCGCGGCGATCCTCATGGGCATGTGCCTGGGCTTCCTGCCGCACAACATGCACCCCGCGCGGATCTTCATGGGCGACTCCGGCTCGATGCTCATCGGCCTGGTGCTCGCCGCCGGTGCGATCTCCATCACCGGACAGGTCGACCCGGACGCGATGAACCTGTTCTCCGGTTCGGAGCGCAACACCGTGCACCAGATGGTGCCCGTCTACATCCCGCTGCTGCTGCCGCTGACGATCATCGCGGTGCCGGCCGCCGACCTGGTGCTGGCCATCGTGCGGCGCACCTGGCGCGGACAGTCCCCCTTCGCCGCCGACCGCGGACATCTGCACCACCGTCTGCTGGAGGTCGGCCACTCGCACAGCCGCGCCGTGCTGATCATGTACTTCTGGTCGGCGCTGATCGCCTTCGGTGCCCTGGCCTTCTCGGTCAACTCGGCATCGATGTGGATCGTCCTCGGCATCGCGATGCTCAGCGCCGTGGGCCTGGTCCTGCTCCTGCTGCCGCGCTTCACGCCGCGTGCCCCGCGCTGGGCCGAGCACCTGGTGCCGCCGCGCTACCGCCGCCGCAGGGCCGCCTCCGCGGCCGAGGCCGAGCCGTCCGTCACCCACGGGACGGCGGAGGCCGAGGAGCCGGAGGAGGCCCGCGAGCACCGCGCGCCGGTCGCGGCCGGCGTCTCAGGAGTCAACGGAGCGACGGCAATTGGCGCCCGTTCGCGCTTCCTGGATCGGCGCAAAGCCGGATCGTCGCGCTGACGCAAGGTAAGAATCTGACTAACGCGTTGCCAAGTCGTGGGGGTGCAAAGCGCCCTAATACCAGACAACTTGGCCCGCTCAGTGCACAGACGCGCAACGTCACTCTCATGTGTGATAGCAAGCACACCTTCTAGGTAAAGACCGCATCAAATAGTTTGTGATACGGTTCACGAGAACCCGGGACAGAGCCGAAGGACCGTAGTGCGACGGTCCCTTGGCGTGAGGTTCTCTCTCATCCCGGGACTACGCTCGTCCATGACGACACGCCCCCCTTAGCAAGCGGAGTTGCCGCCATGCCGTCCAATGACGCCCGGATTCTCCTTCAGGCCGCTGTGCCCACAGCTGCCGTCGGCGCGATTGCCGCCGTCGTCAGTGGTGTGGTCGCGGGCGGCAAGGGAGCCATCGGGGCGATCGTCGCGACGCTGGTCGTGATCCTCTTCATGGGTATCGGGCTCTACGTTCTGCAGCGCACCGCCAAATCGCTTCCGCACCTGTTCCAGGCGATGGGCCTCATGCTCTACGCGGCACAGATTCTTCTGCTGTTCATCTTTGTCGCCGCGTTCAAGAACACCTCGCTGTTCAACCCCAAGGCCTTCGCGCTCACGCTCGTCGCCACCACGCTCGTGTGGATCGGCGCACAGGCGCGTGCCCACATGAAGGCCAAGATCCTTTACGTCGAACCCGACTCCTCGAACGGCGACAAGCCCGAGAAGACGGGGCACTCGTCGTGAGGGGTAGGGCCGGGATAAAGGCGCGTAAGAGATCCTGCTATCGTCCGGTGCCAACTGCGGCATCGCGGGCGCGGGCATCTGAGCTGACGCCTGCTCAATCGCGAGGCTTGATGCCCCACAGCCGCCCCCACATCCGTAACACCAGTCCAGTGCCGAACCGCGGCTGCGCGCCGCGCCGACACAACGAGGTTGCCGTACCTATGCGCCACGCTGAAGGAGCCCGCGGTGAGTGCTGACCCGACGCAGGTGCTCGCCTTCGAGACCGATTGCCACATCTTCGACGGCTGTGGCTTCCCGGCTCCCGGCCTGCACTCGTTCCTGTTCAAGCCCCTTCTCGGGGACGGCGACAGCAACGTGTACTTCAACAAGCCGATGCTGCTGGCGCTGATCGGCTCGGTCATCGTCGTCGGCTTCTTCTGGGCCGCCTTCCGCAAGCCGAAGGTCGTTCCCGGCAAGCTGCAGATGGTCGCCGAGTCCGGCTACGACTTCATCCGCCGCGGTGTCGTCTACGAGACGATCGGCAAGAAGGAAGGCGAGAAGTACGTACCGCTGGTCGTCTCGCTGTTCTTCTTCATCTGGATGATGAACCTCTGGTCGATCATTCCGGTCGCCCAGTTCCCGGTGACGTCGATCATCGCGTATCCCATCGTTCTCGCGGCGATCGTCTACATCACCTGGGTCTCGCTGACGTTCAAGCGGCACGGATTCGTCGGCGCCTTCAAGAACTTCACCGGCTACGACAAGTCGCTGGGCCCGGTTCTCCCGCTGGCCATGTTCATCGAGCTCCTCTCGAACCTGATCGTCCGGCCCTTCACGCACGCGGTGCGACTCTTCGCGAACATGTTCGCGGGCCACACGCTGCTGCTGCTCTTCACGATCGCCAGCTGGTACCTGCTCAACGGCATCGGGATCGCCTACGCGGGCGTCTCGTTCATCATGGTGATCGTCATGACGGCCTTCGAGCTGTTCATCCAGGCCCTGCAGGCATACGTGTTCGTGCTGCTGACCTGCACCTTCATCCAGGGCGCGCTGGCCGAGCACCACTGAGCGCCCCCGTCTCCACCCCGCAGTCGTCCGGTGGCCAACCCCCACCGGTCCGTAAAGAAAAGGAAGAACTGGCATGTCCCAGACCCTTGCCGCTGTCTCCGGCTCGCTCGGCTCGATCGGTTACGGCCTCGCGGCCATCGGCCCCGGCGTCGGCGTCGGCATCATCTTCGGTAACGGCACCCAGGCGCTCGCCCGCCAGCCTGAGGCCGCCGGTCTGATCCGCGCCAACCAGATCCTCGGCTTCGCCTTCTGTGAGGCGCTCGCCCTCATCGGTCTGGTCATGCCGTTCGTCTACGGCACCTGATCGACCGATCAGCAACAGCCCACTAGACGGAAGGCACTGACATGAGCCACTTGCTCATTCTGGCGGCCGAGAAAGAGAACCCTCTCGTCCCGCCGATCCCCGAGCTTGTCATCGGCCTGATCGCCTTCGTCATCGTCTTCGGCTTCCTCGCCAAGAAGCTCCTCCCGAACATCAACAAGGTTCTGGAGCAGCGTCGCGAGGCCATCGAGGGCGGTATCGAGAAGGCCGAGGCCGCTCAGACCGAGGCACAGAGCGTTCTTGAGCAGTACAAGGCTCAGCTCGCCGAGGCCCGGCACGAGGCCGCGCGCCTGCGCCAGGAGGCGCAGGAGCAGGGCGCCACGCTCATCGCCGAGATGCGCGCGGAAGGCCAGCGGCAGCGTGAGGAGATCATCGCCGCCGGTCACGCGCAGATCGAGGCAGACCGCAAGTCCGCCGCTCAGGCGCTGCGTCAGGACGTCGGCCACCTGGCCACCGACCTGGCCGGCAAGCTCGTCGGCGAGTCCCTCGAGGACCACGCCCGGCAGAGCCGCGTCATCGACCGCTTCCTCGCTGATCTCGAGGAGAAGGCCGAGGCCGCGCGATGAACGGAGCGAGCCGCGAGGCCCTGGCAGCCGCACGTGAGCGTCTCGACGCGCTGACGGACTCGACGTCCGTGGACGCGGCGCAGCTCGCCGACGAGCTGGCCGCCGTCACCGCGCTGCTCGACCGTGAGGTGTCCCTGCGTCGGGTCCTCACCGACCCGGCGCAGCCCGGCGAGGCCAAGGCCGAACTGGCCCAGCGCCTGTTCGGCGGTCAGGTCAGCGGGTCGACCGCCGATCTGGTGGCCGGCATGGTGCGCTCCCGCTGGTCGCGCTCGCGTGACCTGGTGGACTCCATCGAGGAGCTGGCCGCCACCGCCGACCTCACGGCCGCCCAGCGGACGAACGTGCTCGACGACGTGGAGGACGAGCTGTTCCGGTTCGGCCGGATCGTCTCTTCGAACACCGAGCTGCGTGCCGCGCTGACCGACCGCGCCGCCTCGAAGGCGGCCAAGAGCGAGCTGCTGCGCAGCCTGCTCGGCGGCCGGGCCGATGCGACGACCGAGCGTCTGGTGACACGCCTTGTGACCGCGCCGCGTGGACGTAGCCTGGAGGCGGGACTCGAGTCCCTGTCCAAGCTCGCCGCCGAGCGCCGCAACCGCACGGTCGCCGTGGTCACCTCGGCGGTCGCGCTGAGCGACGGACAGAAGCAGCGCCTCGGTGCCGCTCTGGCGAAGCTCTACGGCCGTCAGATGCACCTCAACCTCGACGTCGACCCCGATGTCGTCGGCGGGATCCGGGTGCAGGTCGGCGACGAGGTCATCAACGGTTCCATCGCGGACCGGCTTGAGGACGCCAGCCGCCGCATGGCCGGCTAGCAGCAACTCAATACGCAGTACGTACTTACGGCCCTCGTTGGGCCGTGCAGAGGATTCCTGGGGGTCGCCCCCAGACCCCCAAAGTGAAACTTCGGGCCCAACAAGGAGAGCAGGGAACCCAGATGGCGGAGCTCACGATCCGGCCGGAGGAGATCCGGGACGCGCTGGAGAACTTTGTCCAGTCGTACAAGCCGGACGCGGCCTCGCGCGAGGAGGTCGGTACGGTCACCCTTGCCGGCGACGGCATCGCGAAGGTCGAGGGCCTGCCCTCGGCCATGGCCAACGAACTGCTGAAGTTCGAGGACGGCACCCTCGGCCTCGCGCTCAACCTGGAAGAGCGCGAGATCGGCGCCATCGTCCTCGGCGAGTTCAGCGGCGTCGAGGAGGGCCAGCCGGTGCAGCGCACCGGTGAGGTGCTGTCCGTCGCCGTCGGCGAGGGCTACCTCGGCCGCGTTGTCGACCCGCTCGGCAACCCGATCGATGGCCTCGGCGAGATCGAGACCACCGGCCGCCGCGCCCTCGAGCTGCAGGCACCGGGCGTCATGGTCCGGAAGTCGGTGCACGAGCCGATGGAGACCGGCTACAAGGCCGTCGACGCGATGACCCCGATCGGCCGTGGCCAGCGTCAGCTGATCATCGGTGACCGTCAGACCGGCAAGACCGCCCTGGCCGTCGACACGATCATCAACCAGCGCGACAACTGGCGCACCGGCGACCCGAAGAAGCAGGTCCGCTGCATCTACGTCGCCATCGGTCAGAAGGGTTCCACCATCGCCTCCGTGCGTGGTGCCCTGGAAGAGGCCGGCGCGCTCGAGTACACGACCATCGTCGCCGCCCCGGCGTCCGACCCGGCCGGCTTCAAGTACCTTGCGCCGTACACCGGTTCGGCCATCGGCCAGCAGTGGATGTACGACGGCAAGCACGTCCTCATCATCTTCGACGACCTCTCGAAGCAGGCCGACGCCTACCGCGCCGTGTCCCTGCTGCTGCGCCGCCCGCCGGGCCGCGAGGCCTACCCGGGTGACGTCTTCTACCTGCACTCCCGTCTGCTGGAGCGCTGCGCGAAGCTCTCCGACGACATGGGCGCCGGTTCGATGACGGGTCTGCCGATCGTCGAGACCAAGGCGAACGACGTGTCGGCGTTCATCCCGACCAACGTCATCTCCATCACCGACGGCCAGTGCTTCCTGGAGTCCGACCTGTTCAACGCCGGCCAGCGTCCGGCTCTGAACGTCGGTATCTCGGTCTCCCGCGTCGGTGGCTCCGCCCAGCACAAGGCGATGCGCCAGGTCTCCGGTCGTCTCCGCGTGGACCTCGCCCAGTTCCGTGAGCTGGAGGCGTTCGCCGCCTTCGGTTCCGACCTGGACGCCGCGTCGAAGGCCCAGCTGGAGCGCGGTCAGCGCATGGTCGAGCTGCTCAAGCAGCCGCAGTACCAGCCGATGCCGACCGAGGACCAGGTCGTCTCCGTGTGGGCCGGTACCACCGGCAAGATGGACGACGTACCGGTCAAGGACATCCGCCGCTTCGAGAAGGAGCTCCTGGAGTACCTGCACCGCAAGGAGCAGGGCCTCATGACCTCCATCAAGGAGGGCGCCAAGATGTCGGACGACACGCTGCAGGCCATCGCCGACGCCATCGCGGACTTCAAGAAGCAGTTCGAGACCTCGGACGGGAAGCTTCTCGGCGAGGACGCTCCGGCCGCCGCCGGTAAGTGACGACGGAAGGGACCTGACTCATGGGAGCCCAGCTCCGGGTCTACAAGCGTCGCATCAAATCCGTCACCGCGACCAAGAAGATCACCAAGGCGATGGAGATGATCGCCGCCTCGCGCGTCGTCAAGGCGCAGCGCAAGGTGGTGGCCTCCACGCCGTACGCGACCGAGCTCATCCGCGCGGTCACGGCGGTCGGCACCGGCTCGAACACCAAGCACCCGCTGACCACGGAGGCGGAGACGGCGACGCGCTCCGCGGTGCTGCTCCTCACGAGCGACCGCGGACTGGCCGGCGCCTTCAACTCCAACGCCATCAAGGCCGCGGAGCAGCTGACCGCGCGTCTCGAGGCGGAGGGCAAGGAGGTCGACGTCTACATCGTCGGCCGCCGCGGTCTGGCCCACTACAACTTCCGTGAGCGCAAGGTCACGGAGTCGTGGTCGGGCTTCACCGACGAGCCCACCTACGCGGACGCGAAGAAGGTCGCCGTTCCGCTGATCGAGGCCATCGAGAAGGAGACGGCGGACGGCGGCGTGGACGAACTCCACATCGTCTACACCGAGTTCGTCTCGATGATGACGCAGACGGCGGTCGACGGCCGCCTGCTGCCGCTTCGCCTCGAAGAGGTGGCGGAAGAGGTCGCGCCCAAGGGCGAGATCCTTCCGCTGTACGACTTCGAGCCGTCGGCGGAGGACGTCCTCGACGCCCTGCTGCCGCGCTACGTCGAGAGCCGTATCTACAACGCGCTGCTCCAGTCGGCCGCCTCCAAGCACGCCGCCACGCGCCGTGCGATGAAGTCGGCCACCGACAACGCGGGAGACCTGATCACCAGCCTCTCCCGACTTGCCAACGCGGCCCGACAGGCCGAAATCACCCAGGAAATCAGCGAGATCGTCGGTGGCTCCGCAGCCCTGGCCGACGCGACCGCGGGGAGTGACAGGTAATGACGACGACAGTTGAGACGGCCGTTGCCACGGGCCGCGTCGCCCGGGTCATCGGCCCGGTCGTCGACGTGGAATTCCCCGTCGACGCCATGCCGGAGATCTACAACGCCCTGCACGTCGAGGTGGCCGACCCGGCCAACGCCGGCGAGAAGAAGACGCTGACCCTGGAGGTCGCCCAGCACCTGGGTGACGGCCTGGTCCGCACCATCTCGATGCAGCCCACCGACGGTCTGGTCCGCCAGGCCACGGTGACCGACACCGGCTCGGGCATCAGTGTCCCGGTCGGCGACTTCACCAAGGGCAAGGTGTTCAACACCCTCGGTGAGGTGCTGAACGTCGACGAGACCTACGAGGGCGAGCGCTGGTCCATCCACCGCAAGGCCCCGGCGTTCGACCAGCTCGAGTCCAAGACCGAGATGTTCGAGACCGGCCTGAAGGTCGTCGACCTTCTCACCCCGTACGTCAAGGGCGGCAAGATCGGTCTGTTCGGTGGCGCCGGTGTCGGCAAGACCGTGCTGATCCAGGAAATGATCATGCGTGTCGCCAACCTCCACGAGGGCGTCTCCGTCTTCGCGGGCGTCGGTGAGCGCACCCGTGAGGGCAACGACCTCATCGCGGAGATGGAAGAGTCCGGCGTTCTGGACAAGACCGCCCTGGTCTTCGGCCAGATGGACGAGCCCCCGGGCACCCGTCTGCGGGTCGCCCTGGCCGGTCTGACCATGGCGGAGTACTTCCGCGATGTGCAGAAGCAGGACGTGCTGTTCTTCATCGACAACATCTTCCGCTTCACCCAGGCCGGTTCCGAGGTGTCCACCCTGCTCGGCCGTATGCCGTCCGCGGTGGGTTACCAGCCGAACCTGGCCGACGAGATGGGTCAGCTGCAGGAGCGCATCACCTCGACGCGTGGTCACTCGATCACCTCGATGCAGGCGATCTACGTCCCCGCGGACGACCTGACCGACCCGGCCCCGGCCACCACCTTCGCCCACCTCGACGCGACGACGGTTCTCTCCCGTCCGATCTCCGAGAAGGGCATCTACCCGGCCGTGGACCCGCTGGACTCCACGTCCCGCATCCTGGACCCGCGTTACATCGCGCAGGACCACTACGACGCCGCCATGCGCGTCAAGACGATCCTGCAGAAGTACAAGGACCTCCAGGACATCATCGCGATCCTCGGTATCGACGAGCTCGGCGAGGAGGACAAGCTCGTCGTCCACCGTGCCCGTCGCGTGGAGCGCTTCCTGTCCCAGAACACCCACGCCGCCAAGCAGTTCACCGGCGTCGACGGTTCGGACGTTCCGCTGGACGAGTCGATCGCGGCCTTCAACGCGATCTGCGACGGCGAGTACGACCACTTCCCGGAGCAGGCGTTCTTCATGTGCGGTGGCCTCGAGGACCTCAAGGCCAACGCCAAGGAGCTCGGCGTCTCCTGAACCTCGTGTTCATGAAGAGGGGCGGGGTGTCACCTCGCGGGGTGCGTCCCGCCCCCCTTCGTACGCCTACTAGACTTTGACCCAACACCCGGCAGCAACGCCGGGTGGTGACCCGAGGAGCCCACCTTGGCTGCTGAGCTGCACGTCGAGCTCGTCGCCGCGGACCGTAGTGTCTGGTCCGGCGAGGCCACCCTGGTCGTCGCGCGTACCACGTCCGGCGACATCGGCGTCATGCCCGGTCACCAGCCGCTGCTCGGTGTGCTGGAGTCGGGCCCGGTGACCATCCGTACGAGTGATGGTGGAACGGTCGTCGCTGCGGTGCACGGCGGTTTCATCTCGTTCGCCGACGACAAGCTGTCGCTGCTGGCCGAGATCGCCGAGCTGTCGGACGAGATCGACGTCCAGCGCACGGAGCGGGAGCTCGAGCGCGCGAAGGCGGAGGGCGACGCCACCGCCGAGCGTCGCGCGGACGTCCGACTGCGTGCGGTGGCGACGCGCTGACCCCAGCGCGCACGGAATGACGTGACTCAGCCGCGGCCGGGACTGGATAAAACCAGACCGGGCCGCGGCTGAGGCGATGCGGGTGCTTTTTTCCGTTTCATTACCTGCTTTACCTAGGAGACGAGGAGGTCGGTGTCGATGGTCCTCGCTCTGACTGTGTGCGGGTTGGTAGTGGCGCTCGTGGTGGTGGGGCTGTTCGTCTTCGGCCTCCGGCGCCGGCTGATCCAGCGTTCCGGCGGCACGTTCGACTGCAGCCTGCGCTGGGATGTCTCCGAGAAGAGCGACCCCAGCGGCAAGGGCTGGAGCTATGGGGTCGCCCGCTACAACGGCGACCGCATCGAGTGGTACCGCGTCTTCTCCTACGCCCCCCGCCCGCGCCGCGTCCTGGAGCGCTCGGCGATCGAGGTGGCGGGCCGCAGGGCTCCCGAGGGCGAGGAGGAGCTGGCGCTGCTCTCCGACGCGATCATCCTCGCGTGTCTCCATCGTGGGACACGGCTCGAACTGGCGATGAGCGAAGACGCGCTGACCGGATTCCTCGCGTGGCTGGAAGCAGCCCCGCCCGGACAGCGAGTGAATGTGGCGTAGCCACATTCACTCGCTGGGTGGGGGTCCCCCCGGACGAAGTCTGGGGGAGCGTCAATGTCGCCTAACTCGTAGTCCGCCCAACTCGCGGTCGGGTTATCCCGCTTACGAGAGCCCGCTGTTGATGGCGCTCACCAGCTCGCCATTGCTGGTGTCACCGCTGAACTCCCAGAAGAACGCGCCGCCCAGGCCCTGGTTCTTGGCCCAGGCCATCTTCGTACCGATGGTGGCCGGGGTGTCGTAGCTCCACCAGTTGCTGCCGCAGTGCGCGTAGGCCGTTCCGGCGATCGTGCCGGTGGCCGGGCAGGACGTCTTGAGGACCTTGTAGTCCTCGATGCCCTGCTCGTACGTGCCCGCCGCGGGCCCGGTCGCCGTGCCGCCCGGCGCGTCCTGTGTGACGCCGGTCCAGCCGCGCCCGTAGAAGCCGATGCCGATCAGCAGCTTGCTCGCGGGTACGCCCTTCGCCTTGTACTTGGCGATCGCGTCGGCCGTGGTGAAGCCGGCCGTCGGGATCCCGCTGTACGAGGTGAGCGGGGAGTGGGGGGCCGTCGGTCCCTGGGCCGCCCAGGCGCCGAAGAAGTCGTACGTCATCACGTTGTACCAGTCGACGTACTGGGCCGCGTCCGCGTAGTCCGCGGCGTCGATCTTGCCGCCGGAGGAGCCGTCGGCGGTGACGGCCGAGGTGACGAGGTTGCCGCTGCCGAACTTCGAACGCAGCGCGGACATCAGGTTCTTGTAGGCCGCGGCACCACTGGTGTCACAGCTCAGACCACAGGCGTTCGGGTACTCCCAGTCGATGTCGATGCCGTCGAACACGTCCGCCCAGCGCGGGTCTTCGACCAGGTCGTAGCAGGACTGTGCGAAGGCGGCCGGGTTGGCGGCGGCCTCGGCGAAGCCGCCGGACCAGGTCCAGCCGCCGAAGGACCAGAGGACCTTGATGTTCGGGTACTTGGCCTTCAGCTCGCGCAGCTGGTTGAAGTTGCCGCGCAGCGGCTGGTCCCAGGTGTCGGCGACGCCGCTGACCGACTGGTCGGCGGTGAAGGCCTTGTCGTAGTCGGCGTAGGAGTCACCGATCGCGCACTTGCCGCCGGTGACGTTGCCGAAGGCGTAGTTGATGTGCGTGATCTTCGATGCCGAGCCGGACGTCACCAGGTTCTTGACGTTGTAGTTGCGGCCGTAGATGCCCCACTCGGTGAAGTAGCCGAGCTTGACGGCGTTGCCGGTGGGCGGGGGAGTGGTGCCGCCGCCCGTGGTGTGCACGGCGACCGCGCCGCTCGCCGGGCCGGTCTGGTCGGCGGTGTCGCGGGCCTGGACGGTGTACGAGTAGTCGGTGCCGGCGGTCAGGCCGGTGTCCGAGTACGAGGTCGTCGTCACCGTCGCCACCTTGGCGCCGTCGCGCAGGACGTCGTAGTTCTTGATGCCCTTGTCGTCGGAGGCGGCCGTCCAGGAGAGCTTCACCGAGGTGTCGGTGATGGAGGACGCGGTCGGTGTGCCGGGCGCGGAGGGTGCGTTGTCGCCGGGGACGGTGGTGCCGCCGTCACAACTGCCGCCGTTCAGCGTGCAGTTGGAAGGTGATCCCGATCCGGCACCGTTGAAGCCGAAGGAGACGGAGGCGCCCGCGGCGAGGGTGCCGTTGTAGGACTTGTTCTTGGCGGTCCAGTGGGTGCCGGAATGGGTGACGTCGGCGTCCCAGGCCGATGTGACGGACGTACCGGAGGGGAAGTCCCACTCGATGGTCCAGGAACTGATGGCCGTGGTCCCGGTGTTCTTGACGGTCCACTTGCCTTCGAAGCCGGTACCCCAGTCCTGGGTCTTGGTGTACGTGGCGGTGGCAGTGGTGGCTGCCGAGGCGGGGCTCGCGAGCCCGACGAGGGCGGCGAGCGGAAGCAGCAGGGTGGTGAGCCCTGCGACGGCTCTGTGTCTGAAACGCATCCTGCGTCTCCTCCGGGGGAGTTGATGAGGTGCGGTGGACAATAGAAAGGTCTGGACCATAGGTCAATAGGTCCAGACCAGTGAGGCGGTTGCTTGTCCTTACTTGTTACACGCCCAACTCCTGTGCCAGCACTGCTGCTTGAACCCTGCTCCGCAGCTCCAGCTTTCCCAGCAGGCGGCTGACGTGGGTCTTCACGGTCGCCTCCGCCATGTCGAGACGGGCCGCGATCTCCGCGTTGGAGAGCCCCTCCCCGAGGCAGGACAGCACCTCGCGCTCCCGTCGGGTGAGGGCGTCCAGGACGGACGGATCGGCCGTCGGCTCGCGGACGGGCTTCGCGGCGAACTCCGCGATCAGCCGGCGGGTGACGGCCGGGGCGATGAGTCCCTCCCCGCGCGCCACCGTCCGTACCGCCTCCAGCAGATCCTTCGCCTCGGTGTTCTTCAGCAGGAAGCCGGAGGCGCCCGCGCGCAGCGCCCCGAAGACGTACTCGTCGAGGTCGAAGGTGGTGAGCACGAGGACGTCGGAGAGCTCCTCGGCGACGACCTGGCGGGTGGCGGACACCCCGTCGAGCCGGGGCATCTGGACGTCCATCAGGACGAGATCCGGCCGTAGTTCACGGGCCAGGGCGACGGCCCGCTCACCGTTCTCCGCCTGGCCGACCACCTCGATGTCGGGCGCGCTGCGCAGGATGAGGACGAGTCCGGCGCGTACCGCGGACTGGTCCTCGGCGACGAGCACCCGGATCATATGGATTCTCCTCGGGTCAGGGGCAGGGTGGCGCGTACGGCCCAGATCTTGCCTGTGGGGGAGTCCTCGGGGCCGGCCTCGAAGGTGCCGCGCAGCAGCGCGACCCGCTCCCGCATGCCGACCAGACCGGCGCCCGACCCCGGGGCCCGCGGCCCGTCCCGGTCGCCGTGGGGACTGGCGACACACACCGTGAGGGAGCCGACCGGCTGGGCGATGCCCACCGTGACCGCGCCGGGGCAGGCGTGCTTGAGGGCGTTGGTCAGGGATTCCTGGACGATGCGGTACGCCGCCAGCTCGACCGGCGCGGGGAGTCCGTCGGCGTGATCGGTCTCCAGCACGACATCGAGTCCGTTGGCGCGGGCGCTCTCCACCAGCGCGGCGAGTCCGTCGAGCGTGGGGGCCGCGGTCGGCTCGTGGTCGCCGCTGCCGTCGCGCAGGATGCCGATCAGCCGGCGCATCTCCGCGAGCCCGTCGACGCTGTTCTCGCGGATGACCGAGAGAGCTTCCCTGGACGTCCTCGGGTCGTCGAGGGAGAGCGCGGCGGTGGAGTGGATGGCGATGGCGGACAGGTGGTTGGCGACCATGTCGTGCAACTCCCGTGCCATGCGCGCCCGTTCTGCGGTGACCGCCTGGGCGCGATCCATCTCGGCGAGCAGGGCGGTCTGTTCGGCGCGCAGGCGTTCGGCGATGGCGGTGTCGCGGTGGTTGCGGACCACCCAGCCGGTGGCGGCGGGCGCGAGCGCCACCACGCCGACGCCCACGCCGATCAGCAGGGCCTGGGGGTCGCGCCAGAGCATGAGGGGCACCACCGCGCCGATCACCGTGAGCAGTCCGGTGATCCACGGCAGGCGTCGGGCGGAGGCGGGAGTGCCGTACAGGACGGCCGCGTACATGAGGTCGGTGAACATCACGACCGTGGCCACGCTGCCCTGTGTCACCGTGTCCGCGACCAGCGCGGCCGTGCCGATCAGCAGGGCCGGCCCGGGCCGGGTGCGGCGCAGCAACTCGCAGCCGGCCGTCACGAACAGCGGCACCAGCAGGGCCCAGCGCTGCGGCAGCAGGACGAGGCTGTCCGTGGCCTCCCTGGGGCCGAGGCCGAGGACCCACAGCAGGAGCCCGCCGAACAGACCACCGACCGCGATGTGCACATCGTCGCGGTGCGGGCGCGGGAGTCGTACGGCCATGCCGTCCATCCAACACGGCCCACGGGCTGTCCGCCTGCTTCCCGGGAAGGGTCCGGAACTGCATCTTTCGATGTACCGAGACGTCGTCACCGCCGACGACGATTCGAGCGCCGGGCGCCGCGAGGCTGGAAAGGGGATCGAGAGGAGCGAACCGTGATCGTCGGGTTGATCGTCGCGTGCGAGGTCGGGTTCTGGGTGTTGCTGACCGCGGGGCTGGCCGTCCGGTACCTGCTGAAGTGGCGCCGCACGAGCGTGGCGCTGCTGCTGTGCGAGCCATTGCTGGAGGTGGTCCTGTTCGTGGTCACCGCCGTCGACCTCAAGAACGGCGCGACGCCGGGCTGGGAGCACGGCCTCGCCGCCGTGTACATCGGCTTCACCGTGGCCTACGGCCACTGCACGATCCGTTGGCTCGACGGCCACGCCGCGCACCGGCTCGCCGGGGGCCCGCCCCCGGCGGGGCCACCCCGTTACGGGATGGCCCGAGCCGGGCACGAGGGCAGGCTGTGGCTGCGTACGGTGCTGGCTGCCACCGTCGCCTGCGCCCTCCTGCAGGCCGCGATCGCGTACGTGGGCGACGGCAACACGGAGTCGCTGCGCTCCTTCCAGTGGGTGGCGCTGCGCGCGGCCGCGATCCACGGCCTCGTCGCCCTCACCTACGTGATCCGGCCGAAGAAGACCCCGGCGTCAGCGCTCCCCGCCCGGGACCCACAGCACGTCCCCGACCTCACCGTTGGCCGTACGGGCCAGGATGAACAGCAGGTCCGATAGCCGGTTGAGATAGGTCGCCGTCAGCGGGTTCATGACCTCGCCGTGTACCTCCAAGGCCGCCCAGGTGGAGCGCTCGGCACGCCGGACGACCGTGCACGCCTGGTGCAGCAGCGCCGCGCCGGGCGTGCCGCCGGGCAGGATGAAGGAGCGCAGCTTCTCCAGCCGCTCGTTGAAGCTGTCGCAGTCCGCCTCCAGCTTGTCGATGTAGAACTGCTCCACCCGCAGCGGAGGGAACTGGGGGTTCTCGACCACCGGCGTCGACAGGTCCGCGCCCACGTCGAACAGATCGTTCTGGACGCGGGTGAGCACCTTGACGATCTCCTCGTCCAGGCCGCCGAGCGCGATCGCCGTCCCGATCACCGCGTTCGCCTCGTTGGCGTCCGCGTACGCCGAGATCCGCAGGTCGGTCTTGGCGACCCTGCTCATGTCGCCGAGGGCGGTGGTGCCCTGGTCGCCGGTCCTGGTGTAGATGCGCGTCAGATTGACCATGAGGCCAGCGTAGTTACGCTCCGGCCTTCCGGAAGACTCGTGTGCCCACCGTCACGGCGAGCGCCGCGAACCCGAGGGCGACCAGGACGCCGTACAGCATGTGGGCCGTGGCGTAGGAGCCCACGTACGCGTCGCGCACCGCGTCCACCAGATAGCGGAACGGCATGAAGTGGGAGAGCACGTCCAGCCAGCCCGGCGCCAGGGTCATCGGCAGCATCAGGCCCGACAGCAGCATGGACGGCATCGTCATCGCGTTGATCGCGGGTCCGAACTCCTGTGGTGTACGGACCTTCATGGCCAGGGCGTACGAGAGGGAGGCGAGCGAGAGCGTCAAGAGGGCGACGAACGCGAAGCCGATCAGGATGCCGGCGACCGGGGCGCGCAGGCCCATCGCCAGCGCCGCCAGGACCAGCAGCGCAGCCTGGAAGACGAAGACGGCGGCATCGCGCAGCACCCTGCCGAGCAGGAGCGCCAGCCGGCTCACGGGGGTGACCCGCATCCGTTCCACGACGCCCTGGTTCTTCTCGATGATGACCGTGAACCCGGCGAACGCCGCTCCGAACAGCCCGAGTTGGAGCAGCAGCCCGGGGACCAGGACCTGCCAGGAGCTGCCCTGCGAGCCGAGCGGCAGGTCGGTCAGAAGAGGGCCGAAGAAGAGGAGGTACAGCAGCGGCATCAGGACGCCGAAGAGCATCGCGAAACGGGAGCGCAGGGTCTGACGGGCGTAGCGGCCGAAGATCAGCGCGGTGTCGTGGAGCAGCATGTCGTTCCAGGTCCTCTACGGATACGGGGGATGGAGTCGGCTATACGGCCACGGGCGCGGAGTCGGCCGACGCCGGGCCGCGCCCGGTGATCGCGAGGAACGTGTCCTGGAGCGTCGCGTCGATCGAGCCGCCGTACTCCAGCTTCAGCGCGCCGGGGGTTCCCTCGCTCACCACGACCCCCTTGTCGACGATCACGAGCCGGTCGGCGAGGGCGTCCGCCTCGTCGAGGTAGTGGGTGGTCAGGAAGACCGTGGTCCCGTACTCGTCGCGCAGTCGGCGGACCAGGTCCCAGAGGTCGGCCCGGCTGCCGGGGTCCAGGCCCGTCGTCGGCTCGTCGAGGAAGAGCACCTGGGGGCGGTGGGTGAGCCCCATCGCGATGTCGAGACGGCGCCGCTGGCCGCCGGAGAGCGCGGCTGTTCTGCGGTCGAGCAATTCCGTCAGGTCCAGGTCGCGCGCCAATTCCTCGGCTCGCTCGGCCGCCTGCGTCTTCGTCAGGCGGTACAGCCGCCCCTGGGTGACCAACTCCTCCCGCACGCCGATGTGCGGGTCGACGCCGCCCGCCTGCGCCACATAGCCGGTGGCGCGGCGCACTCCGCCCGGGTCGGTGGCCAGGTCGCAGCCCGCGACCGTGGCCGCGCCGCCGGTGGGTGGCAGCAGCGTGGTGAGCATCCGGAGCGTGGTCGTCTTGCCCGCGCCGTTCGGGCCGAGGAAGCCGAGGATCTCGCCCGGCCGCACGGTGAGGTCGATACCGCGCACCGCCTCCACCGGGCCGCGCTTCGTCCGGAAGGTATGGGCCAGACCGGCCGCACTGATGATTGCCATGTCCTCAGAAAAACAGAGTCCCTGAAATTTTGCAATGACTCCAAAATTTCAGAAGGTCCAGCGAAAGTTACGATGCGGGCATGGCTGAGGGACTCAGGGAGCGGAAGAAGAGGCAGACCAGGCAGTACATCTCCGATGTCGCCACGGGCCTGTTCCTGGAGCGCGGCTTCGACGCGGTGACGGTCGCGGAGGTCGCGGACGCCGCGAACGTCTCCGTGAACACCGTCTACAACTACTTCCCGGCCAAGGAGGATCTCTTCCTCGACCGTTCCAAGGGGGTCGTCGACCGGCTCGCCCGCTGGGTGCGCGGCCGCGAGAAGGGGGAGTCGGCCGCCGTCGCCGTACTGCGCGAACTGCGCGACGAGGCCGAGGCGGTGTCGCCCCGGCTCGGCCTGATGACCGGTTATGCCCGCTTCATGCAGGTCATCCATGAGGCCCCCGCGCTGCGCTCGCGGCTGTGGGCGATCGCCCAGGAAGTCGTCGACAATCTGGAGGACGCGCTGCGCGAGGAGACCGGCGCGCCCGCCGGCGACCCGCTGCCCGGCCTGATCGCGGGCCAGATCAACTGGGTGCACCAGACCGTCATGTCCGTCATCGGACGAGAGATGATGGCCGGTCGCAATCCGGACGAAGTGTCACGTGAAGTACTTGTGCTCCTCGACGACATGGAGGAGCTGCTGAGCGAGAAGGTCCTCAACTACGCAGTCCGAGCGGTGCAATGACCCGTGCCGGTGTGATGTCCGTCAGTTGAGACGTGACGCGCATTACTTACCGGTCACACAGGCACGCCCGAGCGCTAAGGTCCGCCGAAGAGGCAACTTAAACGGCGTGTTAAGGGGAGTCGGAGTGGCAGGGAAGCTCGCGGTCATCGGAGCCGGACTCATGGGGTCCGGTATCGCTCAGGTCTCCGCCCAGGCGGGCTGGGACGTCGTCCTGCGCGATGTCACCGGCGAGGCGCTGACCCGTGGCCTCGACGGCATCAGGGCTTCGTACGACAAGTTCGTGAGCAAGGGCAGGCTGGAAGCCGCGGACGCGGACGCGGCGCTCGCGCGCATCACCGCCACCACCGACCTGGACGCGGCCGCCGACGCCGACGTCGTCGTCGAGGCCGTCTTCGAAAAGCTCGAGATCAAGCACGAGATCTTCCGGACGCTCGACAAGATCGTCCGCGACGACACCGTGCTCGCCTCCAACACCTCCGCCATTCCGATCACCAAGATCGCGGCAGCCACCGAGCACCCCGAGCGGGTCGTCGGCGTGCACTTCTTCTCGCCGGTGCCGATGATGCAACTCGTCGAGCTGGTGCGCGGCTACAAGACGAGCGACGAAACGCTCGCCACCGCGCGCGCGTTCGCCGAGTCCGTCGGCAAGACCTGCATCGTCGTCAACCGCGACGTCGCCGGATTTGTGACGACCCGTCTCATCTCGGCGCTCGTCGTCGAGGCGACGAAGCTGTACGAGTCGGGCGTGGCCACCGCCGAGGACATCGACCTCGCCTGCAAGCTGGGCTTCGGCCACGCGATGGGCCCCCTGTCCACCGCCGACCTGACGGGCGTCGACATCCTGCTGCACGCCACCAGCAACATCTACACCGAGACCCAGGACGAGAAGTTCGCCCCACCGGAGCTGATGCGCCGGATGGTTGACGCCGGTGACATCGGACGCAAGAGCGGGCAGGGCTTCTACAAGCACTGAGAAGGTTTCTGCGGCGCCCCGACACGGGCGCCGCACCTGGCACGGAAACCGCACGCGCCTCTGGAGTGTCACCCCATGAGGTGAATTCGGTATCGGTTCGCTTACAGACGGCAACCTCTGCGGCCTTCAGGCAGTCAGACCGTGCACAACAGACAGACGCGAACGCGAACAGACACACGCGGAGTACGAAACGCACTCTCGGGGAGCGCATATGTTCATCAGGGGCGACCACGCCGAGCTGGTCGTCGGGGGCCGCCTCGACGTACGCAGCGCGGCGGACGCCCGTACCGTCCTGCACTCGGCCGTCGACGACGGAGTCGGCGACCTGGTGCTGGACCTGTCCGAACTGGACTCCTGGGACGCCACCGGGCTCGGTGTCATCATGGGGGCCCACCGACGGGCCGGGCGGTGCGGCCGACGGCTCGTGCTGCGCGGCGTGCCACCGCAGATGCAGCGCCTGCTGGTCGCCACCCGGCTGCACCGGATCCTGGCGATCGAGGGCGGCATCGGGGTGGACTCCCTGCCCCGGGTCTGAGTCACCGGGGGCGTGTCACCGCCTCGGGAGTGAGACCTCGTACACGCGTCCTGACCGGCGTGCGAAACGCACCACGCGCACAATCCTCACGAAGCTGTGACGTCTCGGACGGCGCGGTACCCCGCCCGTTCGTAGATACTGTGCGAAGGTTTAGGGTTCGGCTGCCCGCCACCCGAAACCCTACGAGCGGGCACCGGACCAGAAGCGACAGCGCGGTGTGCAGCAAGGCCGGGAGGGGCTCGGCACACGACGCTTTTGGGGGGCTTGGAACATGGACCCGAACAACCGGGGACCCGAAGAGTACGGCCATGACGACGACGGCCAGGCGCCTCGCTCGCGCCCGCCGCGCGACCCGCTCACCACCGACCTGGGCCAGCATTCGCCCACGCTCGCCCGCACGGTTCAGCTCGTCTCGGGCGACTTCCTGCTCACCGTCAACCCTGTCGACGGCAGCGAGATCGAGAACTGCCCGCCGCACGAGCGGCCGCGACCGCCGGCGAAGTTCAGCGCCGCCGAGCGCGTCGAGCTGGCCCGCGCGGCCCAGCCGCCCGTCCCGCCGGGTCCGGCACAGCCCCGGCTGCCGCTCCTGGAGCGCCAGGAGGAGCGTGAGCGGCTCGTGCGCCTCCTCGCGCGTGGGCGCTCGGTGCGCCTCACCGGGCCCTCCGGCTCGGGCCGCACCAGCCTGCTCGACGCGGTCGCCGAGGACTGCGCGGACCTCGCTCCCGACGGCGTCGTACGCCTCTCCGGCTACCGGCGCACGGCGAGCGATCTGCTGCACGA
The DNA here is from genome assembly GCF_044457265.1 of Streptomyces sp. NPDC050564. Taxonomy (NCBI): domain Bacteria; kingdom Bacillati; phylum Actinomycetota; class Actinomycetes; order Kitasatosporales; family Streptomycetaceae; genus Streptomyces; species Streptomyces sp. NPDC050564. Next base: position 73,863 of record NZ_JBITGS010000012.1, on the reverse strand, counting down.
CCTGTTCGCCGCCGTCTACGACGCACCCCTGCACCGCCCGGAACGGGACGAACTGCACCGTCTCGTCCACGAGATCGGCGCGGTCGTCGTTCTCGACGACGTGGAGTTCGGCGGCAGCGCGCTCGACGAGCTGCTCGACGCCACCCCCGAGTGCGCCTTCCTGATCAGCGCGACGCCCGACGTCCCCGCGCCGTCCGCCGACTCCCTCCTCGAAGAGGTGTTCCTGGGCGGGCTCGACCGCAGCGGGGGCCTCGAACTCCTGGAGCGTGCCGTCGGACGCGTCCTGACCGAGGACGAGTCGAACTGGGCGGGTGACCTCTGGTTCGAGTCCGAGGGCCTGCCCCTGCGCTTCATGCAGGCCGGGGCGCTGCTGCGGCAGCGCGACCAGCTGCGGGCCAGCGAAGGCGCCGTCGACGAGTTCGGCGTCTTCCAGCAAGTGCCGGTCGACGCGCCCTTCGACGCGGAGGACGGCCACGAGGTACCGCTGCCCTCGCTCGCCGAAGGGGCCGCGCCCGCCGCGCTGCTCGCCTCCCGGCTGAGCGACTCGGCCCGCGCCACGCTGCGGTTCGCCGTCGCGCTCGGCGGCGAGGTGCCGCACCAGGCGCACCTGCCCGCCCTCGTGGGCGACACCCACGCCGACGCCGCACTCGCCGAACTGGCGAGCTGCGCGCTGGTCTCCCCGGTCGGCTCGCGCTACCGGCTCGCCGCCGGAGTGCAGGCGCAGCTGGAAGCCGCCGGATACGCGGACGACATCGAGGAGCAGGCCCGCGCCGCGGCCCAGCACTACACCTGGTGGGCCGGGCACCCCTCGGTCACCCCGGAGCGCGTCTGCGCCGAGGCCGACGCGCTGCTCGCCGCGCTCACCGTGCTGGTCCCGCTCACCACGGCACCGCTCGGCGACGAGGTCGAGAGCATCGCCGTGCGGCTCGCCCGCACGGCCGCGCCCGCGTTCGCCGCGGGCCTGCACTGGAGCGCCTGGGAGCGCGCCCTGCGCTCCGGCGCCGAGGCCTCCCGGCTCTCCGGCGCGGTCGGCGAACAGGCCTACTTCCACCACGAGTTGGGCATCCTCGCGCTCTGCGGCGGCCAGCTGGACCGGGCCCGCGCCGAGCTGGAGGCCTCCATCGGGCTGCGCGGCGCCCTCGCCGACAAGCGCGGGACGGTCGCGGGCCGCCGCGCCCTCGCGCTGGTCGCCGACCGCTCCGGTGACACACCCGGCTTCGGGTCCACCGCGGGGGAGGAGGTGTCCGGCGCCCGGTACGAGGAGTCGGCATCGCCGCCCGGTGGCGTGCCGGCCGCCTTCACGATGGCCGAACCGCCCGGTGAGCCCTCCACGCTGGTCACCCATCGGGCCGATCCCGGCCGCCCGGCGCCGAAGCGGTCGGGCGTCGCGGGCCGCTTGGTGAGCGGTACCCGGCGCAATCTGGTGGCCGCGGGCGCGGGCGCGCTGCTCGCCGCCGTGCTCGGCACCGTGGTGACGCTCGGCGCGACCTCGGACCACAACAGCGACACCCCGTCCGAGAAGGTCGGCGTCAATCCCTCGGCCAGCCAGGGCAGCGACGAGGACAGCCTGGGCGCGGACAAGGCGAAGAAGGGCAGCGACTCCGACACGGGGGTCGTGGCGACGCCCACGGATCCGGGGCCCGACGGCACGTACGGGACGTCGGACGATCCGACGCCTTCGGACACGGGCAGCGGTGAGCCGTCCGACGATCCGAGCGGGACGCACAGTTCGGGTACGCCGTCGAAGTCGCCGTCCAAGTCGCCTTCGAAGCCGCCGTCCTCGTCCAAGCCGCCGTCGTCGAAGCCGCCGACCACCTCGACGTCGCCCACCCCGACCCCGTCGGACACGCCTTCCGAGACGCCGACGCCCACCACTCCGACGGCGCCGTCCACCTCGGACTCGGCGAGCGGTCCCGCCTCGAGCAGTGCCCCGGCGAGCACCACCGCCAGTGCACCGCAGAGCAGCGTGCCTGCCGGCAGCAGCGCGGCCACGTCGCCGAGCGGCGCGGTGATCTGACCGTACGGCGCAAGAGGGCCGGGTCCGATGATGCGGACCCGGCCCTGTGCTGTCGTCGTACGTACGGTCAGAACAACCGCAGCTTGTCGTCCTCGATCCCGCGCAGCGCGTTGTAGTCCAGGACCGCGCAGCCGATGCCGCGGTCGGTGGCGAGGACGCGGGCCTGGGGCTTGATCTCCTGGGCGGCGAAGATGCCGCGAACGGGGGCGAGGTGCGGGTCGCGGTTCAACAGCTCCAGATAGCGTGTGAGTTGCTCCACGCCGTCGATCTCACCGCGCCGCTTGATCTCCACCGCGACGGTCTGCCCGTCGGCGTCCCGGCACAGGATGTCGACCGGGCCGATGGCCGTCATGTACTCGCGGCGGATGAGCGAGTAGCCCTCGCCGAGCGTCTCGATGCGGTCCGCGAGGAGCTCCTGAAGGTGTGCTTCCACGCCGTCCTTGATCAGGCCGGGATCCACGCCCAATTCGTGCGAGGAATCGTGGAGGATCTCCTCCATCGTGATGATGAGCTTCTCGCCCGCCTTGTTGATGACGGTCCAGACGCCCTCCTCGTCGCCGGAACCCTCCTTCAGCGTGCAGGGCGGCGACATCCAGTTGAGGGGCTTGTAGGCCCGGTCGTCCGCGTGGATCGAGACGCTGCCGTCCGCCTTCACGAGGATGAGACGGGGGGCCGACGGGAGATGGGCGGTGAGCCGGCCCGCGTAGTCCACGGAACAGCGGGCAATGACGAGACGCATGGTCGGCAACGCTACTCGACGGGCGGTGGTGCACGCGATTCTCCCACCCGTCACCCACCACCACCCTCAACCGAGAACCTCCGGTTCGCCCCTTTTACTCCTTCGTCTCCCACCACCACCCGCAACCGAGGGCCCTTTGGTCCCGCCCCTTTCTTCCTGGTAGAAGCCTGTTCGGTCGTGGCTGATTGTGTGCCTACTAGGAGTTCGCTATGTACGCATTCTCCTGGTGCCGTCACCGCCCGTTGCTTACCGTATAAACGGGAGGTCGCGATGCGTGTACTCAGCGTGTTCGATATCGCGAACTCCCTATCCCTGTCCGGCAACCCCCGAGGTCTGGGGGTGCGAGAGGAGAACCCATGTCGCTCGACGTCTCACCGGCCCTACTCGAACAGGCCGAGCGAGGCGAGGTCGACGAAGCTGACTTCGTCGACTGCGTCCGGACCTCCCTGCCCTACGCGTGGGAGATGATCAGCTCCCTGGTGGCCCAGCTGAAGGTGGACGGCGGCAACTTCGCCGACAACCAGACGCCCCCGCCGGACGAGCAGGCACGTGGCCAGCTGCTGCGTGCGCTCGCGAGTGACGCGATACGCGGCGCGCTGCAGCGGCACTTCGGAGTGCGGCTGGCCTTTCAGAACTGCCACCGGGTGGCGGTGTTCCCGCTGGACGCCTCAGTGGACGACACGCTGGCACGCTTCACCTCGGTCCGCAGTCAGCTGCTGAACCAGTCCCCGGAGTTCCGGGACTGCTGACGCGTGATGCCGCATTGCTTGCCGCTCCGTACGCGGGAGGTGCATCTGTACCGGGGCGGCAAGCTCCCCGCGCGTCCGGCCCGGGGGAGGGGCTGGGCGGCCTGTTGAACGGGCTGTACGGCCCGTTGGGCGAGCGGCGTCGGGTCACCTGAGGTGCGGCAGCACCTCGGACCCGAGACGTCGTACGTTTTCCTCCGTCGCCGCCAGGTCCCCCGATCCCTCGACGAGCAGGGCGAAGCGTGAGATGCCGGTCCGCTCCGAGGTCGCCGCCAGCCGGTCGGCGCACAGCCGGGGGGTGCCCACCGGGTGCAGCCCGCAGAGCAGTTCGGTGTACTCCAGTGGGTCGCGCATCGAGCGGGCGCGGCCGTCGACCGTCACATGGGCGTCCAGCCCCTGCTTGAGCCAGCCGGGCATCGCTTTGAGGAGCATCTCGACGGCGTCGGTGCGACGGTCGGCGATCTGGCAGACGCCGGCGGACACATGGGCCGCCGCGAAGATCGAGTCCGCCGGATGCCCGGCCGCGCGCGCGTACTGCCGCCACAGCGCGACCATTTCGGCCTTCTCCTCGTCCCCGACATGCATCCCGAGGAGCATCGGCAGCCCGCGCTCGGCGGCGAGCCGTACGCTCGCCGGTGAGGTGCAGGCGACGACGACCTCGGGCCCGGGGGCGCCGCTCAGCGCCTCCGACGGCCGGGGGACGACGGGGACTTCACGGAAGCTGAACCGCTCCGAGGTGCCCCGCACGGACGGCTCGCGCAGCCAGCGCACCAGTAGATCGAGTGATTCCGGGAACCCTTTCTCGTACGCCTCCAGTCCTGAACCGAAGACCTCCAGGTCGACCCAGGGGCCACCGCGCCCGACGCCCAGCGAGAACCGTCCGGCGGACGTCAGATGCAGCAGTGCGGCCTGCTCGCCGAGCGCCACGGGGTGGACGGTGGGCAGGACGCTGACCGCCGTGCCGACCCGGATGCGGCTGGTGCGGCCGAGCAGGAACGCGGCGAGCGTGACGGCCGACGGGCATGTGCCGTACGGCACGAAGTGGTGCTCGGCCAGCCAAACCGAGTCGAGCCCGGCCTCCTCGGCGACCTCGGCGGACCGCACCGCCCGGTGGAGCGTCTCCCCCTGGCCCTGTCCCGGGAACTGGGCCGCCAGTACAAAACTTCCTACGTGCATCGCGCTTCCTGCTTCCTCGGCTCCGACACGGAGCTCCCCCACCCCGCATAACCGCATGACACGTGCCGAAGTCACGGCCTGGCGGAGAGATTTGCGGATTGTCTGCGAAATGGGCCACCCGGTGGGCGTTCTGTGCGGGTTGGTGGAGTACGCGTACCCCTGTGCGCGCCGCGTAGGCTGGAGATGGCCCCTGCTCCCTGTATAGCTCCGTGAGGTGTCCTGTGTCCCCGCGTCGCAACCGTCCGAAGGGTGCCGGCTCGTCCGGTCCGAGCGCGGACGAGGACCGTTCGGGCCGTTACGGCGGCTGGCAGTCCACGGAGAGCTGGCAGGGCGAGGAGTGGAGCGTGCGCCATGTGGCGGGCGCGAGCGCCGAGGGCAAGACCTACCGCTGCCCCGGCTGCGACCAGATGATCCCCTCCGGTGTCCCGCACGTGGTGGCCTGGCCGGAGCACTCGGGCGTCGACGACCGCCGCCACTGGCACAAGGCCTGCTGGAACGCGAAGGACCGCCGCACCTCGCGGGTGCAGCGGTCCCGTAACGCGCCCAGGTTCTAGGCGGTCAACGCGCCCAGGTCCTGGGCGACTTCAGAAATCGATCCGGTGGAGGTCAGACGTCCCGGCGCTCCAGCAGCACGAAGGCGCCGGCGATCGCCGCCGCCGTCACACCGGCGAGCAGACCGAGCTGCGCGCCCCCGTGCCCGCTCTCCGTGTCCAGCCGGAAGATCCGCGCGAGGGCGTTGGGAGCGTTGTACTCCTGCATCTTCTCGCCGATCGTGCGCATGCTGTCGGACATCATCAGGAACGCGGGCATGATCGCGGGCACCAGCACGACGCCGAGCATCGTGGTGATCGCGCCGGCCGAGTGGCGCAGCATCGAGCCCACCGCGAGCGCGAGGACACCGAGCAGCGAGACATACAGCGCGCCCATGAGCACCGTGCCGCCCCACGAGACGTTCGAGGAGCCGCCGTGCATCCCCGAGGTCATCAGGCCGACCAGGCCGATCGCGAAGGCCGACACGACGAAAGCCACCGCGAAGAAGATGATCAGCTTCGCGGCCAGCACCCGGTGCCGCTGCGGCGAGGCCGTGAACGTCGTACGGATCATGCCCGTGCCGTACTCGGAGGAGACCACCAGGACGCCCAGCGTGATCAGGCAGATCTGCCCGAGCATCAGGCCGAAGAAGGCCGGGATGGTGTACGGGACGTCGCTGAAGTCTTCGTTCGTGGTCTGCGCGGCGACCAGGAAGCCGATGCCGATCACAAGAAGCAGGAAGATGCCGAGCGTCCACATCGTGGAGCGCACCGACTTGATCTTCGTCCACTCGGAGGTGAGCGCGTGACCGAGGTGGGTGCGGGTGATCGGAATCGGCGAGGTGTACGAAGTGCCGGGCGCCGCCTGCCAGTTGGGGGCAACGACGGCCTGCTGCGGCATCGGGGGCTGGGGCGTGCTCATCGGGCGTCCTCGGGCTTGGTCAGGTCGGGGTCGGCGGGTGCGGCGGCGGGCGCGGCGGGCGGCTGCGCCGGAGCCTGGGCGGGCTGCGCGGGGGCCTGGGGCGCCGCCTGGGCGTACGGGTTGGCGTCCGCGGTACCAGGAGCGGCCGGGGCGACCGGAGACCCGTACGGGCCCGGCTGACCCGCGGCGGGGGCGCCGGGAGCGCCGTACGGGCCCGGCTGTGCCTGCGGCATCGCGAACGGCTGCCCGCCCTGCTGGGGCGGCGGCGGTGCGTACCAGCCCGGCTGGCCCTGACCCGCCACCGGCATCTGCTGCGGCGGCACGGCACCGGGCGGCAGCTCCTGCTGGAGCCCGGCCTTCTGGTCGATGGTCGAGCGGTAGTCGACGGCGCCCTGCGTCATCCGCATGTACGCCTCCTCCAGCGAGGCCTGGTGCGGCGACAGCTCCCACAGCCGGACGTCGGCGGAGTGCGCGAGGTCGCTGATGCGGGGGAGCGGGAGGCCGGTGACGCGCAGCGCGCCGTCCTGCTCGGGCAGCACCTGGCCGCCCGCCTCGGTCAGCGCGGCGGTGAGCTTCTCGCGCTGCTGCGGCTCGGTGTCCGGGGTGCGGACCCGGGCGAAGTCGGCCGAGTTGTGCGAAATGAAGTCCTTGATGTTCATGTCGGCGAGCAGCTGGCCGCGGCCGATCACGATCAGGTGGTCGGCGGTCAGCGCCATCTCGCTCATCAGGTGCGAGGAGACGAAGACCGTACGGCCCTCCGCCGCGAGCGACTTCATCAGGTTGCGGACCCAGAGGATGCCCTCGGGGTCGAGGCCGTTGACCGGCTCGTCGAAGAGCAGCACCTGCGGGTCGCCGAGGAGCGCGGCGGCGATGCCGAGCCGCTGGCCCATGCCGAGTGAGAAACCCTTCGAGCGCTTCCTGGCCACGTCCTGGAGGCCGACGACACCGAGCACCTCGTCCACGCGGCGGGCCGGGATGCCCGACAGCTGGGCGAGGCACAGCAGGTGGTTGCGGGCGTGCCGGCCACCGTGCACGGCCTTGGCGTCGAGGAGCGCGCCGACCTGGCGGGGCGCGTTCGGCAGCTTGCGGTAGGGGAAGCCGCCGATGGTCACCTGCCCCGAGGTGGGGTTGTCCAGACCGAGGATCATCCGCATCGTGGTCGACTTGCCCGAGCCGTTGGGCCCGAGGAAGCCGGTGACGGCGCCCGGCCGCACCTGGAAGGAAAGGTTGTACACGGCTGTCTTGTCGCCGTAGCGCTTCGTCAGGCCGACTGCCTCGATCATGCTCCGCACCCATCGAAAGGTTCAGGACGTCGGGGCGCACGCCCCCGTAAGGGTTAGGAGGATATCGGGGCGCTGACGGTTCCACTCAAGAGAAAGTAAAACAGCGCAGGTCATACGGGGGGAGAGATCGGGTAAGAACTCTTACCCGCACTGCTGCCTTTGTCAGGTACCCGTCGCGCCTGGTCAGGCCGGAAACGGAACCCTCACACCCGATACGGCAACGAGTCGTCCAGCGGCGGCAGGTCGTCGTACAGCCGCAGCTCCGCCGATTCGTCGACGTACGGCAGGAAGTCGGTCTGGGGCAGCACCCAGCCCTCCTCGCCGAAGACCAGCGTGCCCCGCTCGCGCAGTGACCGCTCGCCCCCGGCGCGCCGCACCCAGCTGGCCGGGTCGGGGCCGAGCAGCTCGCGCAGCCGCGCGGAGTCGGCGAGCAGCGAGGCGAGCAGCTCGGACTGGTCGCCGCCCCCGGGGCGGGGCTGTCCCGTGACCGGGTCGGCCAGCACGCCGTGCGCGCTGAAGTAGATGTACGCGCCGCCGAGCCGCTCCCCGGAGGGCATGGTCATCGCGAACGTGTCGCCCGGGAGTATCGCCCGCCGGTAGTCGGGGAACTCGGTGTCGTCGACCGCCTTCAACTGCGTCGAATCCAGCCAGGTCACCACGAGCGTGGTCTCGGCGCCCCGGTCGACGTACGGCGTCCCTGCCACATAGCCCGCCGGGCTGATGTGCCCCGAGCAGCCGACCCCGATGCCCTGCACGCGCACCGGCACCATCGGCACCGTCGCCGGGATGCCGAGCCGGGTCAGCTTGTGGGCGACCTGCCCGGGGGAGGCGTTCGAGCCGACCGCGATGACCGGGTGACGGCGCCCGGTGACCACCTGGCCGAGGTCGGCGAGCGCTTCGTCGAGCCGCTGCTGCGCCTCCTGCTCCTCCACGTACCACTCGCCGAGCCTGAGCGGCCGTACGTCGAGCTGGAGCAGCTCGCCGCCGGTCAGCAGGGAGGGCTCGGTGGTGGGACGGCCGGGATAGGTGAGCGGTTTCTTGGCGGGCACGTCGTCCAGGCCCAGTGCCTCAAGGCTTCGGTCCTTCGTCGTCACGGTGACGCCCTTCGGGGGTGGTCGCGCGATACGGGCTGGGGAGTGTCTGAGCCTTCCACGCGAGATGTACCCGGGGCTGGGCCTGGTCTCCCCGTCTGGACGGGGTTGGCCGGAACGGACACCGGGAATCATGCCGTCCCATTGTACGAGTGGGAGCGAAGTCGGTTACGGGGGTGGCGAGTTGGATTTACTGAGGCAGCCGCGGAGGAGCCGGGCGCATCCGCGCTTCCGTACGTCCGTTCGCTGGTGGATCGCCGGACGCACCGTCCACGCCCTGCTCCTGATGACGCTCGGCGCGCTGGCCGGACTCTCGCTGGTCATCGCGACCGCCTGGACGCTGACCGAGCACTCGCCGCGGTCGATGGCCGAGCGGTTCTCGAACGAGGAGCGGCTCTTCGACCTCAGCCTCACCGTGCTGCGCGCCTGCGTCGGCACGGACAACCTCGAACCCGAACCGGACAGCACCGCGCACCAGCTGCTCGCCACCCTCGCCTCGGTCACCGGCTCACTGGTGCCCGCGGTGCTCCTGGGCATCGTCCTGATCAAGATGTTCGCGCTGCGGCCTTTCGTCTGGCGGCAGCGGGCCAGCATCTCGCAGGCCTGGACCGCGGACTTCCCTGGCTACTCCCGGCTGCACGCGAACAGCGAGGACGCGATCATCGCTGTTCGCTTCTACAACCGCTTCGACAATCTGTCGGTCGTGGACCTGCGCGCCCGAGCCCATCTGCGCTACCTGGAACGCTCACCGCACGACGGCAGCCTCGTCATCTACAAGCAGTGGCTGAAGGTACTGGACGCGAAGGGCGAGCCGGCCGACGAGCGGTCCTGGCTCGCGGTCGAGCGCGGGGCACCCTTCACCGTGTGGATACCGGTCGAGGCACCGGTGGCCGAGCTGCCGTTCCGGCGCATCCAGGGCAAGGACCTGTCCGGGTCGTATGGCGTGAAGCTGCTCGTGCGGCTGACCGCGCGCACCGTGGGTCTCGGCACCGAGGTCGCCGACGAGCGCTGGTTCGACCTGGAGGGCGGCGACTTCGAGCTCGGCCGTTTCGTGCCGCTCCAGCCGGACCTGGACAATGACGTATGGCGCTGGGAGGGCTGGACGGACTTCGACGGGCTGATCCAGCGGCTGCCGCCCGACGACGGTGAGCTCACACGTCCGGGGTCTTGAGCGATGTCGTGCGTTCCGCCTTTCGAGCGATGTCAGGCGTCCCGTTTCTTCAGCAGCGCATAACCGCCGATGAGCGCCGCGGCCACCCACAGCACCATGATCGCGAGACCGCCCCAGGGTCCGTACGGAGTGTCGTCGCCGATCGGGGTCACGACCCGCATGATCTTGCTGCCGGCCTGGTCGGGCAGGTAGCGGCCGACCTTCTTGGTCGCGGAGACGGCTCCCAGGATGTTGGAGATCAGGAAGAAGAACGGCATCAGGATGCCCAGCGAGAGCATCGGACTGCGCAGCATCGCCGCGACGCCCATCGAGAAGACGGCGATGAGCGTCATGTAGAGCCCGCCACCGATCACCGCGCGCAGCACGCCCGGGTCGCCGATGGACGCCTTGTGCGCGCCGAGTACCGCCTGGCCCAGGAAGAAGGCGACGAAGCTGGTGATCATGCCGACGACGAGGGCGAGGCCCGTCGCCACCGCGATCTTGCTGAACAGGAACGTGCCGCGCTGCGGGACCGCGGCGAGTGAGGTGCGGATCATGCCGGTGCTGTACTCGTTGCCCACGACCAGCACCCCGAATACGATCATCGCGAGCTGACCGAGGGTCATGCCCGCGAAGCTGATGAATGTCGGGTCGAAGGAGAGCCGCTCCCGCACGGGCATGTTGTCGAACTCGTTCTTCGACAGCAGCGAGATCAGGATGCCGAGGGCGATCGTGACGACCGCCGCGAGACTGAGCGTCCAGACGGTGGACGCGACGGACCGGATCTTGGTCCACTCCGACTTGAGAACCTGGGTGGCCGCCATGATCAGCCCCTCTTCCAGTCGCCGCCCCATTGCGGGGCCGGCCGCGGGGTCGGTGTGTGCGGGGTGTCGGCGTGCGCGTGGTACTCCACCGACTCCGCGGTCAGCTGCATGAAGGCCTCCTCCAGGGAGGCCTGTTGCGGACTGAGCTCGTGCAGCACGATCTGGTGCTGGGCAGCCAGCTCGCCGATGTGCTCCGGCTTGCCGCCGTCCACATCGAGGGTGCCGCTGCCCGTCTCGACGACGGTGATCCCGGCGCCGTGCAACACATCGAGGAGCCGCTCGCGCTGGGGAGAGCGGATACGGACGTACGACCGCGAGTTCTGCTGGATGAAGTCGGCCATCGAGGTGTCGGCGAGGAGTCTGCCCTGGCCGATGACGACGAGGTGGTCGGCGGTCAGCGCCATCTCGCTCATGAGGTGGGAGGAGACGAAGACCGTACGGCCCTGCGCGGCGAGCGACTTCATGAGGTTGCGGATCCAGTGGATGCCCTCGGGGTCCAGACCGTTGACCGGCTCGTCGAACATCAGGATCCGCGGGTCGCCGAGCAGCGCGCCCGCGATGCCGAGCCGCTGGCCCATGCCGAGTGAGAACCCTTTGGCCTTCTTGTTCGCCACCGGGGTGAGCCCCACCGTGTCGAGGACCTCGTGGACGCGTGCCTTGGGGATGCCGTTGCTCTGGGCGAGGCAGAGGAGGTGGTTGAACGCGCTGCGGCCGCCGTGCATGGCCTTGGCGTCCAGCAGGGCACCGATGTATTTGAGCGGCTCCCTCAGATGGTTGTAGTGCTGACCGTCGATCCGGACATCGCCCGCGGTCGGGTGGTCGAGCCCGAGCATCATCCGCATCGTCGTGGACTTTCCGGCGCCGTTGGGGCCGAGGAAGCCGGTCACGATGCCGGGTCTGACCGCGAAGGTGAGGTTGTTCACCGCCACCTTCTCGCCATACCGCTTGGTCAGCCCCTCGAGCTCAATCATGCGGCCACGCTAAGTCGGGCGGTTTGGCTGTGCCACTTGAGCAGGGGGTTGAGCCGCTCGTCAGCCAGGGCCGGCTGCTGCGCCGCTGTGGCTGGTCGCACCTACGCGGCCGCACGATGTCCCAACCCCGCGCGCCCTGTAGGGCACGACAAAGGCCCGCGCCCCCGGCGGAGGGTGCGGGCCTTTGACGGTGCTCGGTGATTACCGGGACTGCTGGGCCGGAACCCCACGGGAGATCGGCTCGTCCTCGGCCGGCGTGCCGGCGGCGGCCACCGCGGCGCCCGTGAGCGTCGCGAGCATCTCGCGGACGTTCGTGAGCTGGGCGTTGATCGAGTCGCGGCGGTTGGTGAGGGCCGCGAGCTCGCGCTCGGATTCCGAACGGATGCGGTCGGCCTTGGCGTTCGCGTCGGCCACGATGTCCTCGGCCTGGCGCTGAGCCGTCTCGACCGTCTGGCGGGCGCGGCGCTCGGCGTCGGTGCGCAGCTTCTCGGCCTCCAGGCGGAGCTGCTCCGCGCGGTGCTCGATCTCCGCGAGGCGCTTCTCGGCCTTGGCCTGCCGCGAGGCCAGGTCGCGCTCGGACTGCTCGCGGCGCTTGGCGAGGTTCGTCTCGAAGTCGGCGGCGGCCTGAGCGGCCTTGGCACGGGTCTCCTCGAAGAGGGCGTCCGCCTCCTCGCGCTTGGACTGCGCGTCCTTCTGCGCCTCGGAGCGCAGCTGCGAGGCGTCGCTCTTGGCCTTCTCGACGATCCGGACGCCCTCGTCCTCCGCCTTGGCCTTGCGGTCCGCAGCGAACGATTCTGCGTCGTTGCGCACCTGCTGGGCCGCCGACTCGGCGAGCTCGCGGTGCTGCTCGGCCGCGCGACGGGCCTCCTCGCGCAGGTCCTTCGCCTCCTCCTCGGCGAGGCGGAGGATCTTCTCGACGCGTGCGCCGAGACCCGCGTACGACGGCTCGGCGTCGCTGACCTGGGCCTGGGCGTTCTGCGTCTCGAGATGGAGCTCCTCGATGCGCTTTTCCAGAGCAGTGATACGGGCCAGAGCGCTGTCACGGTCGGAGACGAGCTTCGAGATGCGTTCGTCCACCTGAGCGCGGTCGTACCCACGCCGCACAAGCTCGAAGCCGTAGGGGGAAGTGTCGCTCATGGGGTTCCTGTCGAATGAGACCGGTGAGGTGATAGGGGGAATCCTAGGGGTCAAAGCGGTGTGTCATCGAGCGGATACGTGTTTGATCTGGAGAATGACACTCCTTTTGGGTGGCTAACTGTCGGAGGGCTTGCCAGAGCCTGTGCCAAAGGTCCCTGCAAAGCATGGAATCGGTGCTTCTGGCTAGCCCTCTGCTGACTTGCCACCCGAACGAGTTGCGCCCGCGGCGGCGCCCGCCTTGACCCCACCGTCCTTGTTGCCGGACGGGGCCTCAAACGACTCCAACGCCTCCAGGACGTCCTGGACACGGGAGATCTCCGCGTTGATGTCCTCGCGGCGGCGCACCAGGACCTCCAGGTCGCGCTTGCCCTCCTCGACCGCGGCCTTCGCCTCCTGGATCGCCTCGGACCTGATCTTCTCGGCCTCGGCGACGAGCGAGGTCTTCTTCTGCTCGGCCTCCTTGAGGAGCCCCTCCGCCTTCTTGACCGCGGCGATACGTACCTTGCTCGCCTCGGAGTTGGCCTCCGACACCAGGTCCTTCGCCTTCGCCTCGGCCTCGGCGAGCTGGTCCTCGGCCGCCTTCACGAGCGCGTCGCAGCGCTCGCCGGCCGTCTTCATCGCCTCGGCCGACTCGCGGCGGGCCCGGGCGTGCAGCTCCTCGATCTCCGTGGTGATGCGGTCGCGCAGCTCCTCCGCACGCTCCCTTATCGCCGTCGCGTCCCGGCGCGCGCCGACCAGCAGCTCGTCCGCGTCCGTACGGGCCCGCTCCACCAGCGAGTTGCCCTCCACGGTCGCCTCGGAGACCAGTCGCTCGGCCTCGTTGCGCGCCGCACCGACCATCGTGTCGGCCTGCGACTCGGCTTCCGCCGTCGTCTTCTGCGCGCTCTGCTGCGCCTCGGAGAGCAGCTTGTCCGCCTCGGACGCGGTCTCCGAGATGAGGGTGTCGACCTGCTCGGCCGCCTCGGAGCGCCGCTTGTTGGACTCCTGGCGCGCCTCGTCCAGCGTGCGCTCGGCCTCCTCGCGCGCCGACGAGGTGAGCCGCTCGGCCTCCGCCGCCGCCTCTGCCTTGACGCGCTCCGCCTCGGTGCGGATCCGCTCGGCGTGCTGCTGCGCGGAACCGACCGTCTCGGCGGCCTCGGCCCGCAGTCGCTCCGCGTCTCCGGTCGCGTCCGAGATGAGCTGCTCGGCCTTGGCCACGGACTCGGCCCGTACGCGCTCGGCCGCGGCGGCGGTCTCGTTCGTGAGCCGCTCGGCCTCCGCCGCCGTCTCGGTGATGAGGGTGTCCGCCTGCGTGGCCGCGTCCGAACGGATCCGGTTGGCGTCCTCCCGGGCGTCCGCGCGGGTCCGCGAGGCATCCTGCTCGGCATTCGCGATGGTGTCGGACGCCTCGGTGCGGACGCGCTGGGCGTGCTCGGCGGCGTCCGAGCGCAGCCGCTCGGACTCGGCGATGGCCTCGGAAACCGTGCGCTCCGCGAGCGACTTGGCGGCCTCCGTCTCCGCGGCCGCCTCCCGCCGGATGCGCCCCGCGTCCTCGGACGCCCGCTCCCGCTCCGCGTACGCGTCGGCGCGGACCCGGTCCGCCTCCTCCTGCGCCTCGGTCCGCGTACGGTCCGCCACGTGCTCGGCGGCGCTGCGCAGACCCGCGATCTCCTCCTGGGCCTGCTCGTGCAGCCCGGCCACGGAGTCGCGCACCTGCTGCGCGGTCTGCTCGGCGTTGGAGACCATCTCGGTCGCCCGCCGGTCGGCCTCCTCGACCAGGCGTACGGCCTCGGCCTGCGCCTCGTCGACGCGGTTGCGCGCGGAAGCCAGCAGCTCCTCGCTCTGTTCGCGGGCCCGCTCACGCTCCTGGTCGGCCTCCTGGCGCGCGGAGCCGAGAAGTTCCTCGGCCTCGCGGCGGCGCCGGGCGGCCTCCTCCTGCGCGGCGGCCAGGGTCTCGGCGCCCTCCGTCGCCAGCCGCTCGGCCGCGGCCTGCGCCTCCGCCCGTACGCGATCGGCGCTGTCCTGGGCCTCCGACTTCAGCCGCTCGGCCTCCGCCGCGGCCTCCGAACGCAGTCGTACGGCGATGGCCTCGCCCTCGGCGCGTGAGGTGGACGCGTCCGCGGCCGCTTCGTTGCGCAGCCGCTCGGCCTCGGCCTCGGCCTGTGCCTGGAGCGTGCGGATCCGTTCGGCGGCCTCCGTGCGCAGCCGGTCCGTCTCCTCGGCGGCCTCGCGGCGGATCCGCTCGGCCTCCGCGCGCGCGTCCGTCAGCGCCTGCTCGGCGGCGGCCAGGCGCTCCTCGGCCTCCGAGTGGCGACGGGTCAGTTCCTCGGCGGCCTCGGCCTGGCGAGCCGCCAGGGCGCGCTCGGTCTCCTCGCGCAGCAGCTCGGCCGCGCGCTCGGCGTCCGCCTTGATCTCCTCGGACTGCTCGACCGCCTCCGCCCGATGCCGCTCGGCCTCGGCGCGGGTGCGCTCCAGGGTCTCCTCGGCCTGCCGGCGCAGCGTGGTGGCGCGCTCGATGGCCTCGGTGCGGACCTTCTCGCTGTCCGTCGTGGCCGCCGTACGCAGCTCGTCCGCGTCGGCCTTCGCCTTGGCGAGCAGGTCCTCGGCGGTCTTGGCCGCCTCCTCGATCTGCTGGACGGCCTCGCGGCGGGCCTCGGCGCGGATGCGCTCGCCCTCGGAGACCGCGTCGGCCCGCAGCTGCTCGGCCTCGCCGCGCAGTCGGCGCGCCTCCTCCTGCAGCTCGACCGTCTTGGCGCGGTACTCCTTGGTGTCGTCCTTCGCCGTGCCCTTGAGCTGCTCGGCGATGTCGTGCGCCTCGGCGCGCAGCCGGTCGGCCTCGGCCTCCGCCTCGGTGCGGATCCGCTCGGCCTCCTCGGCGGCGGCCTTGGTGGTCGTCTTGGCTTCCTCGGACGCCTTGTTGAGCACGTCCTCGGCGGTACGGGCCGCCTTGGAGAGCTGGGACGCGGTCTCCTCGGCGGTGAGGCTGCGGGCGTTCTCCTCGGCCTCCGCGATGATCTTCTCGGCCTTGGTGCGCGCCTCCGCGACGACCTGTTCGGCCTCGGACTTGGTGGCCTCGGCCTCCTTGGTGGCCTCGCTGACCAGCCGGGCGACCTGCTCCTTCGCCGTACGCGTGCGCTGCTCGTTCGCCGACTCCGCGCTGGAGAGGGCCTTGGCCGCGGTCTCCTTCGCCTCCGCGACGACCTTGTCGGCCTCGGTCCGCGCCTCGCGCAGCGCCGCCTCCGCCTCGGTCATACGCTGCTCGGCGGCCCGGCTCAGTTCGGTCGCCTGGCGGCGGGCGGCGTCCGACTCGGTCGCCGTGGAGCTGCGCAGCTGCTCGGCGTGGTCGGTGGCCTCCTGGGCCTGGGTGGACGCCGCGTTCAGCAGCCGCTCGGCGTCCGTGCGGGCCCGGCGCAGCAACTGCTCGGCCTCCGCGCGGGCCGCCTCGGCGTCGGTGGTGAGCCGCTGCCGCGCCTCGGCGGCGACCCGCTCGGCCTCCGCGCGGGCGGCGGCCAGTGCCTGGTCGGCCTCGGCGCGCGACTCCTCCAGGAGACGGCGGGCCTGCGACTCGGTACGGGCGCGCAGCTGTTCCGCCCAGGCCACGTTCTCGTTGACGTGCGACTCGACGGTCTGCCGGCGCTCGGCCAGCTCCTGGTCGAGCTGCTGTCGGCGCGAGACCGCTTCCTGGTGCAGCTCCGCCTGCAGGCGCGCGGCCTGCTCGGCGTGCTCCTGCAGGATCCGCTGGGTCTGCGCGCGGGCCTGGCTCAGCTCGCGCTCGGCGTCCGCGCGCAGCTGGTCGGCCTGGATCTGGGCATTGCGGAGCAGCTGCTCGGCCTGGTACCCGATGTCGCCGCCGTCGTAGGCAGGACGGGTCGCCAGACTGCGCCGCGCCTCGTGCAGCTTGGCGCGCAGCACCTCGACCTGATAGCCGAGGTCCTCGGCGTGCTGGACGGCCTTCTCCCGCTCGGTCTTCAGCCGTTCCATCTCGGCCTCGAACCGAGAGAGGTGGTCGACGTCAGCCGCCGGCTCTCGCTCCTGGCGTTCGTAGCCCCGCACTGCGCGGTCCCATCCGTCCCCTGGTCGCAAGTCTCTCCAAACGAGCTCCGTCCATCCGCCGAACGGGGCCCCCGGGGGAATGGTGTCAGATCAACGGCGGAGCATGGGCTGCTGCCCCGACGCTCGTCCCCCGAAACCTGGACCCCGGCCCTCGGTCCTGCTCGTTGGAATGCGGCAGGACCTCGGCCGTCCCCGATAAAAGGAGACGACCGCCCCCAACCCTACCGGCCCAGATATACGGAGGTCAGTGCTCAGGTGACTCAACAGCAGCCGAAGTGACCAGTTCTGTCAGGACTCCATGGCAATCCTTTGGATGCAGGAACGTGATTCGGGAGCCCATGGACCCGCGCCGGGGCTCGTCGTAGAGCACGCGTACGCCCTTGTCCTTGATGTCGGCGGCGTCGGCGTCGACGTCCGCCGTGCCGAAGGCGATGTGGTGGACGCCCTCACCGTTCTTGGCCAGCCACTTCGCGACGGTGGAGTCCTCGCGAGTGGGTTCGAGCAGCTGGAGGTAGGAGGCGCCGCCGTCGGACGTCTCGTTGATCTTGAGCATGGCCTCGCGTACGCCCTGCTCCTCGTTGACCTCGGAGTGGAAGATTTCGAAGCCGTACGTGGCCCGGTAGAACTCGACGGTCTTGTCGAGGTCGAAACAGGCGATCCCAATGTGGTCGATTCGCGTCAGCATGGATTCAGTGCAGCGCTCCGGAGGTGGTTACGCAACGTGCGCGCGATCACACTCGCGGCCGGATGACGGGTGGCCTACCGCTCAGTACATTCAAGTAAACCCTCGTTCACTCCTCAGCTGTGCAAGCTGGAAGGGGATCGCACCTCATGTCTGGAACGAACAGCACGACTTCCGTGATCGTCGCGGGTGCCCGCACCCCGATGGGGCGGTTGCTCGGCTCCCTGAAGTCCTTCTCCGGAGCCGACCTAGGAGGCTTCGCGATCAAGGCCGCCCTCGACCGTGCGGGGATCGGTGGCGACCAGGTGCAGTACGTGATCATGGGCCAGGTGCTCCAAGCCGGGGCAGGGCAGATCCCGGCACGCCAGGCCGCGGTCAAGGCGGGCATCCCGATGAGTGTCCCGGCGCTCACCATCAACAAGGTGTGTCTGTCGGGCCTGGACGCGATCGCGCTCGCCGACCAGCTGATCCGAGCGGGCGAATTCGATGTCGTGGTCGCCGGTGGCCAGGAGTCGATGACGAACGCGCCGCACCTGCTCCCCAAGTCCCGTGAGGGCTACAAGTACGGGGCGATCGAGATGCTCGACGCCATGGCGTACGACGGTCTGACGGACGCTTTCGAGAACATCGCCATGGGCGAATCGACGGAGAAGCACAACGTGCGGCTCGGCCTCGCCCGTCCGGAGCAGGACGAGGTGGCGGCCCTCTCGCACCAGCGTGCGGCCGCCGCCCAGAAGAACGGCATCTTCGAGGCGGAGATCACGCCGATCGAGATTCCGCAGCGCAAGGGCGAGCCCGTCGTCTTCAGCAAGGACGAGGGCATCCGCGCCGAGACGACGGTCGAGTCGCTCGGCAAGCTGCGCCCCGCCTTCACCAGGGACGGCACGATCACCGCCGGCACCTCGTCGCAGATCTCGGACGGCGCGGCCGCCGTGGTCGTGATGAGCAAGGCCAAGGCGCTGGAACTGGGCCTGGAGTGGATCGCCGAGATCGGCGCGCACGGGAATGTGGCGGGCCCGGACAACTCTCTGCAGTCGCAGCCCTCGAACGCGATCGTGCACGCCCTCAAGAAGGAGGGCCTGGAGGTCGAGGACCTCGACCTGATCGAGATCAACGAGGCCTTCGCGGCGGTCGCCGTGCAGTCAATGAAGGACCTCGGGGTGTCCACGGAAAAGGTGAACGTCAACGGGGGCGCCATTGCCCTGGGTCACCCGATCGGCATGTCGGGCGCACGTCTCGTGCTGCACCTCGCCCTTGAGCTGAAGCGGCGCGGCGGCGGTGTGGGCGCGGCCGCGCTGTGCGGTGGCGGCGGTCAGGGTGACGCGCTGATCGTGCGGGTACCCAAGGCCTGACACGCGTTCCCCACTTGCGGAATCTCGACTGAACGGAGCTGTGATGCAGGACGTCTCCTCGCTGGTGGCCCAGGCCAGGGAAGGGCGGCCGCGGGCCGTGGCCCGGCTGATCTCCCTGGTGGAGGGGGCGGCACCGCAGCTCCGTGAGGTCATGGCGGCGCTGGCGCCGTTGGCCGGCAACGCGTATGTGGTGGGGCTGACGGGGTCGCCGGGCGTCGGCAAGTCGACGTCGACCTCGGCGCTGGTGACGGCGTACCGGCGGCAGGGCAAGCGCGTCGGAGTGCTGGCCGTCGACCCCTCCTCGCCGTTCTCCGGCGGCGCGCTGCTCGGCGACCGCGTGCGCATGTCCGAGCACGCGTCCGACCCCGGGGTGTACATCCGCTCGATGGCGACGCGCGGCCATCTGGGCGGGCTCGCGTGGGCCGCGCCGCAGGCGATCCGCGTCCTGGACGCGGCGGGCTGCGATGTGGTGCTGGTGGAGACGGTGGGTGTCGGCCAGTCCGAGGTCGAGATCGCGTCCCAGGCGGACACCTCGGTCGTGCTGCTCGCCCCCGGGATGGGCGACGGGATCCAGGCGGCCAAGGCCGGAATCCTGGAGATCGGCGATGTGTATGTGGTCAACAAGGCCGACCGGGACGGCGCCGACGCGACGGCGCGTGAGCTGAACCACATGCTCGGGCTGGGCGAATCCCGCGGTCCGGGCGACTGGCGGCCGCCGATCGTCAAGACGGTTGCCGCCCGCGGCGAGGGGATCGACGAGGTCGTCGAGGCGCTGGAGAAGCACCGGGCTTGGATGGAGGAGCACGGTGTGCTCGGCGAGCGGCGCCTGGCCCGGGCCTCCCAGGAGGTCGAGACGATCGCCGTCACCGCCCTGCGCCAGCGCATCGGCGACCTGCACGGCGACCGTCGCCTCAGCGCGCTCGCGGAGCGGATCGTGGCGGGGGAACTCGACCCGTACCGGGCCGCGGACACGCTGGTGGAGGGCCTGACGGAGGGCTGAGCCGAGGGTTTCGCGCCCTCGCCGTCCCTGCCCATTCCCGTTCCTGGGGGGGGGGGCCCCCCCCCCCCCCCCCCAAAACCCCCCCCCCCCCCCCCCCCCCCCCGCGGGGCGCGGGCGACGCCCCCCCCGG